>JAOAAU010000088.1 GCA_026418695.1 Clostridia bacterium
GTTGATGAAGACCTTCAGACGAACATCCCGGGAATATTTGCCTGCGGAAACGTATTACAGGTGCACGATCTGGTAGACCATGTATCTTCAGAGGCAGAGCATGCAGCCAAAGCAGCTGTAAACTTTGTGCGAGATACTAGAGGTCAGCATAACCAAGACGTATCCGTAAAACCCGGTGACAAGGTAAGGTATATATTACCTCAGCGTATTTCCGGTAAGAAAGATGTTATATTCTCTATGCGGGTTACCGAACCTTTGAGAGATAAAAAAGTTGTATTCAGAAGCGGGTCGCAAAAAATCAAATCCTTCAATATGAAAAATCTCAACCCTGCCGAAATGATCCGGTTGAAACTTAAAGCACAGGAGCTTGAAGGCTTGCAAGAGTTGGAGGTGTGCATCGGTGAGTAATTTGAAAGAGATGACCTGTATAGTATGCCCGAACAGCTGCAGACTTAGGGTAGCTTATAACGACAAAAAGGTAACGGAAGTTTCGGACGCCCTTTGTAGAAAAGGAATCGAGTACGCGGAAAATGAAATATTCAATCCGGTCCGGAGTCTGACAACAACCGTAAAAGTAAAGAACGGCATCTTGCCACTGGTAAGCGTAAGAAGCAATAAACCGATTCCCAAAGATAAAATCATGGAAGCAGTAAAACTGGTGAAAGCATTGGAATTGGAAGCACCGGTGAGACAGCACCAAGCCGTATTGAACAATATTCTGGGGACAGGGGCCGATATCATTACGACTCGTGAGATAGAAAAGGCATAATGAATGATAGACCACGAAATGACAAATGTATAAAATGACATTTGTCATTTTTTGTTTCGGATATTTATGACAGGTCGCAGTTGGTTCATTACATTCGTTATCTATAATGTAATTCCAATAGCAGGTAAAATTATTCCAGAAAGTGATCTTCGGATAAAGTGTTCATATCAATAGTAAAAGGAAAAATATACTTAGAGATATAAAAGAGGGTTGAAATGTTGGACTTGATTGTTGCTTCCGGAACTACACTGTTTTTTAACATCCTTCAATTGGCGGCAGGTTGTATTTTGTCCATTCCGATTTTCTTTCTTGATTCTTCCATGATTAAAGAAAAGCAGCCGACCATTATGAGAGACCTTCTCTTCATTACGATGTTCACAATCTTTGGAGCTGCGCTGCCACTGAATATATACGGAGTCCTTCCAATTGCCGCAGCATTACTTCACTTGGGGTTCAAATCTTATATTGTACTGCCTGTCATTGTATCAAATCTACTGTTTAACATGCTGATTCCTTTTAATGATGCGGGATTTATCTGGAGGACCGGGAGCAATAGAGTAGTCTTTGCGCTAATCTTTGGCATTGCAGCAGGGCTGATATTCAAAACCTTCAAATTCATTGGAGACGATGTATTCAATTTGAAGAATATGCCAACCATTGACCGACAATCCATTCATATCAGAGGAATTGGAAGCGTTCTAGGGAAGTATATCAATGGGATCGGTCTGTATCTTGTTATCGGAGTTCTCCTGGACAGCCTTTTTCAAAAGTATGTTCTCACGGAAGTGTTCAACCTGATATTCACAAACAGCTATACGGCTTCCATTCCCCAATTGTTTGGAACGTATAACGTCGGAAATCCATTTTTTCAACTGACCATGAAAATCATCTATACAATGTTGGATTTGGTAAAAATCTCCGGTTTACTTGCTATCCTTAAGCCAAAAGGTTTTGTGACGGTTTTAGGGTATCATCTGATTTGGATTGTTTTACTTACAGTATTGGCTTCTATATAAGCATTAATTGAAGGAGGAGTTCTTCATGAAGAGTTTTTTTACGAGGAGAATACTTATACTTGCTTTTGCGTTATATTTTTGCATACTGTTTTTATCCTGCCAGTCATCCCAAGATACCAGCATCAATACGCAGAAGGATTCTTCAAAACCCCAAAATTCCAAATTAACTGTTGAAGAGGCATCTCGGTATATTCAGCCGCTCTTTGACAACCTGGACATTGAGAAAAATATCCTTTACAAAGAAGTGAAAAACTCGAAAGGTGAGCTTGAAAAGCTTTACCTGGATGTTTATCAACCCGCCGGGGACAAGGCTGAGAATCGGGCTGCAATTGTTTGGGTCCATGGGGGAGGCTTTACGAGCGGAGATAAATCGGTAGGAATGGAAAAAAACCTAGCTGTCGAATTCGCGAAAATGGGATATGTTACGCTCTCCATCAATTATAGATTAAGACAAAATCCTTCAGCAGATTGGGTGGGAACATTTACTGATTCTACGGATGATGCCGCAGCAGCTGTAGATTGGTTGGTACAAAACAGTCCCAAATACCGTGTGGACAAAAATCATATTGCCCTTGCCGGGTATTCAGCTGGAGCTTGTATTGTAACCAATCTTACCTATAAGGGAGGAGAAAATGCAAAATGGAACAAGAAGAGCATTTTTGCTGTGGTGGAGCTGGCTGGAAACCGGATATGGATGGGTACACCCCATAAGAATGACCCTCCCTGTGCAATAATCCATGGTACCAAGGATGAGACGGTTCCTTTTGCAGAAGGTGAAATGTTGGCTCAAACACTAAAAGGCCAAGGTGTTGATTATATTTTCCATCCGGTAAAAGATGCGAATCACAACCTGCAGCCAAGCTTTTATGAGGTGCAGGATGTAGCTGCAAAATTTCTATATAAGGCTTTAACGGGTAAGGATATCTAAGGAATTTCGGCAATGTTATATTGAACTCTTCAAGAGCAAAGTAAGCTTTGAAAATGGAAAGTGATTGACTTTAAAATATGGCTTGAGTGGCTAGAGAAGAGAAAACTGAGGAGGAGATGAAAATGGGAAAAGCAAAAAGTATTATCATCTACAGTGTAATCATTGTACTTTGTGCAGTGGCTTTCGGAGGCTATTTGATGAACAGGAGTCCCAAAAAAGCTGATGCCCCGCAGGCGAGCACCAAGACTGAACAGCAAAGTACCAGTGTCGAACAGCAAAATACCAACACTGAGAAGAAAGCTGAGGAAACTGCTGCGAAACCTGCTGAGAATCAGGTAAAGGAACTGGATCCTGCACAATTCAAGAGTGATGTTGAAAGAAAACATGTAGAAGAGATCATGAAAAAGGCGTTTGAAGCGCCGGAACCCAATCCTGTTGTAGGTGTCGGCACAGGAACGGATTTTGAAAAAGTTACGGAAAAAGCCATTGAAAATGCCGGGGGGCTCCAAAATATTATTAAAAAGGGGCAGGTTGTACTAATCAAGCCTAACCTCTGCTATATGCCCGAAGCGGGATCTCCTCTCACAACAGACTATAGGGTAGTTAAAAAGGTAGCAGAACTTGCACTCAAACACGGTGCATCCAAGGTGATCATTGCAGAAGGGAATTTTTCCAGCGATGCGTTCCAGCCAGCCCTTTTGGAAATGAGTAAATATGATACCATCAAAGGTGTAGAGCTGGTAAACCTCAATAGTTTTGAAAAAAAGGACTGTTATGAACTTCAGCCGAAGGAAAGTCTGGTAGGGAAAGCGATATTCGTTCCTAAAGTCTTCATGGATGCAGATGTGGTCATCAATGTTGCAAAGCTGAAAACCCACTTCTTAACAGCGGCTTCCATGAGCTTGAAAAACTGTATAGGGGTGCCGTCTTTTAAGGTTTACCCTGGAGGAGGCAGCAAAGATGCGCTCCACGGATTGGGAATCGAGAATGTCATCATTGATTTGAACCGAATCAGAAAACCTGAATTCTCCGTTATTGACGGGATTGTTGGAGGAGAAGGCAACGGGCCGATGAACAATACACCCGTAAAATCCAACATTGTACTAGCCGGTAAGGATATGGTGGCTTTAGATACCGCGGGCCTCACATTTATGGGCTTTAAGCTGGAGGAAGTAAACCATGTGAAACTTGCGGCAGACAAGAACATGGGGATCGCTGACCTAAAAAGCATAAAAATAAATGGCGCCGATATCAATGCGATCAAAATGGATTTCGAGAGTCCATTTAA
>JAOAAU010000100.1 GCA_026418695.1 Clostridia bacterium
CAAAGTAAGCAAAGTATTTAAACTCAACGGAGAAAGTATCGTTCTCAAGGGAGATCGCACCATGATCCACATCAGAGCTTTGGCGGAAGGTATGGGATTCTATGTACAGTGGGTAGACGAACATAGTGCGGTTGTCATCTCTACTGGTAAATAAGGAGTTAAAATAAGATGATAAAAATTGCTTTAGCTATATTGATAGTTACCCAACTATTTACATTATTGCTTTTAAAGGGAAAACATAATAAAATAAAGAAAATAATGAAGCTTTATGACATCGGAAAGAAAATAACATCAAATATAAAGCTAAAGCGTTTGATGAAAGAAATCATGGAACTTGCCAAGGAAGAGGTGCAGGCGGAAGCCTGCTCCCTTTACCTGGTGGATGAAGAAAAGCAGGAACTTTGGTTTGAAGTTGCCTTGGGCGGAAAAGGTGACAAAGTAAAAGAAATCCGGGTTAAGATTGGTGAAGGGATCTCCGGCTGGGTCGCAAAAGAAGGTGTTACCCTGAACCTGAAGGATGTAAACCAGGACCCGAGATTCAGCGCCATCGGTAAAAAAATTGATTTCAAGCAAAAAGCCATGCTGACGATGCCGGTAAAATTTCATGATAAGACCATCGGAGTCATTCAGTTGATTAATAAGGTCGGAGGCGGCTTTTTTACCAGAGAAGATGAAGAGTTTCTTGAAGGAATGACCAGTCAGATCGCAATTGCCCTTGAAAATGCAAAACTTTATCAGGGAATGCATGATCTTTTTGTAGACGCTATCTCCGCACTCGCCGGTGCAGTTGACGCTAAAGATCCTTATACCAATGGTCACTCCCATAGAGTAACCGAATACTCATTGGAAATCGGAAAAGAAATGGGCTTTTCAGAGGAACAGATGGAACAATTGGAATACATGGCACTTTTACATGATGTGGGCAAAATCGGTATCTGTGATTCGGTTTTAAATAAGCAGTCCCGTCTGGATGATGAGGAATTCGCCCTGATGAAAAGCCATGTCCTGATTGGTTCAAAGATTCTGGAGTCCATGAAATCTCTCAAATATATTATTCCCGGGGTCCGTTACCACCATGAAAAATTCGATGGTACCGGATACTATGACGGACTAAAGGGTGATGAGATTCCGCTGGAAGCTCGTATCATAGCTGTTGCAGATACTTTTGACGCCATGACCACTACCAGACCCTACAGAAAAGGCTTGGAGTTTTCAGTCGCAATCAATGAAATCAACCGCTGCTCCGGGACTCAGTTTGATCCTGAAGTTGTAAACAATTTTAATTCTGTTTTTAATAGAAAGTTAGAGAATCAGAGTAATGCATAATTTTTTCTTATTTTTTGTGCTTGCACACTTACTTGGGGATTTTGTTTTTCAAACCGATAAAATTGCACAGTTGAAAGCAGAGGGCGTTAAAGGCGTTGCTCTCCATTCTGTTGTAATTACTGTTGCTCAGGTAGCGCTCATGGCTGTCTTTGGGTCTTCCGGCATTTATGCCGCCCTTCTTTGCGGGCTCCTTCACTTTTTTATAGATTGCTTGAAACTTACTGCCAACAGGCATATTCGCTGGCAAACTCCGTATTTCATTTTTGACCAGCTTGTTCATTTCGGCCTTCTATGGGGTTTAACACTGGCGTTCTTTTCAAAAGATATTTCCGGAACCAACGGGCTCCTTTACGTAAAGACAGGAATCAGTCTAATCCTTGCGACCTATGTCTCCAGTGTATTCTCCAAAATCCTCGTTCGGGATCTATTTGCAGGTTTAAGAAGCGAGCCTTTTTTTAAAAGTTATGAACGTGTTCTTGATATGTTTTTCGGGATCTCGATTTTCGTTGCCTTCCTGCTTCCCTTCCCTGCTTTAATTATTATTCTAATCATTTCCATAATCCTTTATTTCGTTCTTCATATTCGTTCCTTTCAGTATCCTATGCTTGTAGCCTTTTCAAAATTATTCATTATTTCTGTCTTCGCCTATATCTCCTCAATAATCATGAATATCTGAGCGAGGAAATTTGCATGGAACCATGAATATGATATACTTATTATAAAATAATTCCAGCTTATAGCAGTTCTGATTTTATACTGCTTGAATGTTGAATAAATTTAGAGCTTTTATATTCTTGAGTGTTTATTTTTATATCGACAAATCAAGTTACCGTATTATTTTACCGTAACATTGAATACAGGAGGGTAAAACCATGTCAGAAAGTGAAAAAAAGACTGTGCATGAAGACAAAATTCGGATTGCCAATGAAGTTGTTGCTACTATCGCAGGCATTGCAGCCTCAGAGGTTGAAAATGTCACCTCTATGAGCGGTGGATTGGCAGATGGTATTGCGAACATCCTAGGCAGAAAAAACCTTTCAAAAGGTGTAAAAGTAGAAGTCACCGGCAAAGAAGCGGTCATCGATATCAACATCATCGTGGAGTACGGCTGTAGAATCCATGAAGTGGCCAAGGAAATCCAGTCCAAGGTCCGTCAGGCGGTAGAAGGTATGACCGGCTTGAATGTCGTTGAGGTCAACGTGAATGTTTTGGGAGTAAATACTGAAACTACAGCCAAGAAACAGGCAGAGTCCGAAGAACTCACCAGCTTGAAATAAGATAAGGAGCCGATAAAATTGTCGCACCAGAGGTTTACAAAACAATTTGAAATCTATTATTACCAGATTGACAGACATCAAAAGGCCACTCCGGTCAGCTTGCTGAATTTATTGGAGGAAACCGCCATCTCTCATTCGGACAGCGTGGGTCTGGGAGTTCAAACCTTGCTATCACAGGGATTATGCTGGATTTTGAACCGTTGGTCCTTTCAAATGGATCGATACCCTGCACTAAACGAAAAAATTACCGTTGAGACCTGGCCTTCTCACTTTGAAAAGTTTTATGCCACGAGGCAGTTTTTGATTAAGGACTCCGATGGAAATATTATCGGCCGGGCTGTGACATTATGGATTCTTCTCAACTTTGAAAGAAGAAGGCCTACCAGAGTTCCGGATGATTTCGGAGATAAATATGGTATGGATTCTACTGAAGCCATCCCTTCCCCATTTTCCGGCTTGGATACCAATTTTGCTGCGGATTGCGGACTTGAGTTTCTCGTAAGAAGAAGTGATATTGATACCAATCAACACGTGAATAATTCAAAATATGTTGAATGGGCATTGGAGGCAGTCCCTCAGGATATTTATGATCAATTTTCTCTTAAATCGTTGGAGGTTGAGTATAAGAAAGAGATTAGCTATGGAGCCTCTGTTTATTCGGGATGCAAATTCACTTTTGAATGCTCTGAAAAGTGTGAATTCTCTCATCGAATTACCAATTCGGATCAATCCCTGGACCATGCACTGGCAAAAACCATCTGGATAAGATGTTAATTTACAAGACCTTTACTAGTGAAAAAAATGACCGTTACGGTCATTTTTTCATTTTACAATTAAATCATCTATCGTATTTCGGGTTGTTTAAAATCATATCGTCCCGTTTCAACTGAAGCGGCATGACCGACACAACAATATGCTTATGCTTCAGGAGCTCCCTTTCCACAAAAACTCTGGTTTGATTATGCAGAAAGTTGTGCCACCAGGATTTTACCGAGAATTGAGGAAGGATCACTGTGATCATATCCCCTTTTTGATAGTCGTATTCAGCTGATTCGATGAATTTCAAAAGCGGTTCGACCACTTTTCTGTAAGGAGAATATTTCACAATCAAAGGAATCTCCGTTTTCAAAAGTTTATAACGTTCTTGCAGCTTTTGCGCACTTTCCTCATCGATCGCAACACTAAAAGCTACGACATTGTCTGAGATGGTTCTTGCAAATCGCAATGCGCGAATACTGGACTTGTTGATGCTTTCGATGGGGACGATGACACGGTTCCGATAGACATCCCTTTCAATATCAATAGTTTCCAATTCTTCCGGCTTCATTCTCAATTGTCTTGATACCGCGATATAATGTTTTTTAACCTTCATCATTGCAAAGATCATGAGGGGCACCAGCAATACTACAATCCAGGCTCCTTCATGAAATTTAAAAATTGCAATAATCACAACAACGATAGCGGTTACAACAGCACCGAATCCGTTGACAAAAGCTTTGTTTTTCCAGCCCTTTTCCTTGGATCTGGTCCATTTCACAAGCATTCCTGACTGAGACAACGTAAAGGATATAAATACCCCGATCGCATACAAACCGATCAGTTTTGATACATCTGCATTGAATAATACAATCAATAGGGCAGATACTGCAGTAAGCACAATGATCCCATTTGAGTAGCTTAACCGGTCCCCTCTCATACTCAGCTGTCTGGGTACATATCCTTCTTTCGCCATGACCGAAATCAAAAGCGGGAATCCGGTAAACGCTGTATTGGCAGCCATAGCGAGGATAATCATGGTTGTAATCTGGATATAGTAAAACATCGGTCCCTGACCGAAAATTTCAATGGCAATTTGTGAAAGAACGGTCCTTCCTGGCTGATGAACAACCGGATAAAGATTGGCCAAAAGCGAAGTTCCCCCAAAGAGGGTAAAAACGAGCAGTGAGAGTAATGCCAGAGTTCTTTTTGCATACTTCGTCGAAGGTTCCTTAAAATTAGGAACTGCATTGCTGACAGCTTCAACACCCGTTAATGCGGCACATCCATTGGAAAATGCCCTTAGAATCAGAATAACCATCATCCAGCTTGTAATCGGTGAAGTTTGCTCAAATGCCGGCTGAGGTATTGTTATACCTGTAAAATATCTGTGTACCCCAACAACAATCATTGATAGAATTGCAATCATGAAGGCGTAGGCCGGGATGCTGAATATCTTTGATGATTCACCGATCCCTCGTAAGTTCCCAATCATAATCAAAATTAAAAATCCAATACAAATGAGTACTCTATATTCATATATTGCAGGAAATGCGGAGGTAATAGCATCCGATGCACTAGAAATACTTACAGCGACCGTCAGAATATAATCTACGGATAGCGCTGCTCCTGCGGTAACGCCTGCCAGAACGCCAAGATTTTCTTTGGCAACAACATAAGCGCCTCCACCATTGGGATAGCTCTCTATTGTCTGCCTATAAGACAAGGTTAACAAAACAAGCAACCCAATAATTGCTGCGGATATATAAGCCAGTTGAGTATAAGCAGCTGCTGCAATCACAGGAACCAATACCATTAGGATTTCTTCACTGGCATAAGCTACAGAAGAAATTGCGTCGCTGGAAAGGATCGGAAGCCCCCACATAACACCGTATCGTTCCTCTGCCAGAGCCTCGTTTTTCAGAGGTCTGCCAATGAGAAACCTTTTTATATTCTTTGTCATGAATCTCACCAAGTCTCTTTCTAATGTTTTGCTAAATATTGAGCAAATTAAATTAAATGTCTAGAATCAATTATACTCAGGGTCCCTGTTTAATAAAAACACCAAGGATTTTACCATCAAAAACTATCCGCACTGTCTCAGTTCATTCAAGCCATTTATCTCCATAATTCATAGTAAAACCGATTTTCTTCTATCTTTTCTATCGGTATAGATCATTGACTTTTTTCCGTGTGAATTTTAAACTGAACTTAATAAGTCTTATCAGGCAACAAAAATAACGGATCGACAGAGCGGATCGATATTTTTAATGATTCATTTTCATGCTTTGGAAAGTGCAGATTATGTTTAAAACACTAAAAGGCAAAATTTCCTTAATATATTTTTTTCTTGTCTTCATGATTGCTTTCATTGGGGCTTTTTCAATATACTCTCTTTTTAAGGTCAATCAGACCATTGACAGTCTGATGCTGGATAATTATAAGAGTATCAACGCATTGGCCAATATGCTTGAAGCTTTGGAAAGAAACGACAGCGCTGTCCTGATGTATAACAATATCGACATGAATAAAGGGATAGAAATGTTTTCAGAGAGTAAAAACAAGTTTCTCCAATGGTATGAAATTGAAAACAACAATATCACCGAACATGGAGAAAAGGAACTTGTTTCAAACATCAAGAAGGACTATGAACGATACCTTCAGCAATTTGAGCAGTTAGACCAAATCAGAAGGAAGCAGGGAATTCAAAAATCCATTCAATACTATAATACAGAAATCCTAACGAATTATAACAGAATTAAAGATCAGATTACCCAATTGTCCGAACTTAATGAAATTGCCATGTTCAACCGCAAATCCAATATCACCTATAGTTCGAATCATTCCATGAATGTAGTTCTGATCCTCTCACTCCTGAGTGTCGTCGGTGGATTGCTTTTATCTCATTATTTGACAGGCAGATTTTTACGGCCGGTTTACTCCCTAACAAATTCAATTCGAAGGGTCAAGGAAGGAAATCTTGATCAGCAGTTGGATATTATCACCAATGATGAAATCGGAATTCTATCCAGGGAATTCAACAAAATGTTAAAAAGACTGCAGGAGTATGAAAAGAGTGCTCTGGGAAGGCTCATGACCGAAAAGAACAAGTCTCTGGCAATCATCAAAAGTATTTCTGAGCCTCTGATGGTTTTGGATATCAGCTATCGAATTTCTCTTGTCAATAATGCTTTCGAAAACTTTTTTGATGTAAGGGAAAGAAAGATCATCAATGCACATTTTTCCGAGGTCATACTGAGTGAGGAGATCTCCTCCTACATTTCCACAGCGATCGTAGAAAAAGAAGCCTCGAAAGAAAAAATCATCAATTTTAACCGTAATGGAGATGATTTCTTTTTCAATGTAAAGGTGACAAAAATCAGAAGGGACCTGGACAAGCATTTGACCGGCTTCATTATTGTTTTTCAAGATGTCACTCAGCTCAAACTGCTGGAACAGGTAAAGACAGATTTTGTTGCAACCATATCTCATGAATTTAAAACTCCCCTCACCTCTATTCTGATGGGAGAAAGCCTTCTTTCCGAAGGAAGTCTCGGGCCACTGAATGAAAGACAAAAAGGAGTTTTGGAGACAATTCATGAAGACGGTGAGCGGCTTACAGCCCTTGTAAGCAATCTACTGGAATTATCCAAATTGGAAAGCGGTAATGCAGTATACAATTTTTCCTCATGCAGCATTGTTGATGTGATCAGCGAAGCGCTAAAACCAATGGTGGAAAAAGCCGGTGCTAATGGCATCTCCCTTCACTTTATCCCTGCAAAAAACATTCCGCCGATACAAGTGGATGCCGAAAAGATTACCTGGGTCATCAACAACCTGATTACAAACGCATTGAAATATACCAGCAATGGGGATGAGATCAGCGTAAGCATTACGACCGATCTGGAAAGCATCTATGTATCCGTCAAGGATACGGGGATCGGTATCCCCGCTGAATACCTGGATAAAATCTTTGATAAATTTGTGCAAGTCAAGGGCTATGACCTCGAAGTCCGTGGTACAGGCCTCGGCTTGGCTATTGTAAAGGATATTATCGAAGCGCATCATGGATATATTCGCTGCATCAGTAAACCTGAGGAAGGGAGTAACTTTGTATTTGCTCTTCCTCTATCCTAGTAATCCGTTTGTTATATTGAACGCGATAAAGCTTTTACATCGTGATTCAATTTCTTAACTTCTTATCGTGAATATTAAATTTGTCATTGTAAAATCATTTTCACGATTTATATCAATTTTGAATTTGGGAGTTTGAATTATGAAGAAAGTATTGGTTGTCGATGATACCAAAAATATACGAACCTTACTAACCACCTGTCTGGAGATTGAGGGATTTGAGGTTCTTACCGCCAATGACGGGAAACAGGCTTTGGCGCTCTTTGAAAATCAGACCTTTGACCTTGCCTTTTTAGATATTAAAATGCCCGAGGTGAGCGGAACGGAAGTTTTAAGAAGAATCCGTGAAATGGGCATTCATACTCCTGTGATCATCATTACAGCTTTCGCAACAGTAAAAAACGCCATTGACTGTACTAAAATGGGCGCTGTAGCCTATATACAAAAACCATTTACAGCCGATAAGATACGTGCAGTTATTAGCGAGATCACTTCTGAGGCATTCCCCAAAGTGTCAACTCCGGAAATCTGTTTGTCGACCCATTCGGCTGAAGCTCTGGTTGAACAGGGCTCTTTCCGTCAAGCTGTAGAACTTCTAAAAAAAGCACTGTCTGCTGATCCTACCAACCCGGACACTTATCACTTGCTGGGCAAATCTTATGATGGCCTTGGTGAAAAAGAACTGGCAGACAAGTTTTATCAAACCGCTCAACTTTTCAAAGCAAGATGAAAACGAAGTCTTCTACTCAATTTCTTCCAGATTGAACGGAGTTTCCTGATAGACATAGTAATTCAGCCAGTTTGCAAATAAAAGATTGGAATGTCCTCTCCACAATACCAAAGGATGTTTCTTTGGATCGTCATTAGGGAAATAATTCCTTGGCACTTGAATATCCAGTCCTTTGGCGACATCCCGGTCGTATTCCGCCTTGAGTGTCAGCGGATCATACTCGGAGTGACCTGTTACAAAGATCTGTCGGCCGTTCTTTGCCGATACGATATAGACCCCGGATTCTTCCGATTCCGAAAGGATCTCGAGCTCGGGAACCTTCAATATATCTTCCCTTTTAACTTCGGTATGCCGGGAATGCGGCACATAAAAAACGTCATCGAAACCTCTTAATAGTTTGACGTTCTTTTTATTGATGATATGAGGAAATACACCGAACATCTTTTCATCCAATGGATACTTGGGAATGCCATAATGGTAATACAACCCTGCCTGTGCACCCCAACAGATATGGAATGTCGAGTACACGTTATGGAGACTCCATTCCATGATCTCCTTAAGTTCATCCCAATAATTGACTTCTTCAAATTCCATCTGTTCCACCGGAGCTCCAGTGATGATCAATCCGTCAAACTTCTGATCCCGGATCTCATCAAAAGTCCTGTAGAATCTTAATAGATGCTCTTCCGGCGTATTCTTGGATGTATGGGTTTTCGGATGGAGCAGAATAATATCCACCTGGATGGCCGAATTACCCAAAAGGCGCAGGATCTGAGTTTCTGTCGCAATTTTGGTTGGCATCAGATTTAAGATGGCTATTTTCAAAGGACGTATATCTTGATGAAACGCCCTGTTTTCGGGCATCACAAATATATTCTCACTGTTTAAGACTTCCACTGCCGGTAAATCATCAGGTACTTTTATCGGCATTCTTTTCCCCCCTGCTTGTATTGATTTAATTATGGTAATTGGAAAAAACAAACTGGATGCAGCACACTTCTAAATATATGTACATTTTAGTAATGATAGGATATCTGTCTGTTTCCTTTCTTTAGTGGAACACACAGATATTTCCTACTATTCCTATAAAATTAATTTAATATTACTATGTGCTGTAGCCAAAGTCAATAAAGATTCTTTAGTTTTATCCATGTTCGGAATAGTCATGCTCATAAAAATACTTGACACCATATCCGATGCCAAGTATTTTTTGTTTCTTATAAACATTAGAACTTGCAGACCTTTAAAATTTATCTTTCCTCTGAGAAAGTCAGCTTGAAAGTCTTATTGGTTCCATCTCTGTTGACTACTATATCCACGGTATCTCCAGCCTTATAATTCTTCTTGACTGCCTCCAGGTCCTTCATGGTCTTCACTGTTTTACCTGCAAGACTGACAATAATATCGCCCTTCTGCAGCCCTGCTTTTTCAGCACCGCTGCCAGCACCAATTTCAGTGATATAGATACCCTGCGGAACGCTATATTGTCTTGCAAGGACTTCAGATATATCTCTACCGGTAATTCCAACAACCGGTCTTCCTTTTACATAGCCAAACATGATCAGCTGGTCAACAATAGGCTTTGCATCATTCATTGGAATGGCAAATCCTAAGCCCTCCACACCGGCCACAGATATTTTGATGGTGTTGATACCGATGACCTGTCCCTGGGAATTAACCAGTGCTCCGCCGCTGTTTCCCGGATTGATGGCAGCATCTGTCTGAATCAGATTCAGTACTTTGTCATCCGCTTCAACTTTCCTGTTTAAAGCGCTAACCACACCGACTGTTACTGAACCGGCAAATTCCATGCCGAGAGGATTTCCGATGGCAACGGCCTGCTCTCCGACTTCCAGTTTTGAAGAATCGCCAAGTTCGGCTGCCGGCAGACCTGTAAGATCTACCTTGATGACCGCCAGGTCATTTTTGCTGTCTCCGCCGATAAACTTTGCTTTTACCTGCCGTTTGTCCGGAAGGAATACTTCAAGGGTTGTATTTTTGCTGGCTCTATTTTTGGGATCGGCGTATTCAACCACATGATAATTGGTCATGATATATCCATCTGCAGTGATAATCACTCCTGAACCTTCAGCTTTTGACTCTCCAAGATCGTCACCAAAGAATCGACCGTACGAGTTTGCTACTGTCATTCGAATTCCTACAATGGACGGTCCTACTTTTTTAGCGATTTCCGTAACAGCAGAACCTTTAGCTAACGCAAGTTTAGAAATATTGTTGTTTCCTGTGTCATTGGTAGCACTTTTATCCTCGCTGGCATAATTGATTGCTTTTTCTGTTTTTATCGCTTCTGTATGCTGTTCCATTTTGCTTGTAAAAACGGAATACATCACTCCGCCCATCACGGCGCTGCTAAGAATGGAGGATGTCAAAACAAGAGCAATATAGGTCCTCACGTTGGACTTTTTCTTTTGCTTGTGTGCCCACGGATCCGGGATCACTTGCAGTTCCAGTCCCTTTTCAACATTTTGGCTCATGATGCTATCTTTATAATCTTGGCTGTCTTCGTGCCAATAAGAATTGTTATTCATAATGATTGCCTCCTTTGTGTTCAGCTTTTATATTCTTAGTGTAAACAAAAATTTTGAAGAATTTATGGAGAAGCTATGAATAATTTGTTAAATTTAATCTATAACTGTATAGACTTTAAAAAAACTTACTTCTACTGTTCTTGAAGTGATAAAAATAATTGTTGATACAAGCTTCATACAAGGTATGAAATGTGATAATGTGGGTAAATAGAAAAGGGAAATTCAATGCTACAACTACTTTAAGGGGGTTCGCACAATTGTTTTCGTTAAAAAGTGTAAAATACAAGGATATTCTAGATATCGAGGAACTTTTTATTCCTTCAGGCAAGGTATCCTGCATTGTCGGAGAAAGCGGAAGCGGAAAGACGACACTCATAAAGCTATTAAACAACTTGATCAGTCCTGATGCAGGCATCATCACCTATAAGGAGACTCCGCTGGAAGATATCAATCCTGTTGAGCTTCGCCGGAATGTGGTGATGCTTCCCCAATCTCCTCCTATTTTCAGCGGGAGTATACGGGATAACCTGCTGATGGGTCTAAAATTCTCTGAAAAACCTTTAGCTGCAGATGAAAAGTTAAATGCAGTTCTTATGAATGTAAAACTGGAAAAAGCCCTGGAGGAGAATGCTGAAAAGCTGTCCGGGGGCGAAAAGCAGAGGCTTGCCCTTGCGAGGGTACTGCTGCTGGAACCGGAAGTCTTTTTACTGGATGAACCATCCTCCGCTTTAGACGAAAGCACGGAGGACCTCATCATCGATATGCTCGTTTCCTATTCAAAGGCTGCCAACAAAACCCTAGTCATGGTCACGCACTCTCAAAAGGTTGCCCGGAACTTTTCCGATATCATCATAGAAATCAAAAAAGGCAAAGTAATCAGCAAGAAGGAGGGCATAGAATGAAGGGTATTATCGATTTACAGCCTTGGCAGCTTGCAGCGGCCTATCTTTTTATCATTCTTCTGTTAGGAATTGTAAGGGTTAAAGGGATCGCCAGAGAGAAGGAAATCGTGATTTCTACCCTCCGTATGTCCCTGCAGCTGTTTTTGACAGGGTATGTTCTAGCCTATATCTTCGACTTCAGTCATCCCGGGTTTACGATACTGATTTTGATCTTTATGGAAGCCTTTGCTGTCCACAACATATATAAGCGCTCCAAAGCAGTCTTATCTAAAAAACTGAAGAGAATTATCGCCTTCTCCATGGTTAGCGGTTCTCTTTTGAGTTTGTGTTATTTTCTGTTTGTGGTCATCCACATTTCCCCCTGGTATGAGCCCAGGTATTTTATTCCCATTGGCGGAATGATTATCGGAAATTCTATGACAGGGGTTTCCCTCGGAGTCTCCAGGCTCGTTGACGGAATGAATACGCACAAACATCTGATAGAATCTTCCCTCATGCTGGGCGCTACTCCCAAAGCTGCTTCCCGGCAGATCGTAAACAATGCTTTCGATGCCGCCATTCTACCTACCATCAACAATATGGTTGGTATGGGGATTGTTTCACTGCCGGGAATGATGACAGGGCAGATTCTATCCGGGACTTCTCCAACCATCGCCATCGAGTACCAGATCGCCATTATGCTGGGTATCGCAGGAAGTGTTTCACTTACGGTCATCATGTTTTTACAGTTAGGATATAAGACTTTCTTTAACAGCCGCAGTCAGCTTGAAATCTAACTTTTTTCGAATGGCATAAAAATTCATTGAGAAATCAATATCTCATGGATAGCAGATAAGCAGATGTTAAAGCATCTGCTTATTATTTATCGTGATTCCAATCATACTTTCTGACAAGGAAAAAGCTCCTGTTGGGGGAGCTCCGTTACGAATTATTTCACATCGTATCCCTGATCTTCAATGGTATCCCGGATGGTTTTCAGCTCTACCCGTTCAGCATCGTACTCTACGGAAACCTTTTTTGAGTTCAGGTCTACCTTGACACTGTCCACACCGTTCAATTCCCCAACTGCTTTCTTTATTGCGTTTTCACAGTGGCTGCATGACATACCTTCTACAGTTAGTATAGATACTTCCTTTGCCATTAAGCCTACCTCCTGTTGTAATTTTTATGATTAATGATAATATAATACCACAAACCTTTAGAATTAATCTAAATATTTTTATTCTTTCATTGTTTTGTTACAAAGTTTTTCCGGCAGGGAATATTAAATCCATGACGAATATATAGCTGAGGTGGTTTTTGTTGAAGGAAATATCATGGATTGTTGCTTTTTCAGCAGGGTTGTTTTCGTTTTTATCTCCTTGTGTACTTCCGATGATTCCGGCATATGTTTCGTATCTGACAGGTGCCGGTCTCACTGAACTGACCTCGGGGAAATCCAAGCTGACCGTCTTATATAAGTCTATCGGGTTTATATTGGGCTTTTCTCTTGTTTTTGTCATCATGGGGGCCTCCATCAGCTCCCTTGGACAGCTTTTATCCGCCTATCAGGGTATTTTCAGAAGAGCAGGCGGGATCCTCATCATCGTCTTTGGAATCCATACGGCAGGCATCTTCAAAATCAAGCTGTTCTATTCCGAAAAACGATGGTTTCCTGAAAATATTCATAGTAAGAACTTAGGTTCCCTTTTTCTTGGCATGGCTTTTGCTGCGGGTTGGACACCCTGTGTAGGCCCTATTTTGTCTTCCATACTGATTTATGCCGGCAGTATGAATACGGTTAGTACGGGAATCCTCCTGCTGGTTTTCTATTCACTGGGTCTGGCCATCCCCTTTATCCTTACGGCTCTGGCCATCGAAAGCTTTACCAAGTATTTCAAACGGTATTCCCGGTTTCTGCCGGCCATATCCACGATCAGCGGAATTCTCTTAATTATTTTCGGGATTCTCATTTTTTTCAATAAACTCGCAGTTATCAGTGGATATTTTAACTTTTTGCCGTCATTTTGAAGAGTTTTATACAAGAGCACTGTGTCTATAGCATAGGAAGCTTCCAAACCTTGATTCATATTTCATCCGCTAGTCTTTCATTGAAATTGACTTGTAGGACTGATATTTAAACTATTAGAAAGCAGGTACTTGTTATGAAAAAAAGCATGATCATTTGGGGAACCGCCTTGATTCTCATTATTATCGCAGCTTATACCATGTTTACTTATAGTCCTCAAAGCAATACACCCAATACGGGAAAAAAAAGTTCCGATCAGAAAAAACAACCCGCTAGCGAAAGCAAACCACAGCCCTCTGTAAATGCTGCTCCCGATTTTACACTAAATGATCTTGATGGAAACAAGGTCACATTAAGCCAGCTGCAAGGGAAAAAGGTATTTCTTAACTTCTGGGCAACCTGGTGTCCTCCCTGCCGTGCGGAGATGCCCGATATTGAAAAACTAAAAAAGGAAACCACTATAGAGGATCTGGTGATCCTTGCTGTCAACATCGGTGAAGATAAGGAAACCGTCAGTAAGTTCATACAAAAGAACAGCTATAGCTTTAAAATTCTTCTGGATCAAAAGGGCACTGTTGCCGAACAATATAAAGTCAATTCTATCCCAGCTTCCTTCTTTATGAATACAGACGGCAGCATCTCAAGCCGTCATGTAGGCACAATGAATTTAACTCAAATGAAAGATGCCATTGCTTCACTGAAGTAAAATAAGGGAACGCTAAATCTATATAAACACTGTCAAGTGCAGAAGCCTCCTGGCTGCTGCATTTTTTTTACAGTTTTTCATACATTTTTTTAATGCTTCCCACGTCTAAAAAGCATTTAAAAATCGATGCTTTTTGCATTATACTTCTGTGAACTTCTCATACTACTTACATACAGTTTTGACAAGCTCGAATTCTCCAAAAGCCTTCATACTTGAAAGCATTGATTTTTAAGGCTTTATTAATTCTTTGTTAAATGCTGGTTACGAATTTGTAAATTTGTCGTTATGGCTTTGTTAATCTCTTGTTATTTAATTGTTAATTCTATGTTAAGTCGATTGTCTAGGCTTACAGGCTCATTTATAATCAAATCATTGGAACTTTTTAAGGAGGAATATCAAAATTATGTTCAGAATATCAAGAAAAGAAGAAGAATTCTACGATTTATTTATCGAAGCTGCAGAAAAATCTCTGGAGGCAGCGAAATTACTCGAAGATTTGATGTCAAATTATGTTGACGTTACCAAAAAGATTGATGATATCGAAAAGATTGAGCATGAATGCGACAAACATGTCCACAGGATCCTTCAAAAACTAAACGCTTCATTTATCACCCCCATCGACAGAGAAGACATTTACCTTATCGCAAAAGAGCTGGATACCATCACAGATTCCATAGAAGCAACTGCTCACCGTTTCAAAATGTATAACGTGACCTCTGTCAGGGATGATGCAAAAGCAATGTCAAAGCTGATCACCCAATGTACCAGTGAATTAAGGGATTTAATGTCTCAGATGAAGAGCATGAAGGAAAATAAGGTATTAAAACAAAAAATCATCGAAGTCAACCGTTTGGAGGATGACGGGGATAGAATCTTCAGAACAGCTGTTTCAAAGCTCTTTATTGCACAGGAGGATGCAACGGAAGTATTGAAATGGAAAGAGATCTATGAGCACCTGGAAAGTACGCTGGACGCTTGCGAAGATGTAGCGAATATTGTAGAGGGAGTTGTTATGAAACATGCTTAGTGGTATAAGCTTTACACTGGTAGCGGTGGTAGTCCTTGCACTGACCTTTGATTTCATTAACGGTTTTCATGATACCGCCAACTCCATAGCCACCTCTGTATCCACAAGGGTCCTTACACCTAGAGCAGCAATTATTATGGCTGCGTCTCTGAACTTTTTAGGCGCACTGATGAGTGAGAAGGTCGCAAAAACCATCTCCAAAGGGCTCGTACAAGGCTCTGTTGAGCAGTATGTGATTGTGGGAACCCTCGTGGCTGCGATCACGTGGAACTTAATAACCTGGTATTACGGTATTCCAAGCAGTTCCTCCCATGCACTCATCGGCGGCCTGATAGGCTCTTCCATTGTTTACGCTTGGAGTCTTGAGAAGGTAATCTGGACAGGTGTATGGTCAAAAGTAATTTTTCCGCTCATTACTTCTCCCATTGTCGGTTTTGTGATTGGTTTGAGTATCATGACCTTGTTGTTTAGACTGCTTGCATCTTTATCCCAACAGGTCGTCAATCGTTGGTTTGCAAAGCTTCAGATTGTATCCGCTGCTTTCATGGCATATACACATGGGAATAATGATGCTCAGAAATCCATGGGAATCATCACATTGGCCCTTGTAAGTTCCGGAGTAATTTCTACCGAAAGCGGAGTGCCAACCTGGGTAAAAATCACTTGTGCTCTGGCCATGGGCTTAGGTACTTCCGTTGGTGGTTGGAAGATCATCAAAACCATGGGTGTTAACATGATCCGACTTCAACCCATAGGGGGATTTGCTGCTGAAACAGCTGCAGCAGCGGTTATTGAAACTGCAACATATTTTGGTGCTCCTGTCAGTACTACGCATGTAATCTCCACCTCCATCATGGGTGTTGGCGCCGCCAAAAGGCTTTCTGCCGTTCGGTGGGCACTTGCAAGGAATATCGTTAGTGCCTGGGTATTGACCATACCGGTTACCGCTTTGCTGGGCGGTATCATTACTGCAATATTCAAAGCATTTGTATAATTGGCAATAGTAAAAGCGTCCCTGTTCAGGGACGCTTTTTTGATGCATTAACTACTCTTAAGTATCAACCTTTGCAGTCGTATTTAAAGCCATAGAAGAAATTCGGGCATAGCAGGCATAGGATGAATAAAATGATAATGAACTAACAAATCCAATCAATTCTATGCCGCATCCATAGGTTCGATCCTCTGCCATTCTATTCCCTCCTTTCTGCCCGTTGCCTCAAACCACCTTTAAATCTAGCAGTTTGCTGGTCCTACCGGGCCATAAAATGGTTTACAGTAAAAGAGAATCAAGAAAATAATGATAAAGAATAGAATTTCGTCGCCGTCGAATAATCCGCCTTTATAACATCCGTCTGCCATTATAAATCCATCCTTTCAATTTTATGAGTATTTTCAATAGCATATTATTCATGGACAGGTTTGTGTGTTACAGGTTCATTTTTTTTAGAAGTAAATTCATCCGAATAATATTCAGGACTCTGGAAATGCTAAAAATGTGTTTTAAATCCTTCTATCTGAATTCATATACTTACAGGAACACGCTTTTGAAGCAAAGATTGTTCTTAAGCAAAACCGGGTTAGAACACAAGTTTATAAGAAAAGGTGAAATGATATGGAAGTTAGAGATCATGTGATGGTTCCGTTGGGTTATGGCAAATTTGCACGCTCAGACAAGATCGTGAGTCTTGAACCTATCGAGGATGAGCGTGGACCGGGTCGTAGGACCATGGTATATGTTGAGGATGTCCGCTCCCCCATTGTAGCATCAAGAACAGAAAATTCTATTCTAGCCAACATGGTGGAGATTCCACGTGAAGAGATGGAAGCTGCAGCCGCCTTTGAACTACTGAGGGATATTCGTGACGATATCCAGCAGATCGGCCCCATGCTCCGTAAAAGTATAAGAAAAGAAGCGGATTTTGATATTGATAAGCTGGAAAAGCGAATCGATGAAATTCTCCAGCATGAAATAGAATTCACCGTACAGTAAACAATTCTCTTCAGATTGTGAGCAGGACTCATTAAGTCCTGCTCATGGATTCAACCAGATATCATTTTCTCTCTGATGTTAGATTCTCATTTTTTAAGACTATCACCTGTTCCTTTGAATTTTTTGCTATGGATTTCGTATTATCTACGATTCTGAGCACTTTGTGATATGCCCTCTGGGCACCAATCACCAAAAGCGGCACCCCAACGAAGTGAATATGCAGTCCTCTCGAAAAGAATCCCCCCATGGTCATTGGAAAAGGTACCGTAGGGGACATATTGGACATAACAATCTTTTCATTAAATCCACATTCGTTTTGAAAAATCTCAATCAGATTCCTAAGGCAGGGAATTAACACCTTGGATGTTCCTCTCCCCAAAGAAAACACCTTGTTTCCTTCTTCGTCCATTCCTCTGTAGATAATTCGACCCATGTCGCTATAGGTTAACTTATTGAAATAGTCCGTATTCAGTATTTCATCCCTTGTCGGTACTCTGTCCCTTGGAAGCTTTCCCAGATGTACCGCTGAAGCCAAAGAGGATGAATGGGTTCCTCCATAGCAGTTATAGATAAAGATCATCCAATCACCCCAAAACTTTACAATTTCACAGATTCATTCAAACATATGGATACAGATTTATTTTGCATTTTTTTAGGGCAAAATATTGATGCTGCTTTACGCAGATATTCCCAAAATCAATAAGTCAATCAATGAATTGAATTAATTCGAGGAGGTATTCACCATGTCAGACCGTGGAACCAGTAATTCACCCAACACAAGGAATCCTGAAAGACCCGCTTCCAATCCTTCCAGGTTGGACCAGTTTGCTGATGATATTTTTGAGAAAGACAAGAATACCCAGGAGGGCGTTACCTCAAGAAAAGAAAAAAGGAAGTGGACAAAATAGAGTGAATAGACTTAGTGCTTTTAACGTTACAAATTACCAACCAACGTAAATGTTAAAATACACTGTCTAAATGTTGTGCCCCGATCCTGGAGTCAAATTCTGCTTCGGGGCACGTATCTTTTTACACGATTGAATTTGGTCAAACTTCCGGTATATAAACTGCAAATCCCCTTGGTGGGGCATAAAAGTCAACGAAGCCTTCATCGTTTGCAAGTTTGTCCTCCGGCTTGTTCAGATCTCTTCCCCACCAGCTTTCACACTTCATCCTGGTACTTGACCATTGAGTCTTAACCGGAGAACCTCGCCATTCATAAGAATTATTGAGGGCGATCACCAAACCGGGTTTTCCCTCGGACCCGTTTCTTTGCGCAATGTAGAGATTCTTGTCGCAATAAAGCAGGCTGGTGGTACCGCCTGCATAATCCCTGTTAATCCGGCTCAATTGCTCTAATCCATGTGGAGTTTCTTCCATCCCCAATTCATAATTGTAATAATCCCTCCAGAATATGCACGGTACCCCTTCGTGGGTTAATATGTATGCATAAGCAAGCAGTTTATCACGGATGATGGGCACAATCCTCTCCGTATCATGGTTTTCGCAGAAAGTAACAGATCTCATCGGCAGATCAAATATCAATCCGTTCCCCCAAATATTTCTCATATCAAAATCGTCATTGCTGCACATGCAGTTTAATGTATAAAACAGCGGATAATCAAAGGCAGAGGCACTCCATCCGATGTAATTCAGATAATCCTTGATGTGGTTTTTATCTCCGTCCCAGAACTCTACAACTCCGAAACACTTCTGCCAATCCTGAATACTCTCGACAATCCAGGAGTCATAGTATTTGACAGCATCATACCGGAATCCGTCATAACCGATCCCATTTTTATCATCCCTGAGCCAACGGATATATTCCATGATTTCAAGATAAGTATACGGGTTGTCGTGACAGAGGTCCGGAAGCCAATACCCTTCCAGGTCCCCGTAAAAGGCTCCGTGATCTCCTTCATCGTATTCACAGGGGTGGAAGTAGGTCCAATCCCTCTTGAATTTCCCTGATTTCGGGTAATATCTTGTATACAGCAGTTTATTGCTGATGGGGTTAAATTCAGCTTCATCACCGATATCACAATGGTTCAATACCATATCCGCGAGCACAGTCATGTTATGATCATGGGCGGTTCTGATCAACTCTTTGAGTTCATCCTTTGATCCAAACCAGGTCTTGATACCACCCCTTTGATCGAATTCACCCTGATCATAATAGTCATAGGGGGCATATCCCATACAGTTGGTATGACCGCCTTTTGCCGATGGAGGAAGCCATAGGGTTGTAATACCGTTGGAAGAGAGGTTTGGAATTTTGCTTCGGATATAGTTCCACCACTGTCCTGCTTTATTCTCATTTTGAGGGCAATCCCAATAGAATGCCTGCATTAAAATCATATCAATATCTCCTGTTTTTTATCCAAGTATTTTATTGTAATCAAATCCTCCATGAAATATAATGGACATGAATATCATAACATATTTCCTGCAAAATCCCATTGAAAGGATGGATTGATTTTCGATGAAACAGAGAATAACCTGGAAAGACCTTGCAGAGCTTGACGAAGACAAAAAACAGCAGCTCAATGATCTCTGGATTCCTTCCGTTTTTGATGCAGCTGTTGCAACAGTATGTACCGATGTGGAAGAGGAAGAGTATGAGCATATCATTTTTGTAATCGGAGGCATTCAGCTCTATAACAAAACCAGTATGATCCTTCATGATATAAAGTACATTGAATCTCAAAATGATAATGATTCAACGACACCTTCCAACAGTGAGGAACATGAAGTTCCCTATACGCCATCCAACCGCAGTGATAATCTTCTCTCTTCAGGCTCTTCTGTGAAGGTAGACGATTTTGCTTTTCCAACCGCCAATCGTTTCAGTGATGCTGTAGATCAATTCTCCGCTCCTTTAAAAGACTCTGAAATGGATGAAGTAGACGAAGCCATGGCAGAACTGGATTTTGAGGAAGGCGATATAGAATTTGGCTATACCCGCCCGACAGCCTTCAATAAGGAAGACTGCCTGCCGCTGCTTACCATTGGGCAAATGATTGAAATCCTCGAAAAGAAGGGCTTCGGATATGGAGATTTTTATCTGGCTGCCGGCATTCACGATGTAGGATGTGAAATCGGCAAAACAACCTTTGACGTCCGTAATTATGGTTCGGACTACGAGAAAAAAGAACTCTGTGATGTCTTATGGGAATACGTTAAAACAGTTTTAGAATAGAAGAATCCGGGATGGAAAAGCAGTCGTTCCGCTTATAGAAAAGGAAGCAATTCAATCTTATAAGCAGCAAAGCCAAATGCGAGGAGGGTTCCTCCTGCAATGGCATAAGAAAACCTGAAAACTCCATCCCGCTCTTTCTGGAAATCCTGATACTCTAGTAGTTTCATCGACAAGAAGCAAGCCTTTAAATAACAGTACAAGTGAATAAACCTTTGCTTCCCGTTTTTACGCATTGCAATAATTGCAATGCTTAATGTGCCTCCAAATAAAAAAGAACATGTGATGGCATTCAGGACAAAACCTGTTCCCATAATAGCGCCAATGGCGCCAAAAAGCTTGATGTCTCCTGCGCCCAACATTCTAAGCAGGTAAAGAGTAAATAGCAACGCTAACGGTATCATCATCCCCTGAATGGATTGAAAAAGTCCGTTCGGACCTTCAACAATAAAGCATGTTATTATTCCTACAAATGCAGCAGAAAATGTTATGGAATTTCTTACTTTGAAATCCTTAGTGTCGCTCCATACCGACAAAATCAAAAGCATCATAACTTCAATAATTCTTATCCCCTGTTCATTCATCACAAGTCTCCTTCAATCCAGGATCCGGCATACTTTTCGACAACTCGCCTTTACACTGCGGAAAACCCGTTCTGCCCGTTGCCCAAAAATTTTAAAGTAGTTTTGGTAATATGGCTGTACAGCAATAGCAGAGATATTGTCATAGGCTCCCCTTTTCTTCACTGTTTTAAAAAGGCCCCGGACTGCACCTTGAAGTACCCTTTCCTTTCCCGCACTGCATTGTGCGATTGTTTCCAACATCTCTTCCTCTGAGATGAGATTATGGAACCCATCGCTGCAAACCAGAAAACAATCCCCTTTTTTGACCTTTCTGGCAGCTTTGAATATTTCTATTTTTTCTTCTACCCCCATACATCGCGTCAGCATATTTTTGCCAACAAAATTCCGGGCTTCCTGACTTGACAGCTTTCCTTCCTTCAGAAGCTGCGCAGCCCAGGAATGATCCTCCGTGATTTGATGAACCACTTGATTGACTTTATAGATCCGGCTGTCACCGATATGCAGCACAATATAGGTGTTCCTATAGATAAAAAGCATGGACAAGGTTGATCCTACCTTACTTTTTACGCTTTTCCCGTAATCAATGATCTTTAGATTGATCATGATGATCAACCTTTCCAGATCTTTTATTATGGAATCTGCACTGACCCGATCATTGCAAATCACAGATCTCAACCTTCCATCCCACCACTTCTTGAATTCGTCAATAATGATTCTGCTGGCTACATCTCCGTAGGAAAGTCCTCCCATTCCGTCGGCGACAACAAACAGTCCGAATTCTCCGGTCTTGTCCTCACCGATTTTCACCAGAATACTGTCCTGATTTGTTTTTTTTACAAAGCCTATATCACTTAACGCACCGATATCAAAAATTCTTTTTCTCATTTGCTTAACTCCGGCATCATGAATTGATAACTGCTGTTTGCCAAGGTGACCTTGTCATTGTTTTTTAAAAGAATTTCCTTGTTGCTTTGAATCCTTTCCCCGTTGACATAGGTACCGTTTTTGGAATTCAAATCCTTCAAATAAATGCCATCTTCCCGAGAGATCAATTCTGCATGGACCTTGCTCACGGTATGATTCTCAATGGCATAATCCACTTCGCCTTTCATTCTCCCCAGATAAAAGCTTTCCTTGTTAATACTGATGTCTTCTATCATCCCATCCTTCATACTGCGAAGACAGGGCGTTTTTTCCTGGGCTAACCCCAGGAAGGAGGTTTCTTCTATATTGAGTCCCTCCAGAGGGATCGACGGTGTTTCAATAATTTCATCATTGCTTTCCGTGAGAAAATGATCTGCCTGTCTTTCTTGACGATGATAAATATTTCTTATTTCCCTTTTAGCAAAATCAGCAGCTTTTATTTCACCAAAGATATTCACTTCCTGATCGCTTGTGGCAGTATTGGTCACAGGAATCCGATTCTTTTTATCAAAAAGTTTTTTAAATAGAAAGTAGTCTCCTGCCAGCACTGCTATGGATACTCCGATATAGGTCGTGACAAGATCATCCCCCAGAGATTTTAAAACATCCGAGCAGAGAAAGATCAGAATGAGAATAATTACTTGTGATAAGCACCCCATAAGAATCGTACTTGTTTTATATTTCATCACTGTATCGCTTTGAACTGAAGGTTCTTTCAACCCGCCGGCAGGCTTCTTCCCTTCAGGAATCGGACCCATTTCCTGTTTTGGAATACTCAATGACTTGATGGATACAATCTCTTCATTGGAATTGCTTTGGTCTATGCTTGAAGCTGGTACCCGGGTATATCGCCGGACTTTGTCTTCAATTTGCATTTTTTTATATACAGGTAATTCAGATTGATCTTGTCCGGGTGTCTGTACAGAATGCATCGGAGATGGTGAATGAAGCTTAGTGAAGGATCGATTGTTTTTTAAATCATCCAGCAGCTTCTTAAACTCTATCAAGGTATAGCTCTCTTCCTTCAAATATCCAATGATTCTCTGCAGAAAATTGTCGCTGCTATTCTCGTCAATGTTTGCTGTTTCCATGATCAGCTTCATGAGAAAGCCTCTAAAATCCGAAAGCAGCTCTCCCTCAAACCTGATCGGCAGATAAACCAGTGAAACTTCCAGGGTACCTGGATTGATGAATATATGATCCTCGTCGAGGACAAAGCATTTTTCATACAGGAAATAGCTCTTGGCATCTAAAACTGTAGATACGATATGATTCAATATGGTAATAAACTCATTTCTGGTCAGCTTCTTTCTTTTAAAGAACTGAGAAAGCACCAGTTTGGAGGTAATATTATAGTAAAACTTGATTATTTCGTCCTTATACCTTACATCCATGGGTAGTATTCCCGTAGATGGGTTATTTACAATCATTTCGATCTGGTACTGCTCAATTTTTTCTGCTGCATCCGCTTCTATGATTAAATAGCTGGCCGTCGCGCTGCTTTCGAAATTGTATTTAAACCGTTCCTGTACTGCGCATGTCATAAGACTTTATCCCCCCATGATCTTACTTTCAATCTTTTCACTATCACCTATACCGTTTCTTAAAGAATTGATATCAGAACACCTGCAAGAATAAATGGTGCAAAAGGGATTTCCCTCCTTTTATTGGTTGTACTTTTAATCAGCAACGCTGCCCCCACCAGGCCGCTGAGAACAACTGCTATTGCTAAGGAAGACAGATTCCTTTCCATTCCAAGGAATAGACCTGTACACCCCATTAGTTTGGCATCTCCCAATCCCAAGGCCCCTTTCGAAATAACAGAAACCAGCCATAAAGCGCCACCAACCACGATTGCACCTAAAATCGCATTGATATATGTCAATTCCGGGTTTACAAAGAGCAAGCCTGTTCCCAGCAGTATCCCCCCTAAGATCAGTCTCTCCGGAATGATTTTCTGTTGAATATCAAAGATCACGGCAGTCCCAAGAAGGACAACCAAAAGACCGTAACTTGCTGCAGCCCAACTCCATCCGTACTTGTGATAAAGAAAGCTGAACACGACTGTACTGAAAATAACCATCAAAATATTTCTCATTCTTTTAAAGCAGGACACGATATGCCATTTCCAAACATTTTCACCATCCTGTTTTGGTCCCGCAAAAACAATGATGATGCAGCCTGCTGCAAATCCAATCAACGCTGCTAAAAACCACTCCATCTTGTAACCTCTACCTTTTTTATTCACACATTCTTTCCTTCTCAGTTCTATACCGATAATGTACATTAAATCCAAATAAATTCATGACATTATCGAGGAAATTCGCACCGCTTGGTTTAATGGAAATTATGAATTATGAGCTGCTCATCATAAGAAGGTATCAACCATTTATCCTTGTCCTTAGGGCTTGCATACCTTACAGGCAACGTATCCCTGATCCACTGCATCCTCCAGATTTATTGGGATTTTACTCCTGCTCAGGTACCGGCAGCCTTTCTTATGATATTTCTCTCCGGTCCTAGTGACATATACGGTTTCTTCAGTCTTTCCTAAATCCTCGAGCTCCAAACCTTCCTTTTTTTCGGTATATACTCCGTTACTTCCGTGCAGCCATCCCTTTTCGATCGCTGTGTGTCTGAACAATATCTGTTTTTTCCCGAAGACAGGAAATGTAAATTCATATCGGTATTCGAGCTGAATTACGACATCATCCTTGCCAAAATCCTTACCTGGCCGCAGACCGGTCGCGTTGTAATCATTACTATTCTTGCAGGCTTCAAACTCCTGGTCCCCCTGAGGAAATTCGACCAACCTCAGTCTTAGTTCCTTGCTGTCAATCAGACTCTCCTCAAGAAATTTCCCCATCGAATTTTGAACGATAGAATACTTCCCCTGATCCTTCAGCTGCCAGTAGGAGTCCTTGAGCAAACCTGCCAGAGTTCCGCCTATCCCTTTTTTCAAGCTGCTTCCTGCGGATTTCAACAGGGTGTTGACCGTATCTTTTCCCGCTTTCCCCGAAAGTACTTCCCCAAGGACATTTTGCTTGATTTCCTTTGCTGTATCGAAAGCAATGCCTTGAATCCCGTCCTTCAGAGAACGGACCTTTTCTGCCCCGTATTCTTCAATGATCTTATCTTCATATTCATTGACAAAAGAAATAGGATAGGCCGATGTCGCAATTTGTTTGGCTGTTTCATTAACAGCATGATCTAACAGAATATTCATACAGGAAATCTTGATCAAAAACAGCAGAAGCAGAAAGAATCCCAGGAATACGGGCAGAGCTATACACGCTTCCACTGTGAGTGCACCTTTGCAATTCCATCTCAATTTGCTCATACAAACCAACCTAATACCCTATGGTTGTTTCCTTTCTGATGATGTACCTTCCTCCCTTAAACTGCTCCAAGCCGAATTTATCCGTTTGAAACAACGGAAGGAACCACAGGTTGATGCTGACCTCCACTCTGGCTTGAAGCAAGGTATTGCAGTTCTTTAGTCTGAAGTCTTTGTTTACTTCCTTCTCTTTTTGCATAATATTGATCTGCATGAGTTGCCTCATCCTGTTCAGCTTGGTGTCCTCCGATTTAAGCAGCAAAAATATCCGGAGATGATCCGAATAGCTTACCTTTACAGGAATTGAAAACTTTTTGGCGCTCGGGCATACATAGACCTCATCCCCCTTATACATGTCGTACATATCAATGAAGGACTGTGTAGCTCCTTCAATCAGTGCCCAAACCAACCTTGCGACAGGATGGGGAATTTTACTGGTGAGGAAAAAATCCAAAGTATCGATACCAAATCTTAAAAACCAGGTCTGTCCCATGACGGCGGCTACATTCTTAGCTTCCGTGTCCAGCCCGTACAGGATATATTCAACCTCACCCTTATTGAAATAATGCCCTCGCTCTGTCTGTGAAGTAACAAAGGTATACTTATCCATAACGTATTCTGTAATATAAACATTCTCTATAGCGTTGGCTGCTGCATCATTCAGCATGTTGAAGAATTCCTTGATAAAGTCAAGAATATTTTTGTTCTGCTGCTCTGCGACCTCCTCATCCGACAAGCGGTCAAGTTCCTTCATGCTTTCGTCCATATTCCTGAACCTTTCAGCATCTGTCTTCTCAGCATTCTTAAATTCCTCCGCCGGAATCAGCCATTCATCCTTTAGAGCCTTCAGCATCAGCTTGCTTTCAAATTCAATTTTTAGTTTCTTGAAAAATCCCTTACTATCATTTTTGTCCTCCTGATGAGGTTCACTTGCATCACTTCCAGTTCCAGACCCTAAGGATATTTGCCCGGGTTCCTCTGCTTGCAGGTTGCTGATTACTGTCTGCATTTCTCCTATTTTCTGGTCGATTTCTGCTTGTTTTGCACTGATGGAGGCTGGACTCGCTCCCTGACTTTTAAGGCTGTCCAGTTCTTCTTTCAGCTCATCAAACTGCAGCTTTTTTTCTTTCAATTCCTCATAAGCCTGACTCAAATGTTCAATATTACTTTCCAAAACTTTCTCAAGCCGATCCAAGTCACTGGCAGAGTTTTCAAACTCACCGGCAGTACGGACTGCGCCGACATTATCTGCGATCCGGTCTGCATCCGCTTTTGAATTTCTATAGGTGTCTAATTCCCCTTTGATCGCATTAACACTGCTCTTCGCATCCTTGGACTTATCCAGAAGATCTTTTACTTCCTCTAGCACTCCTTGTGGATCATCCTTGACCTGCTTGATAACCTTATCTTTAAAATCCTTGATTGCAGCCTTACCCAGGTTGGATGCAATTTTCCCTACGGTTCGGTTGAGTTTTGAAACGCTTTCTTTTACCCTTCTACCAGCCTCCCTGGCATTTTTTTCCTTTTCACTGAAATCGACTTTCTCTCCCAGCTTCGCCTTTTTAAATTTATCAATTACATTTTCAGTGATGGTCAATGGGGCTTTATACTTCATGTACTCCATGATTTGCCGCTTGTAGATCTCTTTATTCAGAAGGTTTCCCATTCCGGTGACCTGAATGCTGCCATCTTTAACATCATAATCAATAAACCGGAGGCCTTGATGTCTTTCTTTTATGTTCGCATTAAAGTAATTGATTACCTCACTTTTTACAGCCGGTTCTCCGGATTGGGTATCCAAGCCATAGATCCCATATCCGCCGATCAGATCCTCATCATAGCCGGCAAGAGCGGACCTTACTGCTGTATTCAGGGAACTTTGCACTTTCCTTTCTGCTGTTGCAATCCTTGCAGCATCTGCCAGCAGTCCGGTCAACAGCATAAGTGCCATAAAGATGATGGACAGGAATACGGTAATCGCCCCTTTATTTTTCTGTTGCTTCATCCTTTCCCTTTTCACTTACTTTCCTCCAACCCTGCCTTTGATTAAGTCAATGATTCCTCCAATATCCGTTACCGCCCCAGCCCTGGAAGCGTACTCAATTCCCAGATCAACATTTCGGATATATTCAGCCGGCTCTGCTACTGTCCCTATCCCTTTTCCTTGGACCGTCAATGTGGATTTTCCTCCAAAAAAGCGGTTCAATTGCCCCAGGGGAATTTTTATCTCCTGCTTCAGATTCACCTCAATTTTGCGCTGAATGAGCTGATTGCTGAAGTTGATCGTCACTTCAGTCAGTTCAGGTTTTAAAAGAGCCCTTTTCAACTCAATGCAAATTCCTCTTTTAATTTCAGCAAACTTCTTTTCCTGGATTTGCTCCCTGCCCACAGACTTATATTTCTTCACCAAGACATCAATATCTCCGGAAGAATTGATCTTTTCAGTCGACTTTCTGTGACTCAGCAGACTGTCATCAAAAATGTGATAATATAAACCGTCTCTGCTCTGGGTTGAGTCATAATGCCCGTTTTCTACCACCTTCCGGCTGTCCGCCCAGATTTCTGCACCCTGCTGTGCAACATAGGAAGCTGTCTTTGTAAGGACTGCCTTCTGATATAAAAACATGAATGAAAAAATCAACAGGCACAGCACCAATAACACTGCTGAAATCACCAAGGCGCCTTCTATGGTAAAACTTCCCCGATTACTGTTTTTTAGATTATTATTCAATCCACTAAAAACGCTGCTACTCAAAACAGATCAAAATCTCCTTTAGGATCTGCCAATAGAGAAGCCAAATCCCTTTATCAACTCCTCTATTGAACAATGCTATCTCAATATTTTCTCAAAAGGCCTTACAATTTACGTTGTCGGTGTCCAAGCTGAGTTATCATCCGGAGATGCTTTAGGGAACATCTTGCTGATAAGGTTCTTCGCAAACGAAAAGATGGCATTCCTAAAGATCAAAGCGATCCCTACCAGTACCGCAATGATAATGACAATTTCAACAGTTCCCAAACCATCCTCTTCCTTTAAAAACCGCTTGAATGTATTAAGCATTTCTTCACCCCCCTTCACCAGCTGCTTTCCTAAACTGTTTGCATGGCCATGACTGCCGGAAGTGCAACGATGATCAGGACGGCTATGAACATGATCATCATTGGCAGAAGCATTTTGGTTCCTGCTTCTTCCCCAAGTCTTTTCGCAGCATTTTTCCTCATTTCCCAGCATTCATTGGCCTGAAACTTCAGGATGCTGACCAATTCAGAACTTCCCTTCTTCATATTCTGTACAATGATTGCAGTAAACTTGGTGATTTGCGGAATACCGCAGCGTTTTGCAAAGTCTTCGTAAGCATAGGCCTCCGACTTTCCTGATTGAATCTCGGAAAATGTCAGACTCAATTCCTGGTATAATGGCCTATCCTTTTTATTGTCCTTTACTATTTTCTCCCACGCCCTATTAACAGTCATCCCCGCGTTGATCAACAAGGTCAGCTTGTTTAGGAAATCCGGAAAATCCAGTTGAAGAAGCAGTCTTCTTTCTCTTACCTGTTGATTGAGTTTGCTATCCATGGCAAAAGAAATCAAGCATAGAATAACCAATCCAAATATAGAAAAAATCACGCCAGTTTGATCCTTTTCCTGCTTTTGATCAAACCACTGAATAGTGACTCCCAGGAGTTTTTCAATGTTTGTGGGCAGCTGCAGTTTCCGGTTTTCTGTTTTCAAGCCTTTCCCTTTATCTTCGAGCAGTTTGGATATCTCATTTTTTGCAGCTTGCACTGCCTGTTCATCGGTTTTAGGGATATCTGAGGGCAATACGTTTACCTTAAAGTATTTCATGATGGGTTTCGCAGCTCCCCTGGTCAAGATGGCGCGGATAAAGAAGCTGGGGCTTTCACTTCCAAAAGGAGGTCTTTTTACTCTTCCGTCCGGAGATATCCGGTCCGGAATGGAAGCTTCCCATCTTATACGGACTCCTTGATCTCCGATTTCTTTATCATCTGTAGGTAGATCCAGCGGTTCAGTAATGTTCAGCAGATCCTTGTTTTTTCCTTTGATTATTTCTTCACTCAGCTGCTCCTTTACAACTGCCAGCGCCTTTTCATCCTCGGTTTCCGGAGGCATTTCACTGACCGGCACTGTAAACTCCTCAACAGCTTCGATTTTTCCTCTTTTGATCAAAGCTTCTACCTGAATTTCCTTATCTCCGTCACCAAAGTCCGGTCTTTGTAAGTTTGTCCCGTTTTGCAGCGGAATCCCCGGGACATGGTTTGCTGCTTTCTGAGGGAGCATTAATAGGCTTCCTATCGTCAGGACAACCAACAATCCAGCAAGCAGAAAAGCAATCCGGTTCGCCCAGTGGATTTGCAGATAATACAAAGAATATTTTGCTCCGGATACTTCCGAAATCTTCCTCAAAAGATTTTGATCATATTTGGTCTTGTACCGGCACTTCACCTTTTCAAGGACATAAAGGCCCATTGGAATCAGTGACTTTAACGGATAATCCTTCTTATCAAGCGGAGCAGTAAACTCTTCATATTTCCCTTTCGAAGCAAGGAAAAGTCCAGTTTCTGCAATAATCACGATGAACAGCAATAGGGCAATGATCATGTTAACCTCAACCTTCTTTTATATCTTGATATCCATAATCTTCCTTGAAATAAAGAATGCAGCAACCAATAACGAAATCGATATTGTCATGGCCACCCTGCCAGTCCAGGTATTGAAAATCGGTGCAATATAATCTGCAGCGCTAAATGACAGCAGTACGACCATGAGCACCGGCATCACATTCAGCACCTTTTGCTCAAATTTTCTTGCTGCCAGCAGAGTATCGATGTCATTCCTAATTTCAATCTTGTCACTGATAATACTGGAGGTGTTTCGGATAATTTCAATAATATTGCCTCCGGTTCTTTTACAGGTATAAAATACATCCGCAAAGTTTTCAATATCCTCCAGGTGGGATCGGGCCGCGAAGTCAGCCAATGCAGATTCGACGGTCTCGTTCATTTCAATCTTTCTTAAGATGGTTTCCACCTCTATAATAATATCTGTTTCTCGATCAGGGTACAGAATCGCTAAATCTTTCAATACATCTCTAAAAGCGGATTCTACGGATTTTCCTGCGGTCAGCGAGGACGAAAGGGAATAAATCATATCCTTAAACTGAAAGTTCAATTTGCTCTTTCTTTTTTCAATAATCTCCAGCGTTCTGATTTTAGGGTATCCTAAAGCAAATGGGCATAGCATCAGCGAAAGTAAATGGCTGTGGTAAAATACAAATCCAATCGCATAACTCACTGCAGCAGCTGCAGTGATATAAATTAATTTTTCTCTTACCGACATGATGTAGGCGTTATAGTCACTAGATCCATAAGCCTTTTTCAGTTGAAGCTTATTCGTTTCCCGATCTTTTTTTCCTATGAAATCCAATTTCATGATTTTTCACCCCTAAATCCTATCTGAGATTCCAGCCAGCTTAAATTTTAACCGGTGTACCATTTCATTCCCTGTTCTTTTCAAGGAACCAATAACCTGCTGCTCCTCACCATTCCCCTCTTCCTCAAAAAGAAAAAGTGGATTCAATTGGATCACACCATCCTTATATCCCAGGATCTCAGAAATCTCCATGGTTCTTCTGGATTTATCCCTCAACCGGGAAAGGTGTATTAGGATGTCAATTGCGGATGCAATCTGCTGGCGGATCGCTTCCAACGGAAGCACAGCGCCGCTTAATACCATTGTTTCAAGTCTGCTCAGCATGTCTGCCGTAGAATTGGCATGTCCGGTGGAAAGTGAACCATCGTGGCCTGTATTCATGGCTTGAAGCATGTCCAGTGCTTCCGCACCGCGCACTTCTCCAACAATAATTCTTTCAGGCCGCATTCTGAGTGAGGACTTAATCAGATCACGGATCGTAACGGCGCCTCTCCCTTCCATATTTGCATTTCGCGTTTCCATTCGAACAATGTTTTTTACGCTATGGATCTGAAGTTCCGCTGAATCCTCAATGGTAATGATTCTTTCATCCTCTGGGATAAAGTTGGACAAGGCATTTAAAAAAGTAGTCTTTCCAGACCCTGTTCCCCCGCAAATAAAGATATTGAATTTTGCAAGGATCAGTCGATGCAGAAACTCCGCCGCTTCTTCCGTAAGTGATTCATACCGGATCAACTGTTCTACCGTCATCGGCCTTTCAGGAAATTTTCTAATTGTCATGATCGGACCATTGAGTGCAATAGGAGGTAAAACCACATTGACACGGGACCCGTCCTTCAAACGGGCATCCACAATCGGAGAAGATTCATTGACCGTTCTGTTGACCTTTGCCACGATCGATTGAATCACATCCTCCAGCTTTTCACGGCTTTCAAACCTTGTATCCAGCTGAAATGTTCTTCCTTCTCTCTCAATGAAAATATTTTCTGGTCCATTGATCATGATTTCGGTTACGGTTTTGTCCTCAAGGATGGGCTGCAGAATATCCAGCCTCCGCATGGAATTAAAAACAGTTTCTACAAGTTCATGTTTTTCCGTAACCGACATGGATTGCTGTCTTGACTTTTCAAGCACGATCCCGGTAATTAATTCCCGGATCTCTTCATCCGGGACATCCCTACTCAGGTCAATACTGTCACTTACCAACTGTTTGATTTCTCTTAAGATGTTCTCCTTGTCTGCAATGTTCATTATTTCTACCTCTTTTTCCTGATCAGATCACATATAAAAGTTCATCCAGAAGCTGCCTCAACTGCGTTTTATATTGAACCGCGGCACCGTTTCCTGTTGATAGACCGGTTAAATTCGAAATGAACGGAATCTCAGGGAGGGTCGCTGAAGGAGTTTTCCCCATAAACGTCCTGTTTGACTGAGAATTATGCATACAAGGATTCCCCCTGTTAATAATGATTTTGCATTGATCTAGAAGATTTGTGCCTTTTTGGGACTGTAACCGCAATTCTTTTTCGAAAACATTCAATTTCATACAGCTGGGTGAATCAGCAGCGGTTATTAGCAGCAAATCATCACACTCCTTCATTACAGACAAATTCTGCTTGCTTAATCCCGGGGATAGATCAACAATGATGACGTCATATTGATTGGAAGAACGCAGCTGGCGAATCAATGCCGTCAACTCTTCTGGTGACATTTCTTCCAAATCCGACAGATTTTCCTGCGGTGAAAAATAATGAATATTTTTATCCACAGTTTTTCTTGCTGCTTCAATCCTCAATCCAAGGTTTTTACTTTTTTCTTTGATGTAAAAGAGAACATTGGAAAGATTTTGCGTATCATCACATGGAAAATAGTTTGCGGTGGAAGGGACATTTTCAAGATTCAAGTAAAATACACTTAGCCCCTTTTCCGCTGCTTCCTGGCATGCTCGCACAGCTGTTGTCGTTGTTCCGCTCCCTCCTGAAGGCGAAACAAAGGCTAAGACTTTAGCCTGCTTGTCTCCCAAGGCTGTGAAATCTTCATCCTTGTTACGTTCGGTATAGATTTGCAGAATCTGATTGGCCAGCTTGTCGCCATGTTGATACTTATAGATCCTATCACAGCGCTCTGCTGCTTCTATCATTCTGCCGCCGGTCATCACAATCAGCGTTTTGATTTTTTCCTTAGGCAGATTCTCTGAATATAGCTCGGGACTTACCAGCAAAACATCGACTTTTCTGCTGCATTCATTCAAATACCTCACTAAATTCGGCTGCCTGGTAAAAGAACTGACCTGAAACCGCTTTGAGTGATTTGAAATAAAGTATTCCACTACACTCTCCAGAAAAGCTTCATCTGTATCCCCAACCACAAGACTTAATCTTGACATTGTCAAAATCCCCCACAAAAATCGTCTCTATAAATAATTTGTTAGAATATCCTTTAAAAACAACATATTTCTCTGTAAGCGTTTATAATTATACAATAATTTCCATTTACTGTCTACTACATTTTTCCAATTATGTTTTTTTCAGTATAGTTACTGATTAAATTCGGAAAATAAAAAAGCGCTGCAATGTTAAGTCAAATACAGCACGTATTAAAAGCGAAAAGCACACTCATTATAAAAAGTGTGCTTTCAATATCAATTATTCTTATTGAATCTGCTAAATATTAAGAAAATTCAATATCTAATTCGGGCTCGGCTTACCTCTTTCCCAATTCATTCTTTACCGGAATCACTTTTGCCCAACTGAGATCTTTCCATAAAGTTTTTTCTTTATGTACACAAACGATATATAGCCTGTCCATGGGGATGGAACCGTTATGCTCAAAATAAAATATTTTACACTGATAGCTTCCTTTTTGGCTGGCAATGCTAAAGGCCTCCAGATCTGTATTCTCCGTAACACCCTCTATTCCGTCCTCTTGCTTCAGTTTACTAATCGCCAGACGCTTTGCTCCCTGGTCCAATCTTGCCCGGCTGTTTAATGGAGTATTGTTTTGGGATTCATAGATCGAAACGGCTCCAAAACCGGGCAAATATGGATAAATTGTAGTGTTCCCCCATGCGTTTTTGGTAATTTCCATTTCCAGCACATATTTTTCACCATTCGTCCCGGGAGTATCGTTGGCTTTCAGCCTGGCCGCAATATCTATTTCATCCGGTGCAAAAAATGAAAATGAACGGCTGTTGAGCAAAATAAGTGCTGCTATCAAAAGGATCAGTAGACCGATCCATCGACGATTTCTTTTTTCCATTCATTCAACCCGTTAACCCTTTCCTGTCGAATTACCAGAAACCAAAGCACTAGCTGTTCATCTGTATCGCTGAAGCGATATTGGGTACCACCTGTTTCTTTCTTGAAACCAATCCTTTTACAAAGGTGGAGCCTCCATCTACTTCTACTTTAAATGCCTTGGAAATAATCCATTTATTCTTTCCTGCAAAAATCAATTCCGATCCTTCTTTAAATATGTCCGTTAACAGAAGAAGCATGACACTATAATTTTTGGAGTCACAAACCTCTTCCATGTAGTCGATCAAATCTTTCCGGTATTTTTCTATACTATCCCTGTCGATGCTGTTGATCTGTCCGATCCCGATTTTATGTTCTCCGAAATGATAGTCCTTGAAATCATTATACAGAATATCCTTTGATGATTTTCCCTCCAGTGCTGACCCGGCTTTAAACATCATCAATGCGAACGCTTCCATATCAATATCAGCAATTTTTGATAGTTTTTGGGCAATTTCCATATCCATTCGGGTACAGGTCGGTGATTTGAAATACATGGTATCCGAAATTATAGCGGCACACATAATTCCTGCAATCTTCCTGGAGGGTTTGATACCATCTTCGAAATACTGATTGGCAATAATGGTTGAAGTGCTTCCTACCGGCTCATTTTTGAAATATACCGGGTTCATGGTCTGAATATCCCCGATCCTGTGGTGATCAATAATCTCCAATATTTCAGCTTGCTCGATTCCGTCAATGGTCTGGGATTTCTCATTGTGATCCAGCAGAATGACTTTTTTCCTTCTTTGTGAAATCAAATGATATCTGGATACAAATCCTTTGATTTTATAGTGCTCATCCACTACCGGGTAGCTTCTGTATCTGGTCTTCAGCATCTTGGCCTGGATATCCTCAACGTAATCACCGATATCAAAGTATACCAGATCCTGATGGGTCATAATAAAGCCTACAGGGACGCTCTGATTAATAAGTCTGGAGGTGTTAAAGGTATCATGCTGAGTTGTGATTATGATGCATTTATTGCGCTCAGCCAGGCTGATGACTTCCTTTTCCACCTGTCCGCCGCAAGTAACAATCAGGCAGGCAGCACCAAGCTCGATACTTTTTATCTGACTGTCCTCCCGGTTGCCGGTAATGACAATATCGCCTTTTTCAACAAACGGGTCCATGCAATCACAAGTCATGGCTGCAATGACTACTTTTCCGGTCGTATTGAAATCTGATTCCCGTCCGCAGATCAGTTTCGCATCCAGGGTTTCGATGATGGTATCCAGCGGGGTCCGGCTGATCGACAGGATACTGTTCTCCATGGTATCCAGATAGTTTTTTGTGATATCTGAAAGGGTTACAATTCCGATGAGTCTTTCCTCCTCGTCTGCTACGGGAAGAACCTTGACATTGTTTTTCTTCATGATGGACCAGGCCGTTTTTATGGATATATCCGGGGATACCGGGCTGACAACATCAAACTCAAGATCCGATACCTGGGTCTTGACATCCATCATAATGCTCGGGACATCCACTCCGAAATATTTTAGTACAAACTGCGTCTCCCGATTGACTTCTCCCAGTCTTAGGGGAATTGTGTCCAAACCTTTTTTCTTTTTATACTCGGAATATGCGATGGCCGCACAGATGGAATCGGTATCAGGATTCTTGTGACCGGTAATGTAAATGGTATTTTGCATTTTATCACCTTTTGAAATGAAATGTTATGCTGATTTGATTCGGTATTCTGGAATTCAAAAACCAGCGGGATCTGTTCAGCAAATTTTTCTATCTTTCCTTTTGCTATCTTATAGTACCATATATTATCATCGTTATCCAGTAATCCATCAATATTACCTGCAAAAGAAAATCCTACAGTGCTTTACACTGTAGGACCTCTGAATTAATCCATAAACTTCAGCTGTTCCCGTCTGTGTTCCTGCTTTTCAGTAGTTTTCTCCAAAGAGAACTGGTCCATGTGCGCGGAATGGTGCTGCAGGTAATGCTCGGTGAATTCAAGATTTCTCTTTAAGTTGGCCTTCTCGTCCACCTCATTATGTTTACCCTGAGTGATGATATTCTTGAGGTTTTCCATCCGAGCCTCTCTTTCCTCCTGGATCTTCAGTGAGTGCTTCAGGTTTTCAAGTCTGGTAATATCGGAATGCTGTTCCAGATGCCGTTGTGTTCTCACATAACGGTTGTTGAGTTCCAGCAGTGCCTCGATACGCCTTGCGTTGGCTTCTTGATTTTCTTTCTGGCTGTCCACCGCTTGCTCTTCAGGTCTCATTTCATGATCCATTTTCCATCCCTCCTCCAAATACATCGGTAACGAATTTGGTAGCCGCCATAGATTTCAGAGTGATCGATGAAGTTTTCTAAGATGATAGTAAGGAAATATTGAAAAAACTTCACTCACTATAATCAAACATAGTTTTCCCGCCTTTAAAGAATTGAAGTACTGAAATTTTTTCAAATTATTTGTTCATTTATAGTTACTCATTCTCCAAGTATAGTCACTCATTCTCCAAGTTTTGTATTTTTATATCCCTTAATCAAAACCATATTGAACGCTAAAGAGGATCTACATTACCAATTTTTTCGCGCTTCAAAACCCTTGATTTGTTTCACACAAACACGAACACTTAAAGTTCCGGAGACTCGTCCAATAAACGATACAAAATAGTTTCTTATTTTGTGCGAATAGCAACCTTGCATTTCCGGCCTGACCTGAGAGTCTCCATTACATTATAGGTTAAATCCGTATCATTGTTCTCTGAAGTGCAGCGGGTCCGCGTAGCCAGACACCGCCACAGAGGCGGCGCTTATAAATACTTCTTAAATCCTTGCACAAGATCGAGTGAATAACCTACAGATTCATAAAATTTATGCGCCTCTTTCCTTTGCGCGTTTGAAACAAACATTGTATAATAACAATTTCTTTCTCGTCCCATTTCTTCAATCTTATATAGCAATTCCTTCCCTACTCCTTTTCCCCTCATCCTTGAATCAACAACAACATTCTCAATAACCATAAAAGGCCTGCACGCTCCAACAATATCATGACATATAATCCCCATTAAAGTTCCGACAAGTTTCCTACCGTATTTTGCTCCAAGAACAATGTAGTCCGGGTTAGACTTCATCCATTTAAAGTTTTCTAGCATTTTCCCTGAGTCAGTTTTACTCCCGGAAAGTTCCTCGTAGAGGTTGGATAATTCTTCCAAGTCATCAAGTTCAACTTGGCTTATAACTATCAAAATATCAACTCCTTAGAATATTTATACACGATCATGGCTTTCTATTGCTTATTTTTTCATCGCCAAACAATAATTCACATTATCAAAGGCGGTTATAGGATGCTTTGGATTAGATTGGTTAAATGTTTTAAAATACTTCTCTGTTATTTCATCCGGAGTTAAGTGCTCACAGATCACGAAACTGCTATCCGTCAATAATTTCTCCATTTCAGAATAAGAGTAGCTCGAAAACATTTTTTCGTTCGCTGCGCTGGCCATAGCTATTTGCTTTTTAACTCGGTCTCCTGCTTCTGGGGTATAAGTCTTCTCATCTGGATAATCAAAAACAATACTACTTCCTTTTGGCACAATTTCTGAAATTGTATTCATCAGCTGTGTAAAATTTTGCTTAGTCAAATAATAACTTATTCCAAGTAAACTGCAAAAACTTATTTTATTTTGATCAAATTCTGAATAGCCAGTTAAATTTCTTTCCCAAGTGTCTTCTGTAAAATCTACAGGTATACAATGTAGATTTATGGGCATTCCTGATATAACTGATTGAACACGTTTTTGCTTGTCATAAGCAGTAGTCATGTGATCAAGTTCAAAAATTTGAATCCCTGATGCCCAGTCTGGCTGACGATATGCAAATGTATCATATCCGGCTGCAAAAATCAGATATTGCTTAGCTCCAATTTTGACAGCATCTTCAAGAGATCTTTCTGCAAATGCTGCTCTTCCAAGCGGTGAAGGAGATAACTGATTATCTACAATCCAACGCAAAGCTTCGTCGTCTGTCCCCTCAAAAGATGGGTTGAAGAACTTGATACCTTTTGACATACTACTAGCAATTTGTTCATATTCACTCTGAGAGAGAATATCCTTTGCCAAATAATCATCAAATACTTTTACAGAATTCTGAATTGAATGATATGCTCTTGAAAATGCACTTACTAATGCAGTCATACTTTTTTGTTCCATATAATTATCACCTCTAATATTTAATACCATTTCATTATCAATAATATAAGACTTGTAATTTTCCATATTTTATGGTATAGTAAGATTAGAAAAAATAATTTACAAAGTCGTCACACCTAAGTGATGACTTTTTTTATTATCATGACAATTAAGGTTATATTTTGATTATTTTTACGAGCCTATCAATTTTACAAATGACTCACTATTTAGGTGCCTTGACGAAATATTTGGTCTGAATTCACCATAGATAAACTGCTTTTTACTAACAAAATTACTATTCTTTTTTATTTCAAATTATATAGGACTATATCTCTTACCCCATGCTTTATGTGAACGAGACTACTCATAGCAGACAAAACTCCAGATATCCTACTTTATTTCAAATAAACCGATCGTTATTGCGAGGCCTTTTTCCATTCGCCCAAAACCATCACGTAATTGAACACTACCTTGCACAAATTTATTCTATTCTTGGTATAGTGACTTTCTTAATAACGAAGACTAATCATATACACCAATTAAAATTTGAGGAGGAGAATGAGATTGAATAATATTGCTCATTTGGTTTGCCCTTCCTGCAAACGTGTCAGTTTTTCTTTAAAATATGAAGCGACTTATGTATATTCCTACGTCATCGATGGAGATGCTCCCGGACGCAGAAACAAATTGGAACTGCTCCCTTTCATGTTTGATAACCGTGAGCAAAAGGAAGCAAAACAATTTCTTGAATGCAATGAATGTGGCCTTCAGGTTCCCTGTTATTTTGACAAGGACAATCGGATGATGGATTTTGCCTCACTGCAGCATGAATTGAATATTCATCATATTCAGGATCAATAACTCCTAAAGCATCTGTTGGACGGAAATCATTTCTTCATCCCTGCGGTTGCTATATAAATTACGAATCGTTCCTTTCCGTCCAGCTCCAGCAGGTCGTTCAGCTTATCATCATTGTATGCAGCGATAGCACAAACCCCTGCTCCAATGGATTCAGCGCTAAGGTATAAGTTCTGGCAGACATGTCCTGCATCCAAATGCAAGTATTTATAGGATCTTTCCCGGTATCTTTCCGCCATTTTGGAATAAACGGCAACCCAGATAAAGGTTACGGCACTTTCCTGAACAAATCTCTGATTCAGGCAGGCTTTTGTGATGTCCTTTGCGATATGTTCTCTATCATTGAATAAAGAAAGTTTATGCTCCGTATCTAAGAACTTATATAATGCCGGCTCGATTCCTTCAACACGGTTGATCAGCAGGTATGTTTCAAAGGCATGACGGGCACCTGCAGAGGGAACGGTTCTAAAAGTGATGGAATTTGGTAGAATCTCCTTGATTCCCCGTGTACACCAGAGCAGATATGAAAGTTCCTCCAAGGAAAGCGGAGTATTCGAATAGTCGCGGATGCTAGTCCTGTTTTCCAGCACATTTCTCAGATCGGTATGGCCCAATTTTATTTCTCCGGGTTTTGGTAAGTCTACCATGATTGATTGCCTCCCTGTTGATTCCCTTATCGACGGATAGCTAGACTTTGGCTTTCATTACTTTGCTGAATGCCATAAAGATGCTTTTAGTATTCTCAAGGATGTTCCTCAATATTTACTTATTCAACTTTTGCAGGTGTTCCCTGATGAAAAACAATCTGCCACTTGTCCCTGTTTTTCTTCCAGATGGAACTTCTCAAGGAGTATTTTATATTTTTTCCCCCTTCACTTCGCTGAACAATCCTGTAGGTTGCCAAGGCAACGTCCGCTGATAATAATTTTACCTGGAAATCAAATATCTGCGCTTGAAAAGCCTGTGATCCCTGAAGTGCATCTATCATTTCCTGCCTGTCGTACATCCGGCCTGAACTTCCAAACTCAGTGAAATCATCTGCGATCAACGCATCAAGCTCATCTAAAGATTTTCGGAATTCCGGTTTCAAAAGCTTTTCCTCGAGTTTTCGAAGTTGGTCACTCAGTAAAGGCTGTTTATCCATTCTTTCTCCTTTTATCATAACAAATGAGGTTCATTTCCTTACTAACCATTTTGAGATAAGCTGTTATTGGCATTCTCCCCAATCAGGATCATTCCGATCGCTTAGAATCCGAAAAAGAACCTTGTGAAATCAATAAACCAGTGAAATGAAATCGCTGTTTCCAAATTTCTCTTCCACTGAAGCCATGCCATCGGCAGTCCAAAAAGAAGACTTGTAGCGACCAGCATAAATACCGCAGCCCCCGGATTCATCATGAACAAATCCGGCAAGTGGTTTAAACTGTGTGGAACAACCCCAAGGAAGGTAGCAATAAAAAAAATCATTCGCTTGCTTGCAGTCCCTTTTAACGAATACACACATACTGCCATGATAAAGAACCGAAAGATGATTTCCTCTGATATTCCGGGATTCAATGCAAAAAAGGCAGATGAAAAAATGTTCTCAAATTCAACGATTCCGTTCGTAAAATAAAAGTATAGATTGTTCAAAATACATAAAGGAAGGCTGAAAGCAATCCCCCATAGAATGGACCCAAGGATCCTTTTCGTTCCGCCTTCAAAAACAGCAATCCTGAATTCACTTGCCTCTTTAAACAGAATTACTCCTGCAAGTAAGGTGAAAATGATGATAAATCCTTCTTCAATTGCATTCACAAGGCCACCGATTCTGAAATAGATGCTCAGGCCGTTGATCAAAGCAAGAATCACTGCTGTACCTATCGCTCTGAAATCAACATCCTTCCGTTTGAATATTAGAATTACAAGAGCACTCAGCCCAACCACCTGTTCTGACCAGCCCCAAATCCTTGAAATGTAATTGTTGTAATGATGAACCACACTAAAAGTCAATGGTGTTAATAGATTCAAAGCATATAATCCTATATAGGCAATAATAATTAGGGAGACCACGAACCAACCCTTGTTTTTCTTTACTGATGCAACCTCACTCATACTTCCCTCTCATTCAGCCTTATTTGGCCTGCATAATATAAAATGCATAGCTGTAATAGCTGCTATATTTTTTGAATATTTCAATTTCCTTGGTTTCATCATTTAAAAGCTTCTCAGCTTCCCTATTTCCCTTATATTTTTCTTGCAATCTTTCGATTCTCTTGGTTAAAGGAGCGTAATAACCATCCCACCAATCCGATTCGGGAAGAATATAAAGCCCAATAGTATCATATCCGCATGTATCCATGATCTTTAAGTTTTCATTGACCGAGCGTATCCCTGGGTAAGCTTCTTGCCAAAATTTCAGTGGCTCCTCCGGAACTGTAGATTTTAACCAGGAAATCTCAGAAACTGCAATGATTCCGTTACGCTTTAAAAATTTCTTCCACTCTTTCAGTCCCTTCTCAAAGCCCATGATATAGATCGCACCTTCCGACCAGATCATATTAAAGGATTCTTTTTCAAAGGGTAAATCAAACATGGAACCATGAACGGTTTTGACTTTATCAGTAAGTCGTTCTTTCTGAATGTTTTTATTTAATACGTCCAAAAACGGTTGATGGAAATCCAATGCTATGATGTCACCTTGTGTGGATTTTGCAAGCTCGATGGTCTGCATGCCGGGGCCACACCCCACATCCAGGATTCTAGGTATTTCAGGAAATTCATGAATCATACTGAAAACCTTTCTTGTGGTTTCATTGCTTCCTGGTCCTTCCCTGGGAATATCCTGATGGATTTCAAAGAAAATATCCATATGTCTCCTCCTATTAAGCTTTTTTCTATGGTCAATGTACCTTGTCACAAGGATACAAACAGCTTCAAATAATGGCTCATAATTCCATAACATTATAGTATTCTATTCCATGTTACTTTTTCCTGCTTAATATGTACATAATAATTGATGAACACATCCTTGCTCAGCTATATCTTTCTGCGGATTAGGTATCCGGCAATGCAAATAACCTAAATAATGGGTAATGCGATTTCTAATAGAGGCATCATTATTACGGCATTTTGCTCAACTCATCTCAATCCATAATTCTTTTACAGTTATTATACGTGCAAACTCGGAAGATTTCTTAATTCAGATACAAAAAAGGAGCCAACAACAAACAACTCTTCCTTGTCCCTTTGCTGGTCTCCTATCACGGTTAGATTCATTATTCCTTTTCCTTATTGCACATATTTTCCTTGATCAGGAATTGCAAGCTTATCAAAATTCCTAGCCAGTTCTTTCAGTTCATTGGTTAGCTTTTCACCGGACAATGGTAATCCATGGCTGCTGATCACCACCTGAGGGTTTAATGCTTCCAATTGTTTTACCGAGTCCCAGGCTGCCTTCCAGTCCGTTGTGAAATACGCCGGCGGACCATGGACTTCCTGTTTTTTCGTGAGTACAGCCATCGCTGATTCTTGCTTGACAGTTGTAAACGCATCTCCGGCAATCAACACCCGGTCTCTTTCCCGGAATAAAGAAATATGGCCCGCCGTGTGACCTGGGGTATGAATCCACTGCCATCCCGGCATAAAGGGAATATTTCCGTCTCTTGGCAACGCAATGACCTGATCTCCCAGATTGATCCCCTGGTTGGGATATACAGGAGAAATCGCAGCCATTAAACCTCCCCCAACGCTGGGATCAGGGGGTGGATAATCCGCTTTCCCGGTAAGATACGGCAATTCGCTCTCATGAGCATATACAGGAATATTCCACCGCTTCATCAACCCCGTCACTGCCCCGATATGGTCAAAGTGTCCATGGGTTAAAACAATGGCTTTGGGAGGACTATTCTCACCAAAACTTTTTTCTGCAGCTTGCAATATCTTTCCTTCCGAATTTCCCACCCCTGTATCGACTAGTACCCATTCATCTTTATTTCCTATCAGACAGACGTTTACAATCATTACAGGCAGACAAAGGATATCCCCTGCTACGATCGGTCCTATATCGGTTTGTTGAATAACTGTCTCCCGCATTTCAAAACTCATGTTATTGCCTCCTTAGCAACTTACGTACCTGGTTTATTTCATTGCAACGTTATTTTTTCTATTGATAATAAGCACAGCGGAATAAGGTAGCCTTTCGGCTACCCTAAGCTTAGTGCGCTATGAAGCTGTAATTATAAGCGGAATTGTTGTCCCAATTGTTCGCACAGTCCTTAAAAGCAATGTTGATCTGCCTGTTTCCGCTGATCGGAAGGATTGCTTCGAACTTGTTTTGTCCGTTTTTATCCATTCGAAGGTAACTGGTATGATTCCATCGGGTGTTATCACCGTAACTCACGGCAGCATAGATGTGTTCTGCACCGCTCTTTGCCAGCAGTCCGTCATAGCTGACACGGAGCATGCCGGCATCATCCTTGAGCCTTACACCGTTATTCTCAAAGCTTCTATAGCTCCCATAGTCAGTAAATTCCTCTGCGAACTCTGTTAAAAAGCTCCCGCATCCACACTCTGTGCAGCCCTCTTCATTCTGCTTGTCTTTTCTTTTTTTGTTCGGCATCCTCATTACCTCCTAAAGAATGATTTTTTAAAGCTTGACCTTCCTGCCAGGGTATGGTGATTTCCTTTACATCTTATATTGCGAACTGTATTTTCCCTGGTCCAACAAATCCTTCGAAAATATTCTTTGCTTTATTTCAATATTTATTGTGAAATTTTTATGTAATTCATGAATTTGCTGAAAGCCATGCTTTGAAGCTGAAAACCTTTTTTTCTTTCATTTTTTAATTAAATCATCGAAAACCATTGTATTTTCCATAAGTGAAAAACGCTTATACAAGCTCATTTGCAGGATTAATCATTGTTGTAATGCTGTATATGTTTCTTAAAATCAAACCACAGATGATGCTTTTTTGTTCGGAATCAGTCAAAAAGAACTTTTGCTGCTGGCTAGTGACAGAGAGCCTGCTTCATATAACATAATATTCAGTGGAATATGTTTGGATGTTGAAACATAAGGTATAATAACATCGGAAATGAAAGGTATGGTTGTATGATCGGTTTATTTATCGCTGTATTAACCATAATGTCCGTATTTGTCTTAGCTTTGGCAAAGGCTGCGGGAATCAGCAGCCGATGGGAAGAAAGTCACAGATTGAGCCGTTGAGGCTCTTTTTTCTTGTAATAATGCTTCATTGATATTTTCATCAACTCTTGGCGTCAATATTCTGGAAGTAACGTTTTACTTTCAAGATATAAATAGAAGTATCCTTCAAAATAAAAGAGCATAGCGATGAATTGTTAAGGAAAACACAGTCTTCTTGGCCTAAAGAACATTCCACCCTGTTGTATCAAAACACGGTGCAGGGTATAATAGCTCTTGCAGTAAAGCTTACCTGGGATGTTCGGGATAAGCCTGTTTTTTTGAACCTACAATTGACATTCGGGAGTTCAAAGTCTGAAAGCAGAAGCCAGGCCTCAACACGAATTCCGACCTGCAGCATCAGTTGCAGGCAACGGCGGAGGAAGTCTGAAGCACTCAGCAGGACACCCACCTAGCAGAGGCTAGGTGTCAAAATGCAGGTGAAGGCATTCCGGGTATTTAAATATAAAAAAAATGTTTGCATTTATAAACAAAAAGCATCGGACTGGATCCCAGTTTCGATGCTTTTTCCGTAAACTCTTGTTTATTTTATTTCAGTTCCCGGGAAATAGTACTCAAGGATCTGTCGATAGGTAGCACCTGTTCCAGCCATGGAAATTGCTCCTTTTTGGCTCATTCCGATTCCGTGTCCCCGCCCTTTTCCTGAAAATTTGAATACTCCAGACGTTGTCGTAGTTGTATTTGTATTGGCAGGCGGGGCTGCCACCTTCAGTACTTCTGAGACCAGCTTGATGCCGTCTCCTTTGATCACCTTGATCGCTTCATCCAGAAGATTGATTCTTTTTAACCCATCCTTGGTCATGACACTTTTTCCGTTCAACTTAAATGAGAGGGAGGGACTGTTTACGGGATTTGAACTACCGTTAATTGAAAACAGCTGGCTGGGTAATCCGAAGATGGTTCGGCACTCTTCTCTGGAATAGGGTATTTCTCCCCTTTCTCCCTGGATCTTGAGTTCAACGACCCTTTGACTGTCTGAAGTCTTTAAAACTACAACATTCAGGATATTTCCCACTTTGTCCTTGGTCAGATTTCTGATTTGATCTGCGGTCAGCGTCACTTCCCAAGAGTCGGCAGGATCATATTTATCCTGAAAGCTTTTAATGTAGGGTAAATCCACTTTCGGGTTCCAAACGTTTTTGACCAGTTCCGTGTTTCCTCCATTGGAGCTTGAGTAAAACACCTGCGCCAGTTGATTATTATACATCACTACTTCGCCTTTTGTTGCATCCACTGCACTATTGGTATTGGGTGTCTCAGCGCTGATTCCCTTATACACCTGGCAATGTTCCGTAGTGCACAGATCAAATCCCATGCTTCCGTGTCTGCCAAGGGAATTCAGGATATAGGTTCTCGACACTACTGCTTGGGCTTTCATTGCTTCAAAAGGTGTGCCCGTCTTACTGCCTACTTCTGAAGGAACTACCCCATACAAGTATTCATCTACATTAAGAACATTGATTGCGGTCATATCACTTCCACTGACACGTTTAAACTCCATTTCCCCACGGTAGCTCTGACTGTTCAGTTCAAACAGGTGAGGCGCCGACATGGGCTGTACTCTCAATTGGCCAGACCCGCTTTCAAACATGAATTCTACTCTTGTATCCTTCAAGCCGATACTTTTTACTTTTAAAACCTGTTCAGAACGAATGAGGTCAGAAGCCAGCTGATTGACACTCTTTAGTTCATCTACCGTCATTCCGAATTTGATAGCAATTTTACTCAAAGAATCTCCGGACTGTACCTTATAGGTAGTGTAGGAATCCGAAGCACCTCCGTATTTGTTGGATAATACCGCAATTCGTTTTTGGGATGGAGATACCACCTTATATCCCAATTGATTCCCCAGCTTGCTTTTTACTCTTTCTACGTCGGATTGCGCCGATTGGGCATCAGAATAAAAACCGGTCCATACCTGCCATGTATCTGTAAAAACCGGGAAAGCTTGAATTCCGCTTTGTTGAAATGTATTTGTTTGGTTTTTCGCATCAGCTAGACTGTTGTAATTACCGCCCAATTGAATATGATAGTAGTCAAAACTTGATGAGGTCTGTGCAAATCCATATTCCTGAAAGTTATTTTCGTCATTCTTAAGATAGATATCCTTGCGAACGGTAACAATGTTATTGGCAGGCTCTTCAAACAGTGAATTAAAGACCCCATTGACCATTGTACCGACTCTTAGTCCCTTGTCTGATTTTACATGGTAATAATCCTGAGCTCCGGAACTGTAGAAAAGACCAACCCGAACCTCCATCGGCAAGCTTGCAGCCCACACCGGTTGGATCATAGATGTCAGTAATATACTGACAATTAAAAGAAATAAAAACAGCTTCCTTGCAGATATTCGATATTTTTTCCTTTGGTTCATGACCTGACCCCTCTTTATCTTATGTGACAATCTTTTTATTTATAGCCAAATTTCACCATTATTCTTCTCTGATTATTATAAATAATTATTACAAAGCAATCAACACTTCTCTACAACAAAAAAGCAATGGCATTTTTCATACCACTGCCTTCATCCGTCCTGCCAATTCTTTGCTCTATGAAAAAGTGTCGGATTTTAAAACATCTTTTCAAGCTTATCAATAATCCTTTCGTTCTTTCGGATAATCTCCATGATTTCTTCCGACTTTTCAGGATAAAGCTTCAGTCTTGCTCCCAGCGCTGCAATTTCTTCGGATAATAACGATATCAGTTTTGTCAGGTCACTAGTGGTTAATTCCGATAGGATCATAATAACACCACCTTATTTTTTCGACAGACAAAGTTCTTTCAATATAAATATCGGCATTTTTTTTGTAGTGGATTATATAAAGTTTTCATATTGTCTAAATATTTTCACCCGCTCATTTTACCAGACTTATTTGATTCCTAAACCGTTGGGACATATTTTTCGACAGGTAAAGCACTTGATTCTCCACTCTCCTCCATTGTGTTCACCAAAGGCATGGTTCCAGCATTTTTGCTGATCCATACTGATACCGTCCAATGCTTTTACCGGACATGAGTTCAAGCACAACCTGCAGTTTTCAATACAGCCGGAGTATTCCGCTACCGGATCTGCTTCCAACGCTTCAGCTACAAATACTCCATTGAGCCAAATCATATTTCCGAATTTGTCATTTACTAAAAGGGTGTTTTTTCCGATCTTTCCGAGTCCGGCCTGAACGGCTGCATGCTTGAGTGAAATGATTCCTCTGAGTTTTTGAGTTTTTTCATCCCATTCATCCGGTCCGGTGGTGTTCATGGGTACCGCGGCTGTACCCTGATCTTCCAGGTACTCAGATAATTTCACCGCAATGCTGTTCAATCTGGAAGAAAGTTCATTACGAACTGTTGTATAAGGTATGGTGGATTTTGCATAAAGCGAACTTTTTAGAAATCTGACACCAAATACGATCACCGACCTGCAATCCGGCAGTACATCTTTAGGATGGAAGCCTGCCGGAGCATCTTCAAATCTTTCTATCTGAGCAATGCCACACAGGTCAGCACCAAGATCAAATGCAACCTCTTTAACAGTGGAAGCTGTTATACTCATAGATATCCCCTCCCTTTTTAGAGTGTAAAGTATTTCCTGTACTGTAATATATCAGGCCTATTTGTAACTGTCAATATTTATTTTGTTAGTTACATATAACATTTTTAAAAACAAATTCATTGCAGATCCGGTACATGAGAGATTATACTATTTCTATAGGAGGTCGAATCCATGGACTTTATTTGTATCGAGCTTGCAAATACACGCTGGTCTATTTCTCATAAACCCTTTTCTGATCCGCTGAAAGATATCCATTGGATCAAAGACTTTCTGCATCGCTGGGATTTTTCGATCGATTCTGACATATCTGAAGAACAGGTAAAACAGTTGGATGACCTGAGAGGCCTTATTGTTCGAGTTCTTGAAGAGTTTGGAAGGAATGGAGAAATTCAGCAGCCGTGCATAGATAACCTCAATCATTATCTTCAACGCTCTAATCTGACTTATATTTTCTCAAAGGATGATTCTACTTATCGGATTTCACTGAAACCGATCGAAAACAACTGGAATTATGTTTTGAGTAAAATCACAACATCACTGATAGAATTGATTGCGAACGGTACGATCAAGCAGATGAAACGGTGTGAAAATCCTGATTGTCGTTGGATTTTCCACGATGAAAGCAAGAATAATAGCCGAAAGTGGTGCTGCAATACCTGCGCCAGTCTGATCAAGGTTCGGAAATTCCGTCAAAGACGGGAGCTCAATGAAAAGACCGATACTTGAAAACTATTGATATTTCTAAATTTATTTCTCATACATGATAATTCTCATATTGATCAATTTAAAGCTTAAAAAATAAAGACAGTCAAGATTCGAGGAGCCGCTGGAGCTGTTATCGATTCTTGACTGTTTTTTTACCCAACAATAAACTTAAGTGAATATCTAGCGTTATAAGCTTTACATTAACAGGATTTTGTTAATGATTTGAAGCACTTGGATTTCCTTAAAAGGTTTAACAATAAACGACTTGGCGCCGGTTAATATTGCTTCCCGAATCATCGGCTCCTGTCCCATTGCGGACACCATGATCACCTTTGCTTTCGGGTCATACTGACGGATGGCTTTCAGAGCATCGATCCCGCTGAGGACAGGCATCGTAATATCCATAGTCACCACATCCGGCTTAAACTGCTTATACTTTTCAAGCCCGACCGCACCATTTTCTGCTTCACCGACGATTTCGAACCCGTTCTTTTCCAGAATCGTCCGGATGGATTTTCTCATAAAAGCTGCATCATCTACTATAAGAACCTTTGGCATGGATCGATTGCTCCAATCGTTATATTATGTACTCATGCAAACAATATGTTCATTGATTATCGGAAAACATTCACATAGAAAGATGGATTCTTGGACGTGCTTTTGCAGGAATGTGCCTCTCCTTCTGAGTTGATACAAACAGGTCAGCTTATTCGATCCTGCAAATTTCTAATATAATATAAATTATATAAAAATATTGTGTTCAGGTCAAACCGTGTTTGCACCAATCTATATTTCCTTCATAACGACTGAACATATTTTATTTTTATACACGCTTCCTGCAGCTTGTTAAAACAGGTATTTATACTCACTGTACGCAGCCCATATAAATTCGCCAACTTCTTTTGGAATGCTTCCGGTCCATTTTCCAGAAGAGTCAAAAGCAATCTCCTCTACGCTATCTCCCAGCCTCACTAAAAATTTACCCACTGTTTCGTCGATTAAAACAAATCCGGCATTCCTGCTTTCTTCAAAATCCTCAAAACTCCAGTAAAGCGTGAGTTTTTCCCTATAGGGAGCGCTGTCATAAGGACAGAACATCGCACAGTTTCCGCATTCATTGCACATGCCGTCCATGTGTAGCACCTGGTTCCGGCACCGGTAACCCCCATAATCCGAACGAATAACAATATTGGCTCTGTTTGGACACACTTCAACGCAGAGATTGCAGACTTTACTGCATTCTAGACACCGGTCTTTCTCAGGGCCGCAAGGGTATTGAAGTACTCCCCTTTTGCCTAAGATTTCACTGATCCGTTGGCTTTCATTATAACTTTCAGTCTGGTTATACTCCATACTCTCCTGTGTTTTTTCCCTTTCCATCACTGTTTGTGCAAATTTCATTCCATCGGCAATTCCCTCAACAATTGTTGCCGGGCCTCTAAGAGCATCGCCTCCGATAAATACATTGTCTACACTTGTTTCATTGCTTCTGGGATCAACTTTCACATTTCCATACTCATCCAACTTGATTCCATTTTGGGTTAACAATTCAAGCTCAACTTTTTCCCCGACAGCAGCGATGATATTATCCACTTCCAGTTCAACAAATTTCCCCTGTACTGCAACCGGGCTCCGTCTTCCTGATGAATCCGGTGCTCCAAGCTCCATCCTTTGACACTTCAATATCCCTTGATTATAGGTTACCGGCAATAACAGCTCCTTGAGTTCTACCCCCTCTTCCAGTGCAAGCTCCAGCTCTTCTCTATTTGCAGGCATATATTTGCTGGTCCTTCTATATACTAAATAAACATGTTCAACACTTTCAATTCTTTTTGCAGCTCTGGCAGCATCCATCGCCGAGTTACCGCCGCCAATAACAGCAATATTTTTACCGATTTCAAGGTGTTCCCTGTCCTGATTAAATTTCTCAAGAAAATCCAGAACATTGATGATTTCCCTGTCGCAGGAATCGAGTTTCAATCGTCCCGGTTTCCATGCTCCGATGGCGATGAAAATATATTTAAAACCCACTTTTTTCAATGCTTCAATAGAAAACTCAGGATCAGCTCCAAGGCAGAACTGGACTCCTGTTTTTCGGATCAGCTCCATATCTTGATTGATGGCTTCCTCCGATATCCTGAAGCGGGGTGCAACCCATTCAATAATTCCGCCGATTTTATGCTTTCTATCAAATACAGTCACATCGATTCCTTTTTTCCTAAGGAAGTATGCCGCAGATAGTCCTGCAGGACCACCGCCAATCACAGCCGCTTTTATATCACTGTTGACTGGGGATTCTTTTACCCTATCCATATACCCTTCATATCCCGTTTGAGCTGCCAGAAGTTTGTTTGACCGGATCTCAACTGCCTCATCATAAAACACCCTTGTACACCTTGTCATGCATCGATGGGTGCACAAAGTTCCAGTAATAAACGGCAGCGGGTTCTTTTCAGCAATCAGTTCAAGGGCCTCCAAGTATTTTCCATCACCGGTAAGGCGGACATATTCCGGGATGTCCTGTCCAATAGGACACGCTTCCGAACACGGAGCAATAAAGCAATCCGTTAGCGGTACTTTTTTGTGGAGCTTCGGATTATCCGCTCTATTCACCGATTTCATGGAACATCCCTTCTGCACTGCCTTTTCTGCAAGCAGCTTCAATTTTTCAATATTGACTCCTTTAAATTCAGAATCCGTATATCCTTTCTCAAAAGAGTCAGCAATTTGCTTTAGTCTTAGGTATCCTCCGGGCTTTAGGATGGTGGTTGCGAGCGTAACCGGCCAAATTCCTGCTTCAAAAATCTCACTGATGTTAAAGAAATCAGCGCCTCCGGAATAAGAGATCCTGAGATCACCGTGAAATTCTTTTGCCAGTTGATAGGCAAGATGAATTGTAAGCGGATACAAAGGTTTTCCAGACATATACATCTCTTCACCGGGAAGTTCCCCTTTTGTAATTTTCACAGGAAAGGTATTGGTGAGTTTTACCCCGAAGTTGAGGTTCAAATCCTCCGCATAAGACTTCAATCTTGAGATCATGGGTACTGCATCGCTATACTGGAGGTCATTCCTGAAATGATGGTCATCAAAAGCCAAATCCTCATATCCTGCTCTGTTGAGTGTATCCCTCACAAATTCGTAGCCTAACAGCGTGGGATTCAGCTTGACAAAGGTGTTGAGTTTTTTATCCTTCAGCAGGTATTTTGCAATCCTTTCGATCTCATCAGGCGGACATCCGTGAAGGGTTGACAGTGTGATGGATTTGCATACTTGGGGAGAAATGTCTTCAACATATTCCGTGCTGATGTTTTTGAACATTTCAAGATGGTCCAGAATGAATTCTTTGCATTCTTTCCAAATCTGCGTTTCAGAGGCATTCATCAGACTTTCGATGAAAAGGTCGATTTTTTGGGTTTTGATTCCTTCCAGGTCATACCCGACACTCATATTAAAGACAAGTCCGCGATTTGAGCCCAATGATAATTCCTTGGACAGCAGATGCAGTACAAACCAGGCCTTCACATATTCATTCAATGCCTCCTGAACAGTCAATTCAGTCGACCACTCCACATTATAGCCTTCATCTTTTGCCCATATGCAGGGCTTGGCTACAGGAAGGTCTTCGCCATCCAGAGTCTGTACCGTCTTCAGTTCAAAAAACCGGCATCCTGCAACATAGGCTGCAATGATATTCTGCGCCAGCTGCGTATTGGGCCCTGCAGCAGGTCCGAAGGGGTTCTCCAGTGGATCCCCAAAAAGATTCAAAGTTTGTCCGTTGGATTTACTAAAGAACTTTTGCGCCGGAACACCAAAAATAGCGCTTTCTTTTTTATATTCTTCCAATATCCACCGAATCAATTGACCGAAGGGTATCGGCCTCATTCTATCACTCATACGCCCCCTCCTCACTTACCTTTTCAGAAACGCTCCCAAACCTTATCTGCAAGTTCTCTGCTTCTGGCGAAAATCTCATCTTCATCCAGCCCTGTAAGTTTCCTGTTTTTCATCAAAATCCGACCGTTAATAATGGTGGTCTCTACTGCGCGACCTGTCATACCGAAAAGGGTGTGGCTGTTTATATTTTCACTGAACAGCCTGGTTGGCGAATTGTAATCTACTACAATTACATCCGCATAAGCGCCCTCAACTAATTGTCCAACAACATTCTCAAAATATTGTTCTGCTATCTTGCGGTTATTCTCAAACAGCATCGTTGGAATCTCTCCCCATGCTGCACTTGGATTTCTGCTTGCGTGCTTATGCAGGCAATTGGCAGTCTTCATGGATTCAAACATGTCAGAGGTATAACCGTCTGTTCCAAGTCCGAGGATTACTCCCTTTTCGAACATTTCAAGCACCGGTGAAACTCCTACGGCATTCCCCATATTGGATTCCGGATTGTGCACCACACTCGTTCCCGTGTCCTTGAGTATTTCCACTTCCTTATCACAAATATGGACACAGTGAACCGCAATGCTTTTTTCACCCAGCAGCTGCCATGAATTCAGCCTTTCCACCACGCCCATTCCATATTTGTTCCTGCAGTCGATCAGATCTTCCACCCCTTCGGCGGTATGGACATGAAAACCTGCTCCGGTTCCGTCATTCAAGCGCCTGCACTTATCCAGCGTTTTATCGGACAATGTCAGGGATGCATGCAGTCCGAACATTCCTTTTATGAGGGGATCCTTTTCGTGCTTGCAGTAATTGATGAAATCAATATTCTCCCGGATTCCGATATCCGCAATTTCTTCCCCGTCTCTGTCAGACACCTCATAACACAGGCACGAGCGTAAACCTGCAAGTCCGGTCGCTTCTGCAATTTTGAACAGGCTGCCCTGGGCAGCCTTGGGACTGGCATGATGATCAAAAACCGTGGTGGTCCCATTTTTGATGCAGTCAATGATTGGAACCATGGCGCTGTAATAAACATCTTCGAGGGTCAGAACCTTATCCAGTCTCCACCACAGTCTCTCCAATATCTCCTTAAAGTTGGCCGGCGGAGGATCCTTCAGAAACATGCCTCTTGCGAAGGTACTGTAAAAATGCATATGGGGATTGATCAGGCCAGGCATAATCAGTTTTTTATCTGCATCAATGAATTCGGCTTCCTTGAACTTCTCCCGTAACTCCTTTGTCGTACCCACTTCTTTAATCAGGTTATCCTCAATCGCTACACACCCATCCTGAATGATTGTGTTTTCAGCATTCCGTGTGATAACAATTCCATTTCCCACAAGCAGCATGTTTGGTTCCTCCTCTTTTTGTATTTTAAGAAACAGTGGCTATCTTCCTGCAAGGTTTTCGGTGACTTCAGGCATCTTTTCTGCATATTTCCTCGTATACAACAGCGGAATAGCTGCATACATGGCAGCAGCCTTCACAAGTTCGCACTTCCAGGTCTTTTCATTGGGTGCGTGGGCTTGGTCTTCATGTCCCGGTCCAAAGCCGATGCAGGGGATTCCGAACATTCCCATGATGGAAACCCCATTGGTGGAAAACGTCCATTTATCAAGAATCGGGTCATTTCTAAAAAGGCCTTGGTAGGCTTCTGTTAAAGTCATACAAACAGGATGCTCCTCTTCAATAAACCAGGTAGGAAAGTAGGCATCGGTCGGATAGGTTAATCCCGTATAGGATGGCCGACTGTAGTCATACATGGCTACCTCCGCTTCTGCGGATATTACTGAAGGCAATTTCCTGATCTGATCGAGGGCATATTCCCTGTCTTCTCCTGCCGTCAGTCTTCTGTCGATTGAAATCCTGCAGCTGTCGGCAACAGCGCATCTTGACGGCGAAGTATGAAAGATCTCTGAAACAGTCAGGGTTCCCTTTCCCAGGAAAGGATGAGCTATCAGGTTTTGATTCAATGCCTGCAATTCCATGAGAATCGGTGCCATTTTATAAATCGCATTAACGCCCCTTTCCGGTGCTGATCCATGGCAGCTGATCCCCTGGGTTGTGACCTTGATTTCCATTCTCCCGCGCTGTCCCCGATAGATATTGCAGGAAGTCGGCTCGGTGATCACAACAAATTCCGGACGGAGATTCAATTCCTTGATGATATACTGCCAGCACAAGCCGTCACAATCCTCTTCCTGTACGGTTCCTACCATCAGCAGGGTATAGTCGTCTTCCAGCTTCAAGTCCTTAATGATTTTCCCGGCATAAACCATGGCAGCCATTCCGCCGGTCTGGTCGCTGGCACCCCTGCCAATGATGATCTCCTCATCTTCATAGCCTTGATAGGGGTCGTATTCCCAGTTTCTTATATTTCCGATACCTACGGTATCAATGTGAGCATCCATAGCGATGAGATGCTTCCCATGTCCAATGGTTCCCATTACGTTCCCCATCGGATCGATTTCCACCTTGTCAAAGCCTGCAGCTTCCATTTCTTCTTTGACCCGCTGAACAACGGCGTGTTCTTCCGTGCTTTCGCTGGGTATTGCAATGAGTTCCCTCAGGAACTTTGAGATTTGTGGCTTATAGCCTTCGGCTGCTTTCATGATTTGTTCGAAATCCAGCATAAACTTCCTCCAAATATACATTATTAAAGCTTGCTAACCCACGGCTTTTTTTACTTCGTCTATGGATGGTTGGATAACAGTCGCCTTTCCGGCCGCCTGAACCGCACTCTTGATATCCTTCAGTCCGCTGCCGCTGACAATGCTGACTATCTTTTCGTCCCCTTTCAGAATTTCTTGCTTTTTCATCCTCAGGATACCGGCAAAGCTTGCGACCCCTGCCGGCTCTCCAAAAACGCCTGTTTTTTGAGCCAGAATCTTCATGGCCTCCAGAATCTCCTGATCGGTAACATCCATCATCCAACCCTTGGATTCGTTAACAGCATTTAAAGCCTTAATTCCATTCCGGGGAATCCCGACAGAAATACTGTCTGCGATGGTCTGAGGTTTTCTATAATCAAAACTCAAGGTTTTATTTTCAAAGGCTCTGGTAACAGGATTGGAATTTGCCGCTTGGACTCCGACAATCCTGGGAAGTTTGTCGGTCAAGCCCAGCTTATAACACTCCATAAAGCCCTTCCATACCCCGGCTATGGAACACCCGTCTCCAACTGCCACTACAGCAATGTCCGGTACTTCCCAACCAAGCTGTTCGCAGATTTCATAGGCTACGGTTTTCTTTCCCTCCACCAGGTAGGGATTGATGGCGCAGCTTCTGTTATAC
>JAOAAU010000089.1 GCA_026418695.1 Clostridia bacterium
GTTTTCACATACATAATTATACAACACTTGCGGGTCCTTTGGGACCCGCATTTTACTATTTCTAGGCAAAAAAAGGCTGTTGCATAACCAACTTGTTCAGTTAGTTTTGCAACAGCCCCTTGATAAAATAAAAAGGATGCAGATTTTAATCTACATCCTTTTTGGTGGGCACTATAGGGCTCGAACCTATGACCCTCTGCTTGTAAGGCAGATGCTCTCCCAGCTGAGCTAAGCGCCCGAGTGGTGACCCATAGGGGATTCGAACCCCTGTTACCGCCGTGAAAGGGCGGTGTCTTAGGCCACTTGACCAATGGGCCACATATGATGCGATGCAGCAGTCTATATAACTACATCGCATTTGTGTGGTAGCGGCGGTCGGATTTGAACCAACGACACTGCGGGTATGAACCGCATGCTCTGGCCAACTGAGCTACGCCGCCATATGTTGTTTTTTTCGTACCAGGTTCAGCACGCTTTAATATTGTAGCAGATACCTCGCAGGAAAGTCAATAGTTTAATAAAAATAATTCATTAGTAAATAAAGGGAGATGGTTACCATCTCCCTTCCATTTTTGATATGCAATTTAACTTCCGGATTAAGCCCCTGCAAAGATCTCTTCGAACTCTGCACCTTCAAGTTTTTCTTTTTCCATCAATGCCTGTGCGACTCTGTGAAGCTTATCGATATTATCCTTAAGTGCACCGATAATCTTGTCGTAGGAAGAATCAATGATGTGTTTAACTTCCCTATCGATTTCAGCGGCAACCTCTTCACTATAGTTACGAGCCTGAGCAAAATCTCTGCCGATGAATACTTCATCGTTCTCATTTCCGAAAATGAGGTTTCCGAGCTTTTCACTCATACCATACTTGGTAATCATGTTTCTTGCAACCGCATTGGCAGTTTTCAAGTCACCGGAAGCACCTGTACTGACTTCACCCAGTATCAGTTCTTCTGCGGCTCTGCCACCCAAAGCTACAAGAATTCTTTCGATCAGCTGTGCCTTTGTATGGTAAGTCTTATCTTCTTCCGGCTTATAAGCAGTATATCCGCCTGCCATACCTGCAGGAATAATGGACACTCTGTCTACTTTGTCCGTAGTTGACATCAGCTTGACAGCGATTGCGTGCCCTGCCTCATGGTAAGCAGTAAGCTTCTTTTCATTTTCATTGATGACTCTGCTTCTCTTTTCCGGTCCCATAATGACCTTAAAGGTTGCTTCCTTGATATCTTCCATATTGATCTGGCGCTTGTTCTTTCTAGCTGCAAGCAAAGCCGCCTCATTCAGAAGATTTTCAAGATCGGCGCCTGTAAATCCGGGCGTAGTCCTTGCCAAATCTTCCATTCTAACATCGGACCCCAGTGGCTTTCCTCTGGCATGAACCTTGAGGATCTGCTCGCGGCCTTTGATATCCGGCAGTCCAACCACAACTCTTCTGTCAAACCTTCCGGGTCTCAACAATGCAGGGTCGAGAATATCCGGTCTGTTGGTAGCTGCGAGAATGATAACGCCTTCATTGATTCCGAAGCCATCCATCTCAACCAGCAGCTGGTTCAATGTCTGTTCTCTTTCATCATGGCCTCCGCCAAGTCCTGCACCTCTATGACGGCCTACCGCATCAATTTCATCTATAAATACAATACAGGGCGCATTTTTCTTTGCCTGGTCAAATAAATCCCTTACTCTTGAAGCACCGACACCGACAAACATCTCAACAAAGTCAGAACCGCTGATGCTGAAGAACGGTACGCCGGCTTCACCGGATACAGCCTTCGCGAGAAGAGTTTTACCGGTACCCGGAGGTCCCACAAGCAGAACGCCCTTCGGAATTCTCGCACCAAGCTCAACAAACTTCTTGGGAGACTTCAGGAATTCAACGATTTCCTTCAGTTCTTCCTTTTCTTCATCAGCTCCGGCAACATCCTCAAATGTTACCTTCTTCTTATCATCGGTATTCATTTTTGCACGGCTCTTACCGAAGGACATCACCCGGCTGCCGCCGCCTCCCTGAGACTGCTGCAGGAAGAACACCCAGAACAATACAAAGATGACGATCAATCCTATCGTAGGCAGGATTGCGACCCACCATGGCGGAGATGGAGGATTTTGTGCCTTGAATATCAGCTCTCCATTCCTGATCGGATCATTGATTTGTGTCATGAAAGATGTTACGTCTGGTATATATATGGTATATCTTTTTATCTTCGTACCTGCATTTGGATCGCTTTTCAGCTCAACGATGGCTTTATTTCCTTCCAACGTGATGTTCTTAACATTCTTTGCCTGAATCTGACTTAAAAGATCGGAATAATTCTTCTCGTCAGGATTCTCATTGTTTCCATAAATGGCCAGTAACGCTAATATTATAACGAACAGTACTATATAGAAACTTATGCCTTTGAAATATTTCAACTAGCTCCCTCCTTATAGCGAACCCATAAAAATGTCACGGGTTAAATCATAAGCCCCGCTGAACGAGGCAGAACATGGTAATTTATTCATGGTCTTGTTCCAATTAATATATTATATTAACATAAATGCCATTAAAACACAACAAAACATTAAATCAGGCCTTTGAATATACTTTTGGGCTTAAAGTACATAAATCCGGCAGATTACGATATTTCCCAGCGTAATCCAGCCCATATCCAATCACAAACTTATCCGGTATGACAATGCCTTTATACTCCGCTTCGATCTCTACTTTTCTTCTTGATGGCTTATCAAAAGCTGCTGCTACTTTAATGCTTGCAGGCCCTCTTGTAGAAAGAAGTTCTTTCAGGTGCTTCAAGGTAAGCCCGGTATCTACGATATCTTCTACAATCAGTACATGCTTGTTGGTGATGGTAATATCTATATCCTTGATAATCCTGACAACACCGGATGATCTGGTCTGTGCCCCATAACTGGAGACCGAAATCAAGTCCATGTCCACAGGGATAGTGATTTCCCGCATCAAATCCGCTAAAAAAACAAACCCGCCTTTTAAAACTCCGATCAATACAAGTTCCTGTCCTTCATAGTCCTCGGAGATCCTTTTCCCGAGAGTCCGGACCATCTCACTGATGGTTTCTCTGCTTACTAGTACCTCTTCAATATCTCTTTGCATGTTTACCTCCCATTATGTATAGAAATATGTTGTATATGTTGATTTTTCATGCACAAATTAGTATATTTCGTCTTATCAGAGATCATCCCATTTTAAGCAGGTTAGCTTAAGCACACTTTTAGTATTTTCAGTTACAGTAAATTTATCACTTATTTTGTAACCTATAATCCACACAATTTCCCTGTCCCTGGCAATCAAAGGAATCTTTCCCCGTTCTTCCCTCGGAATCTTGCAATCGATAAAATATTCCTTCAGCTTTTTTGTTCCGTTGGACTTGAAGGGACGGAAAACATCTCCATTTCTTCTGTTTCTAATATGTATTCCCTCTGAAAGCTTCTCAAAATCAAAAAATTGAACCGGGTCTGAATCTTTCGTCTTCTGCTTCTTCCATTCCTCAGATCTTAGGACTTCAGCGCTAAGTTCCAGCCTAACCGATTCGATGCAGGTTCGCCCCGGAATGATGATAGGGGTCTCGAAGTCTGCATCCGCAGGCTCGTCCTTGCTGTAAAATATTTTTAAGACACCGTAGGAATGCATTGCCCGCAAACCATTCGGCAAATGCAGAATTGATCCCGTTTTGCCCCTGCTTGCCAGTTCAAGAATTTTTTCAATATGAAGGTATTCAATTCCCTTGGCATCCCCCTGAACCTCCTTAATCGCAAGGCGAACAATACGTTTGGCAATAGCAGCCTGATTTGAAACAAGCTTTGGTATATCCAATTGAACCGAATTTTGGCTCCTGTCCGCAATACACTGATTATATATAATAATAGCATTTCCTTCAATATATTCATGATCTTCTTTGAGTAAATTTGCCATTCTGAAAAAAGGTTCCGTAATATCCGTCTCAAAAAGCGCATTCATATACGGAATCAAATCCAGACGAATTTTGTTTCTGGTATAAATATTCTTGAGGTTCGAACTGTCTGTTCTGGGTTCTAGCCGATGTACCAGGCAGTACTCTTCAATTTCCTTTCTGCTGATATCTAAAAGAGGTCTTATGACGTTATCTCTGCGGCGCTCAATCCCTTTCAGACCTTCAAGCCCTGTTCCCCGTATCATTCGCATCAATAAGGTTTCAACCTGATCATTTTTGTTATGGGCAACAGCAACCTTATCCGCTCCCACTTCTCCGGCTACCGACTCAAACATCGCATATCTGGCTTCTCTACCTGCTTCTTCCAGGGATATGCTCTTTTTCTCCGCCATTTCCTTAATATTGATACGTTTGATATACAGCTTAACCCCAAGCCTGTCACAAAGCTCTCCTGCATACTGCTCATCCAGTTCGGACTCTTGTCCTCGAAGCAGATGGTTGACATGGACTGCATATAGTTTTATATTCATTCGTTCAACAAGAGAATGTAAGATATGCAGAAGACATACGGAATCAGGACCCCCGGATAGTCCGACAACAACTTTGTCTCCCTTATTAAGAAGATGGTATTTTTCTATAGCCTGAAGTACCGTCTCTAAAATCATAACTCTTCCTGTTCAACCGTTTTTGAGAAAACATACAGGTCTTCCCGCTTCTGCCAGCCTGAGCCTTCCCAAAAGCTGCTCCCCAAATCATTATTTCGGAAAACGAACAAATGACACTTATGTATTTTTTCCTCTTCCAGCCTTTGAAAACATCTTTTGATCAGTTCCCCCGCAATGCCTCTTTTTCGGCAAGCAGGCTCCACTGCAAGATGGTATAAAAAAGCCCTTCTTCCATCATGACCGCACAATAGTGTTCCTATCAGCGTTCCGTTTTCCTCACATACGAAAGAAAGACCTTGATTCCGATTGAGAAAACCGGCAATATTCTCTCTGGAATCCGCATCGCTTAATCCCATTCCTTCGATACTCTTCCAAAAGGATATTGCCTGTTCGTAGTCCTCAATCTTCATTTCTCTGATGACTGCATTTGTCGTCAATTCCGTCATAACATCAAATCCATTCCACACTGAACTACTCAAACCCAATTAGGATGCCCGCAGCACATTAAAACTTACCCTTTTCCAGGTTGGCGAACTTGGTATATTGTCCGAGCCAAGCCAGCTCGACGGTTCCGGTTGATCCGTTTCTATGCTTGGCAATAATAACTTCTGCCACGTTCTTCTTTTCCGTATCAGGATTATAATAGTCATCTCTATATAAAAACATAACAATGTCCGCATCCTGCTCGATGGCTCCGGATTCTCTCAAGTCACTCAATATCGGTCGATGGTCCGTTCTGGTTTCAGCCGCACGGCTCAACTGTGAAAGTGTCAGCACCGGAACATTGATTTCCTTTGCCAAAATCTTGAGGGATCGCGATATTTCGGATATTTCCTGCTGTCGGTTGTCCCCTTTTCCTCCTCTTCCCTGCATCAGCTGCAAGTAGTCAATGACAACCAATCCGAGGTTTTTTTCAAGCTTTAAACGTCTGCACTTGGATCTTATTTCCATGACCGACGTACCGGGTGTATCATCAATATAGATTGGCGCTTCCGATAAAGGCCCTAAAGACCTTGCAATCTTTTGCCAGTCGTCATCATCCAGTTTCCCTGTTCTCATCATCTGGCTGTCGACCATGGCTTCACAGCAGAGCATTCTGTTTACCAGCTGCTCCTTGGACATTTCCAAGCTGAAAACAGCCGTCGGTACTTTTGCATGCACCGCTGCATGGGCAGCAATATTCAGTACGAAGGATGTCTTTCCCATGGCCGGACGGGCTGCAATCAGGACAAGGTCTGAGTTATGGAGCCCCGAGGTTTTAAAATCCAAATCTGCAAAACCTGTAGGTATTCCGGTAATATACCCTTTATTATTATAGAGTTCCTCAAGGCGGTTAAAAGCATCCACCAGGATATCCCTAATCGGTGCAAAACCTTGCAGATTTCTATTTTGCAGAACGTCGAATATACTCTTTTCCGCTCTGTCCAAGACATAAGAAACCTCTTCGGAAGCCTCGTAGCCCATGCTGACAATATCAGAGGAAGCCTTGATCAGCTTTCGGAGGATAGATTTCTCTTCTACGATTTTGGCATAATGCCTTGCATTTGCAGTTGTGGGAACTGCAGAAGCTATATTGGTCAAATACTCCAGCCCACCTACATTGTCCAATGAACCTCTCAGCTTCAGCTGTTCGGAGACGGTGATTAAGTCAATGGGTTCAGCTTTGTCAAACAGGTCCAATACTGCTTCAAATATCTCTCTATGGTCTTCTCTATAAAAATCATTGGCTTTCAACACCTCGGTAATAACGGGTATTACCTCTTTATCCAGCAGCATTGACCCCAGGACCGATTGTTCCGCTTCAACATTCTGAGGCGGGATCCTGCCTAATGCACCTAAATCCATAAAATCACCCATTTAATAAATAATTAAGAGTCAAGTAATGAAGAAATAAGAATCAACAGCATAAAAACAAACTAAAAAAACGGGAATAAATAACACTGAATAAATTGTAAATACTTCGGATAAGGTCTGCACCATAAATTTCTTGTTAATCATTCTTTTAAATTTTCAAATTAATAACTCATAACAAAGTAGTATTACCGCTATTATTTAGCGCTTAGCTTTATCCTTAACCGTGAATCCTCATTTTCAACTTTGTTTTCCATATTTCAGTCTTATTCTTTTTTGTATATTCTTTCTTCTTTCTTCCTTCTTCATTTAGCTCTATGTTACTCGTGTTCGATCTTTACCGTTAATTTAGTGCTGACTTCAGGATAGAGCTTAACTTCAACTTCAGTAGTTCCAATGGCTTTCAACGCATCCGGAAGATTAATTTTTTTCTTGTCGATATCGAGATTAAAGTCCTTTTTTAGCTTGTCTGCAATATCCTTGTTGGTAATGGAGCCAAACAGCTTGCCATTTTCTCCAGCCTTCCCCTTGATCACTACGGTAATGCTCTTCAGCTTTTCCGCAAGTGCTTTTGCCTGGGCAAGTTCTCTTTCCTTTCTGGATTTCTCTGCCTCTGTTTTGGTTTTCATTACATTTATATTGGTTGCGGTGGCTTCAACGGCTAACCCCTTGGGGAACAAAAAGTTTCTTGCATAGCCGTCGCTGACTTCCACCATGCTCTCTTTCTTTCCAAGACCTTTCACATCCTGCTTCAATATAACCTTCATTTGTCTCAACTCCTGTTATCATTCTTTATTTATACTATCCATGTACTCAATTATAGCATATTTTAATTTTTCCTTCGCTTCTTCAATTGAAATTCCCTGCAGCTGTGCGCCGGCTACTGAAAGATGCCCCCCGCCGCCCAGCTTTTCCAGGATAACCTGCACATTGATTTCTCCAAGGGACCTTCCGCTGATAAATACTTCATTCCCTACGTAGCTTAATACAAAAGCAGCAATCAATCCCGTAAGGGAAAGCAGCTGATCTGCTGCCTGTGCAGAAATTAGCTGGGCATTTTTAATATTAGGCGGACACATGGAAATCGCAATTTTGTCATTCACAATTTCTGCGTCTTTCACAATATTGGATATCGTGACATATGTGCTCAAGTCATTTTGGAACAGTTGTTTCACTGAAACGGTATCCACACCTTGACGTCTTAGGAATGAAGCCGCTTCAAACGTCCTTACACCGGTTTTGAAGGTAAAGTTTTTGGTATCGATCACAATTCCTGCATATAAAGCTTCTGCTTCCAGCGGACTTAACTTGATCTTTTCTTCAACATACTGAAGAATTTCCGTTACAAGTTCGCAAGTAGAAGAAGCATAGGTTTCCTGGTAGGTAAGCACTGCATCCTGTATGAAATCCGCACCCCTTCGGTGATGGTCAATGACCACAACCTGATCGGTTATCTTCAGAAGATCCGGGCATTCCGTAAAGCTAGGCCTGTGGGTATCTACAACAATCAGCAGGGCACGGTTGTTGATCCTGTCCAGCGCTTCGCTTCTACCGATAAACAGCTCATTATATTCGGGCACCTTGCTGATCTTGTGCAGAAGGCTGTCAATCGTAGGATTGGAGTGGTTCAGAACGATGTAGGCGTCCTTACCACGATTCTTCACAATTCGGTAAAGTCCCAAAGCCGAACCAAGACAATCAATATCGCAGTTTTCATGACCCATGATCATTACCATGGAGCTTTGATCGATGATTTCCCTTAAGGCATAAGCGATGACTCTTGCTTTTACTTTTGTTCTCTTTTCAAGTTCTCTTGTCTTTCCGCCATAAAAACTGAAGTTGTCGCCGTTCTTAACAACAACCTGATCTCCGCCTCTACCGAGGGCGATATCTATCGCTGCACCGGCAGACTGGAAGTTCTCCAGCAACGTACCCCCATTTAATCCAAAGCCGATACTGCATGTAACCGGAATCTTGTTCCCAAGATTGATTTCCTTTACAGCATCCAGTATTTCAAACTTCTTATCCTCGAAGACTTTCAAGTACTTATGTTCGAAGATAAAGAGATATTTGTCTCTTTCAAACTTCCTCAGGATTCCTCCCGTATGCCCCATCCAATGAACAATGCTTTTTTCTATTTCCGCCAGCATCTGCGGTCTGCTGGAATCCCCCATACTTTGCATCAGGTCATCATAGTTGTCAATGACAATCAGACCTACCGTGGTCTTTTCATCTTCATATTTTTTTCTCAGCGATACCAGTTCAGTATTGTTGATTAAATACAGCATCAAAATAAAACTGCTTGTCTCCGCCTTACTGTCGATCTTTACAAAATTCCCCAGAACACTGTAATGTTCGCCGTTAATGACAATCTCCCTGGAAATGTTGGAGATTTCGTCCACCAGCCGGTCCGGATTCAGTTCCTCGATGAAAGAGTGAATGGTTTTCTCCAGCAAAGCCTCTCCGTCAAATATTCTTCTGAAGGAGGAATTGTACCAGATGATCGTTCCATCCAGTTCCAGGACTACCAACGGCATAGGGAAATTCAGCAGCGTGTCCTTCGCTGCTGAGTCTATGTTAAATGTCAGATTTTCAATATACTTCGTGATTTCTCTCTGCCGAATATGGTTGGATCTATAGTTGTAGTATACAAGAAATATCAATAATAAAAAGCCGGGAACTGCAATCTGCCACTGCAGAATGCCGATGATCACGACCATAATGAATATAATCCATAAATAAAAACTTGCCCGAGGAATAAAGATCCCCGAAAACTTTTTGTTTTCCATTTCGCGCTCCTTTTATTCCAATTTCCGACTGTTCTTCCGTCAGACCATGAAACAAGGTTAAAATCGCTTTTCTATAAATTCAGTAGAAATTATTGCCTTTTTATTCTTGAAGAATTCAAGTGTTTTGCCAATTCCGAAAGGTCTCCGTAATACTTTTCAACATCATGGTTTTCAATAAGTCCAAGCTTTACTTTGCTCTCTATCTTCATCTCAATAGAATTATAGCTCAGTCCAAGCCGCCTGCCAAGGAGATAGGAGATCAGAATGATATTCGAAAGTGTTTCCGAGATTGCATCATGCACGTCTTCCCGCATTCCGTTTACAAGAGATTTAAAAAGGTTTGCCAGATCAGTAAGGAGTTCACTTTTCAGCCATTCGATCATTTTGATATTTCTTGTGATGTCGATGTCTTTATCAAATAAGGCCATAAAACCCTCCAATTATAAGCGATATTGATAAATAATTATATCATCAACACCCGGTGTTTTCTAATTTCCCGTGATTTATCCCCTGTCCGGAGCGTAAACAGGATAAGAGCCCAGGAACTTATAAAATGAAGATTTCCTTTTGACCATGGTGAGGGCATCCTTCAAATCCTGGTCATCCTTATGACCGCTGATATCAATGAAGAATATATACCGGCCCAGCTGATTCTTTGCGGGCCTGGACTCTATTCTGGACATATTGATGTCCCATAGGCTGAAGATATCAAGAATTTTATATAGACTCCCCGGTTTATCTTCTGTCGAAAACACAATGGACGTCTTGTCATTTCCCGTTCTCGTGGTATCCTCCTTGGAGATTACCACAAATCGGGTAAAATTATTGTTGTTGTCCTGAATGTCCCGAGCCAGGATTTCCAGCCCATATACTTCTGCCGCTGCCAGCGAACCGATAGCAGCCCTGTCTCCCTGGCCTTCCACCACTTCCTGGGCAGCCCCGGCTGTACTGTAAACACTGATGATTTCAGCTGAGGGGAAGTTCGCAGAAAGATATTTTCTGCATTGCCCGAGGGGCTGAGGATGAGACAGGATGTATTTGATATCTTTCAGCTCCGTTCCCTTTTTCGCCAGAATGTTTGCCTTTACGGCCAGAACCCATTCACTTTTGATTTTAAGATCCACGTCAAAAGCCAGGGTATCCATGGTAGCATTCACGGCACCTTCAAGGGAATTCTCGATAGGAACGATCCCTTCCTGAATATCTCCGTTTTGAATGGCCTGCAGAATATCCGGGAAAGAACTATATTCACAAGCTATGTAGTTTGAAGCATTTTCAGCCGTGTACTTCTCCAGCGCTTCATGGGAAAAAGTACCCTTGGGGCCAAGAAATCCGATTTTAATCATAGTAGCTCCATCAATTTTCTATATACAAACCTATCAAGCAATCGTTACAAATTCCTTTGCCTTTTGAGCAGCTGAACCTGCATCGGGGGTATATGCATCGGCACCAATTTCATTGGCATAGTCTTCTGTTACCGGAGCCCCGCCGATCATTACCTTGACGTTATCCCTTACACCCGCATCCCTTAACGCTTCGATGACAGTCTTTTGCTCAGGCATCGTAGTGGTTAGAAGTGCAGACATTGCAACAATATTCGGGCTATGCTCTTTTACAGCACTAACAAACTTCTCTGCAGATACATCCTTGCCAAGGTCAATGACTTCAAGGCCTACGCCTACCATCATCATACCTACAAGATTTTTTCCGATATCATGCAGGTCTCCCTTTACAGTGCCCAGAACAACCTTTCCTGCCGGCTTCACTCCTGTTTCAATGAGTTTGGGCTTCAGGATGTCCATCCCTGCATTCATAGCCCTTGCGGCCATCATGACCTCCGGCACGTAGATTTCATCATTCTTGAATTTAACACCGATGATGCTCATTCCGGCGATCAATCCGTCATTAAGAATCGTATTCGGCTCAATACCCTGGTTCAATGCTTCCTTGGTTTTTTCGGAGACAACCCTTACGTTTCCTTTTTGCAACGCTTCTGATATCTCAACGAGTACTGACATACAACAACCTCCTAATCATAAAGCTAATATATTTTATACCCTTCTTTGGATATCGAACCCAAACTGCTGGCAAATCAAAGGTCCAGCCTCCCGGCACTCAGGTAATGACACTTTTGTTCCAAATTCGCTGAGCGAGTGAAGCTTCCTCTATCCTGTTCGCTATCTGTAAAGGATTTTGATTCCATATTGATGATGAATGATTTAAATGGTTTTTTATGTACTAACAATATATAATAACACTCTTTGGGTCTTTTTCCAACCCTATAGCGGCAGTATATTAATTGCAAAAAATCCCCTATCCATACTTCATCAATGAATAGGGGATTCTATCTCTGGTTTCTTATTCTGCTGTATATGGCAGTAAAGCAACGTGTCTTGCTCTCTTGATTGCAACAGTCAACTGACGCTGATGTTTAGCGCAGTTACCGGAGATTCTTCTTGGAAGTATCTTGCCTCTTTCGGAAACAAACTTTCTGATCTTAGCAACTTCCTTATAATCAATATCCGTAACTTTATCTATACAGAAGGCACAAATCTTTCTCTTTGCCCTTCTCATTCTCATGCCGCCTTTTCCTTCGCCCTTGTCAAAGGAATCTCTGTTGCCGCCTCTATCTCTTTTTGGTCCTGGCATAATCTCAAACGCCTCCTTTCATAACAATTTGAATATTTCATATCGATGGCCGACGCCATCTCACGTTAATTCGTATTCAGCCTGATGAGTACCCGTATTAAAACGGTAGATCATCTTCATTGTCGATTGGATAGAACCCATCCACCTGATCCGAATCAGAACCCGATGAAGCTCTGGAAGGTGCTCCTTCATTTTTCTTTGAGTCGGCAAAGTAAGCTTCATCTGCAACTACTTCCGTTGCATAATGTTTCTTACCTTCGTTGTCGTCCCATGTTCTTGTCTGAATTGAGCCAACCAAAGCAATCTTACTCCCCTTTTGAAAATACTTGGAGCAAAATTCTCCTGTTTTTCCAAAAGCAACAATCGGAATAAAGTCTGCCTGTCTCTCTTCACCCTGTCTTGCGAATCTTCTGTCTACAGCAACTGTAAATCTGCAAACAGCTACATTGCTGGTATTGGAATAACGCAATTCAGGATCTTTCGTGAGCCTTCCCATTAAAATGGCTTTGTTCATAAAATCACCTTAATTATCCTTTTTGATTACCAAATATTTAATTATACCTTCGGTAATTTTATAGATTCTTTCGAGTTCGTGTGGAAAACTTGGTTCTGCTGAGAAATTAGCCAAAACATAGTAACCTTCATTCTGGTCTTCTATCGGATAAGCTAATCTTCTTTTACCCCATTCATCGATATTTTCCAACTGTGCAGAAGTTTCCAACAAACCCTTGAATTTTTCAACAAGCGCTTTTGTTCCTTCTTCTCCAATCGTTGGACTAATGATAAAGATGGTTTCATATTTGTTCAACATTTGACTTCACCTCCTCCTGGACTAAACGGCCCTGTATCAAGAGTACAGAGCAAGGATACCGAGTTGCTATTTTATCATATTGTTTCAAGATTTGCAAGGTTTTTATTCACAAATCGTGGAATTCATTGAAAACTGTCCTTTTTTATAGTATACTCACCATGTTGAACCAAGTAAATAGTAGCACTGGAGGTATTTTATGCTGTATCCTTTGAAATTTAAACCTGTATATAAAGATTACATATGGGGCGGTCGCAATCTGGAGAAGTTGGGAAGGACGCTTCCTGAAGGCATCGTTGCTGAAAGCTGGGAAATCGCTTGTCACCCGGACGGAATGAGTTATGTCGCCAACGGGGAGCTTGAGGGCTTATCTCTTCAGGAGGCAGTCTCGAAATATAAAGCTGCCCTTGTAGGATCAAGGCTGCATACTGACAGCAACTTTAAATTTCCGCTTTTGATCAAGCTGATTGATGCCAATGACAAACTTTCCGTTCAGGTCCATCCCGAAGACAGCTATGCCGACCTTCATGAAAACGGCGAGCTTGGAAAGAATGAAATGTGGTATATTTTATCCGCCAAACCGGGAGCAAAACTTGTCTATGATGTTCTGCCGGGAGTCACCAAAGAAACTTTCAATCAAGCTGTGCAGGATGGCAATATCGAAGGCTGCTTGAAATACATTGATGTAGCACCCGGAGATGTCATCAATATCCCCGCCGGTCTTGTTCACGCCATCGGTGAAGGCATCGTCCTGGCAGAAGTACAGCAAAACTCCAATACCACTTACAGGGTGTATGACTATGATCGTGTCGACAAGCACGGAAACAAAAGGCCGCTGCATATCGACAAAGCTCTGGAGGTTATTGATTTCAATTCCTGTGGAAGGAAGGAAAAGGCAACCGGTCTGAAAGTCAATCTGGGCCCCGATTCTACTAAAACCTATCAAATCGCCAACAAGTATTTCTCCGTGGAATTCTATGATATCCGTGGCAAGGTTGAAGAAAGCTCCAATGAAAACTGCTTTTATCTGTTTGTCTTTCTTGAAGGAAAGGGAAAAATCAACTTTGAAACCGGGTCCGTTGAGGTTGCAGCCGGTGAATCTGTTTTAATCCCGGCTTCTCTGGGAGAGTATTCGATCGAAGGAAATATTAAAGCACTAAAATCCTACGTCCCTGATATTGAGCAGGATGTAGTCCTTCCTTTAGAAAAGGCCGGGTATTCGGAAGAAGAAATTTTCAAAAATGTCAGCGGATTAGTGTAAAAATAAAGTAATTCATCTTTAGGAATGTGCTGTATGATTCAAGCTTTTTGATGGCTGAATCCGATACAGCACATTTTTTGTTAACTCTAAGATACGATCATCATTCCGACAATATTCGATTTATTTTTATTTTAAATTATAAAATATGATAATATTTTTTATTGGATCCTTTTGTGATATACTACTACTAGAAAGGATTGGTAGAATTGGGAAGCAAAAAGTACTCAAAAAGCAAAGGAATAAACTTTTTGCCGCTGCTGATGGGCTCACTTTTTTTAAGTGTGCTGGTCGGCATTTCTTTCAACCTGCTTTCAAAGTATGTTCTCGGTAAAAACATGGTCTCAATAGATATGTTAATAAACTACACTTCATTGGGCA
>JAOAAU010000096.1 GCA_026418695.1 Clostridia bacterium
TTTTCTTTCTTCTTTTCTTCAAGACTTTTAAGTATTCAATCAAGTTATCTGATAAAGGTAGTGTACGCTTACTACTGGCATTTTTCGGTTCTTTAGTAACTTCATCTTTCAGAAATTTTACTCTTGTCTCCTGAATGGTGAGAGTACCATCATCCAGATCGATATGCTTCCATTTTAGGCCAAGTACTTCTGCACGACGTAAGCCCAGAGTAACAGCAAGATATACAGCAGACTCTATAGGAGTTCCCAGAGCTACTTCAAGAAGCTTTTCAATTTGCTCTGCTGTATAAAAGTTTCCTTTAAACTTCTCCTTTTTAGGAAGTGTTACTTTTCTTACTGGATTAGATGGTATCAGGTCCATTTTTACAGCATGCTCAAGTGCTCCACTTATACAGGCATAGTGCTTACGTAACGTTGATGGTGAAAGCCCGCAGCCATCTGTAGAATCTTTTCTATACTTAAATTCAAAGTATTTCTGCAAGTGAATAGGTTTCAGATCCTGTAGTTTAACATTACAAGATTGATGAAAATAGGGGACAATATGAGACTTTAACATTAGATCATAGCCCTGCCAGGTTGTGTACTCAACTTTTCCTTTAGCGATATTTTCAAGCCAATCACGCAGAAACTCTATAAATGTAATCTTTTCAGGGTTTATAAACGAATTGTTATCTATCTTCTGAAGTATCTCTCTTAAAGCCTTTTCAGCATCAGGCTTCTTTTCACACTTTGTATTAATCCATTTTTGCTTTCTGTTACCAGATGAGTCTCTAATATCAACGATAGCATACCAGTTATCGCCTCTCTTTTTTAATGATCCTTTCATGAGATCGACCTCCTTCAAAATAATAAGGTAGCAGCAATTAAAGCGCCTGCCATAGCAATGTATTAAAGTGTTCCAGTGGTTGATTGATTACCAAAGGTTATTTAGTAAGATGTTACCGACCTAGTAACATTTAATTGAGGATGACATGCCAGTTAAAAAGTAACTTTAATTTTTTATAAGGACAGTAACAATGATTTAAAAATGACCAGGCATAAACCTGGATGACCAAAGAAGGGAGTATATGTATGTTAGAGATAATAAATAATTCTTCTTAATCTACCATGTCTACAAAACAATAATCTCAATTGAAACCAGAAAGTAATTAAATGTAAAACTGCTTATTAAAGAAAAGGAGTGTTAAATTATGTATCATACTTTTTGTATAGCCAGAAGGCTTACACCAATAGAATCAGAAAGGTATTTTAATAGCCTAAAGAAATATTCTAAAAGAACAGAATCAAAGCTATTCCCAATTAAAAAGACTAAAACCTATATGATGATTCCCAAAAATAGAAAGGGGTGTTATTGTCAATAAAAAAGTAACACTTTTGGGAAAGATTTTTACCCACCTAAAAAGTCCCATAATGATATTCGTACCAGTTATACTGCATGCCAAGCACAAAAATATTTCAAGAATCCAGTTGACAACAAGCCTCCCCTATATGATGAGTCAGCCCATGCGGTCAACCACCCAGCCCATCGACGAAAGCCTTTGCAGCATGAACGGTGATGGACAGGGCGGCTGACGCCTTGGCAGGCTATCATGCAGGAACCCCTCATTATAAACCGCACTTAAAATATTTTTGTTTAGCCTAATTCTAACATAATGCTATTTTGGGGCCTGGTTTGAAGTTTCCACCTCCTGTTTTTGCATCATAGCCCTAATCCCATTTTCTTGTTGCTTCATTCGGAAGCTTTCACCCTTCATCGTTACAAAATGGCAGTGATGCACAAATCTATCCAGAATTGCAGTTGCAAGGACAGGATCATAAAATATCCGCCCCCATTCATCAAACGCCTTATTTGATGTAATAATCACTGATCCGTTTTCATATCGTTTTGAAATGATTTCATAGAAATCATCTACGCTGTTTTGATTTAGCTTTTTAATTCCCAATTCATCAAGGATCAAGAGGTCGGGATTGGTGTAGTACCTAAGTTTTTGCCCATAAGAGTTATCGGCCCTTGACAAGTACAGTTCCTCAAGCATTTGATTTACAGTGGTAAAAAGTACGCTGTAACCCTGGGCTACGGCTTTATATCCAAGGGCAGTGGCAAGGTGTGTTTTACCGGTTCCCGGCATGCCTATGAAGGCCACATTTTCTTTTTTGCGAACAAATTCACAGGTTGCCAGGTTATAGATAAACCTTTTATTGACTGTAGGCTGTAGATTGAACTGGTATTCTTCCAGCGTCTTGCATTGGGGGAATTTAGCTTTTTGAACTCTTTTCTTCTGCCCGTTGGTTTGCCTATTCATATTCTCGTCTGAAAGAAGCAGCTCGATAAATTCCATATAGGATAAGTTTTCTTTTATCGCTTGCTCATTTCTTGTATCTAGGGTCTTTATGACTCCCGACAGCTTGAAGTCCTTCAGCCGGGATAGAAGCGTGTCATTCAACCGGTTTCACCTTCCTTCTCATTGTAGGTATTTTGAATATTCCCAAAGTGGCCTGGATATTTCCGTTTCCGATGGGTTTACATAGCTTTCGTTCGTTGCTACAGGCAGGGCGACCATCCCTTTATCACAAATATTTTTTACTGTTTTATACCGGAGTGCATTGTAGGTGTAAGCCCTATGACAGGCATTATTGATTACATCATCGCTGTACTTCTTCCTAAGAGATAATACCCCGGTGATAGTCCTATAGTTATATTTATTTCCGGCATCCTCCAGAAACCTCTCAAAGAAGATTGCTGCATGCTCTCCAATCCGCTTCATTTCTTCCCGGTATATTGACTTTATACTGTCCGATGTAATATTCTTATGTTCAGGATAATGATTTTTATTTGTTATGTGTTTGCCTTTCTCCCCCTTTTCAAGTGGATGAAGGGCAATTTCTTTTTCCTTATGGAACACTTTGAGTATATTGTCTGTAATGAGGACATCTACACTGTCGCCGATGTGGATGTATGGTACTGAATAGTAGTTCCCTTTGTAAGAGATATGGCAGTTCGTTTGAACGGTGCATTTAGTAATTTCTGATATGACATATTCATGGCCCGGAAGTGAAAGCAAATGGTCTTTTTCAACCGATTGGAATACCTGGTAGGGAACCTTCTTTGTGGTACCATGGGTTCTGACGTTGGCAATGCCAGCAAGCCAATTTTCAAGGAAGTTCTCGGCCTCCGTAATATCGATGAATTCCCTCCCTTTGAAGCAGTTGTCTTTTACATACTTTACATTAGACTCTACCTTGCCCTTGATATGTAAAGCTTCACATATCAAGGGAAAGATAGAACGGTTCAACCACACTATGGAAGAATTCCTGCAGGAAATATCCCTGGAAAAAGCAAAGAGTCTGGAGGAATTAAACCGGAAGTTCCGGATATGGCTGGATGAGGGATACAATTTAAAAACCCACAGCAGCCTGAAGGGAATGAGCCCAATACAGGCATATTCCAAAGACTCAAAAAAGGTACGGTTCGCAACACCGGAAGAATGTGCGGATGCCTTCCTCTGGGAGGATACTCGAAAGGTGGATAATACTGGCTGCATAAAGCTCAATGGAATTGAGTATGAGGCAGGGATAGAATATATCGGGAAAAAGGTAGATATCCGATATGATCCCTTCAACATGGACCTTGTGGAGATTTGGTACAGCGGAGAACGCAAGAAGAAGGTCGGTCCCCTTAAAGTCGGGGAATACTGCGGCAAGGTGGAGAAAACAAACAAGACGGTAACCGCCACGCATTCAAGGCTGCTAAAAGTGTACGAGCAGGAAAATGCAAAAAGACAGAAGCAGCGGATCGGAGCCCTATCCTTCAGAAGTATGAAGGGAGGCGGTGAGAATGTTTGAGCAGTATTTCAACCTAACCCGCACTCCATTTTGCAGGGATATCCCGGAGCAGGAATTATATAGCACCCAAAACATAGAGGAATTATGTGAAAGGCTTGAATACACCGCGAGGAACAGACTGTTTGCAGTAGTAACCGGCGATGTGGGTACCGGAAAAACTACGGCTCTTAGGAAACTGGTAGGAAGCCTTGATAACAACCGATACCGGGTAATGTACATCAGCGATTCAGCCTTGACGCCCAGGAATTTTTATTGGGAAGTCCTGAATCAACTGGGATGCGAAGCTAAATTTTATCGTGGAGACACAAAAAGGCAACCGATGAGGGAATTGGAAAACCTGACGGAAACACAGAAAAGAATTCCGGTAATCATATCGGACGAGGCCCACCTGCTATCCAGGGAGATGCTAGAGGAAGTACGGTTCCTACTGAACTTCAAGATGGACTCGTATAACCCGATGAGCCTGATACTGGCAGGACAGAGTGAACTGAGAGACATATTGAAAAAGCAGATATATGAGGCGATACGCCAAAGGATAGACATCCGGTATCACCTGACTCCCTATGACCGCCAACAAACCGGTGAATATATTCGAAAACACCTGGAGTATGCGGGAGAAACGAGAGATATCTTTACCGAGAAAGCGATTGGAGAAATTTATGAATATTCTCACGGGGTAGCACGGAAAATCAACAAGGTGTGCGCTGCTTGCCTGATGCATGCAGCACAAAGGCAAACAAAATTGATAGATGATCATATAGTCAGGTTGATCATTGAGGACGAATTCGACTGGTAATCATAGGCCCTGTCTGGAAAAGAATCTGGACAGGGATTATGAGCAAAATTGATGGACACGAAACTTGAGCAAATGGCGGTCAAAGAGCCCGAGCAGCGACA
>JAOAAU010000148.1 GCA_026418695.1 Clostridia bacterium
CGGCAGCGTCAGATGTGTATAAGAGACAGTTCCCCTTGTGGCTTGTTACAGCCCCCGCCCGGAGGACGACCCCCTTGCGGCCTTTTCTAACTGCCACCTTGTGGACGATCCCCATACGGTCTATTGTATCCGCCTTGCGGACGATCCCCTTGCGGACGATCCCCTTGCGGGCGGTCACCCTGAGGTCTGTTATAACCGCCACCCTGCGGACGATCCCCGTAAGGTCTGTTGTAGCCGCCGCCCTGAGGACGATCCCCTTGTGGCCTGTTATAACCTCCGCCCTGAGGACGATCCCCTTGCGGCCTGTTATAACCGCCACCTTGTGGACGGTCACCTTGGGGTCTGTTATAGCCGCCTTGCGGACGATCCCCGTAAGGTCTGTTGTAACCACCTTGAGGACGGTCGCCTTGCGGTCTGTTGTAACCATCACCCTGCGGACGGTCGCTGCGCACCTGAGGAGCTTCCTGAGTTACAGGCTCCGCTTCCTTCATTGGCTTGACTTGTTCTTCACTCTTTGCTACATCAATGACTTTCGCATTTACATTACTCATATTTTCTGTATTGTTACCAGCCTTTTCTGTTACTTCTTTTTTTGCTTCCTTTAATTCTGTCGGTTTTGCTGTATCCCTTACTTCTTCATGTTTATGCTCATTTGTTACCTTTGGTTCAACTTTTGCCTCCGGTTTTTCCTCTGCTGCAATCTCTGGCTTATGTTCTTTAGTCTTAACAATTTCTGCTTCTTTATGATGAACAGGCTTCAACTCCTCTTTCAAATCACTGTGAGCTGCATTTCTTGGATCTTTTACATCCGGTCTTTGTTGAGGTCTTGAATCCTTTTTAAAATCCATCCCTGAATCCCTCACATATCCGGGTCTCAATCCGGAAGTTGAAGGAGCCGATCTAACATAACTTTGATTCTGAGGATTTTTTACCGCACCCTTATTTTCATTTCTGTTATCATTCCTTGAATTATCAAACCGGGCTGAAGTTTTTCCATCCCTATCCTCTTCCTTGGAATCGATCACAATCTCCGTCTTTCGGATGATTCTCGGTGCATTTTTCGTGTCCTTTCTTGCCTCCGCTAATTTGGGCGGCATTGGAGGAACCGTCTTTCTTTCCTCATGTTCAGCGCCTTTATGATCGTCATGCTTAATAATTCCTATATGTTTATATAATGCATTCAGTTCATGTTCTTCCAAAAGGCTCATGTGGTTTTTCACGTCAATATTGATTTCACTTAGCTTTTCCATCAGCCTCTTACTGGTTGTATTCAATTCTTTCGCAAGTTCATATATTCTGGCTTTCGACAATACGCACACCCCCGCTTTCACACTCATCCAACATTTCCATTAACCGCTTTGCAAATCCTTGCTCCAAAATACAAATTACAGACCGAATCTCTTTTCCCGTATACCTCCCAAGCATTTCTTTCTCACCGAAAAACCTTAACTCTACTTTTCTATAGCTACATATATCGGAAAATTTCTTTTTTGTATTCTCAGAAGCATCTCTTGCAATTAAAGTTAAGAAAACCTTACCCGATTTTATAGCCCGTTCACATGTTTCATCACCAGAAACTACCTTGCCTGCCTTGGTCGCAAGGCCTAAAAAGGAATACACCTTATTCGTCATTGCTTTCCTCCAACTGCTGATGCAATGTATTATATATTTCCTCGCTGATCTGTGATTCAAAGGCTCTTTCGAATTTCTTTGCTTTCCTCGCCTTATCAAAACAGGAGACGCTTTTGCAGATATAGGCTCCTCTTCCAGGCCGCTTGCCTTTAAAATCCACAGTAATGTTGTTTTCCTTATCTTTTACTACCCGGATCAGCTCCTTTTTGGGCTTCATCTCCTGGCAGCCAAGGCACATCCTCATGGGAATTTTTTTTTGCTTCATCCGTCATCACCACTTACGAGCAGCATTGAACGCTCGTTGCTACAGCAATGAGCGCTTCAATTACCTTATTCATGCCATCCTAATCCTAAACATACTATATTTATATTTATCACCAAACTCGCAGGTTTAACAGAAAATTACTCTTCTGTGTCGTCTACGTCCTCATTTAAATCTTCATCATAGCCGGAATTCATGTTGAACATCTGCTGTTCAATAGAAGCTCTGAGCTGTGATTCACTCTTGATATCGATCTTCCATCCGGTCAGCTTTGCAGCCAGCCTTGCATTTTGTCCTTCCTTACCGATGGCAAGGGATAATTGGAAGTCGGGTACTGTTACTTTTGCACCCTTTTCATCCTCATTGGCGTCTACCCTCACAACCTTGGCAGGGCTCAAACTGCTGGATATATACTCACCGGGATCGCTGCTCCACTTGATGATATCAATCTTTTCTCCCTTGAGTTCATCAACAACAGCCTGTACTCTCGTTCCCTTTTGACCAACACAGGCGCCCACCGGATCAACATTTTCATCCTTGGCATAAACTGCGATTTTTGTTCTTGATCCTGGTTCTCTGGCAATACTCTTAATCTCGACAGTTCCATCATGGATTTCCGGAACTTCTAATTCAAAAAGTCTTTTCACCAGGCCGGGATGCGTTCTTGAAAGGACAATCTGCGGTCCCTTCGTTGTCTTTTTAACTTCTATAATATAAGTTTTGATTCTTTCATTAAAGCGGTATTCTTCTCCAGGAGTCTGTTCAGCATAAGGCAGAACTGCTTCTGTCTTACCCAGATCAATGATGACATTTTTCCTTTCAACACGCTGGATGATTCCGGTAACAATGTCCCCCTCTTTGTTGGAGAACTCATCAAAGATGATTCCTCTTTCTGCTTCCCTGATTCTTTGAACAACCACCTGTTTGGCCGTCTGAGCTGCAATTCTTCCAAACTTTCTTGGTGTTACCTCAACTTCTACAATATCTTCTTCCTCGAGTTTTTTATTGATCTTTCTTGCTTCGTCGAGATCGATATCCAGAAGGTCATTCTTCGGATCAGAGGTTACCCTTTTTACCGCATAAACTTTTACTTCACCCGTTGCACGGTCAATATAAACCTTCACATTCTGAGAAACACCAAAATTTCTTTTATATGCTGAAATCAGCGCTGCTTCTATGGCATCAATCAAAGTATCCTTATTTATTCCCTTTTCCTTTTCCAACTGTTCTAAAGCATGCATTAAATCCGAATTCATTTCTTTTTCCTAACCTCCTCTATGTAATTAAAATTTAATGACCCGTCTTACCAAAGCAACCTTATCCCGGTCAAAAGCCATTTCACTGCCTTTCTCAGGTTTGACGACAATCCTGTCATCGATCAGCCCCAGCAGTTCACCTTCAAAAATCTTTCTGCCGTCCAAGGCTTCAAACAGCTTGACCTCAACAACCTCACCCTTGTATTTTTCAAAATCGCGATCTTTTTTCAAAGGTCGTTCCAGGCCTGGAGACGATACTTCAAGGAAATAACTTTGTTCAATAGGGTCTTCCTTGTCCAGTTTCTCGCTGAGTTCTTCGCTTACTACCTGGCAGTCATCAATGGTGATGCCTTTCGGCTTGTCTATATATATTCTCAAGTACCAATTGGCACCCTCTTTTATAAATTCAACATCTACAAGTTCAAAGGAATGCTGATCCGTTATCGGCTTCACAAGCTCTGTAACAGCATCTTCAACACGTTTTTTTGCCATAAAAACCTCCATGCTATCCGTCACATCGGATGATATTGATAAAGTTTTTGAATTTGGATTTCAAATACTTCTGGATATCAATATTTTAATTCGCAGTCCATAGTTGCATACAATAATACGAAAGAGTGGGTTGGTCCCACTCTTTGTCATTTAATACTATATGGTTTAGTCCAGTAGTATTATAACACTATTGTTTGTAATTATCAACATTTTATTAATTTATTTTCAGTTCTTGAGGCTGATAATCAATGAATCCGGCTGGAACTGTACTCTATTTTATTCATTTAATGTGAAAATGTACAAGGAAATAATTAGAAATTTATAAAGTAAATAGTCAGATGTCAGGCGCCTGATTTAAAAATTTGATAAAAAAGTCCTATGTTTTCACAATTTACACTATTTTCTATATTTTCTCTTCCAATGTACTATATAACATATAGTAGTATATTTCTCTATTTATTTACATTAAACAACTTCAAATTATTTTAATTTTTGTGGGGGACGGTTGAAATGAATAAACAAAACTACAAATCCATTGGCAACAAAATCAGGTTCGGGTATCTTTTTCTTATTGCATTGTTTTTCATTATCAGTGCATCAGTAACATTGGCGACACTTTACTTTAACGGAATTTATAATGAAACCATTACAGGCATTATAAAAGCAAGCCGCATTCAGCAAATTATTACGGATGACATGGCTAAGCTTGCAAGAATTGCAGCAAATAATGAAAAAAAATATGACAATACAAAAGAGCTTGCAGAATTAGTAAGCAATATTACCTACATCCGATCCACAACTTCCAAAGACAGTGATCAAATTCATCAAAAAATCAATTCCCTCGAGAGTCTGGTGAGTTCATACATCCAAAACTCAACTCAGATATCGGGTGCGTATAAGAATTACCAATCAGGAAAGATCGATGAAATTCTACAGAAAATGGATAAAAGCAATAAGCTTAAAGATTTTATTGATCTGGAAACCAAGGATTTAATCATTGAACAACTGAAGATCGGGCAACAAACCATGAGCCGCATTAAAACACTTTCAACTACGCTGGTTCTGTGCATCTCCGTCTTGTTTATGCTTGTTGTAGTATTTGCATTGGTTTATTCCATGAGGCTTTCAGGAAAAATATCCAAAAGCCTCGGCACCCTTACAAGCGCGGCCAAAACACTTGGGGATGGTGATTTCAGCGGGCGGGATCTTGCAGTCACTACCAATGATGAGCTGGAAATTCTAGCAGGCGCCTTCAACACCATGAAAAACAACATCCGGGATATCTCCAAGCGTGTCGTCGAAGCAGGCTTTGTGATCTATACGGTCTCCTCCGAGTTGAAGAAAGGTGTGAACACTTTGTATGAAAGCAGCAGTCAGGTTGCTGCTGCAGTTCATGACGTTGCAAGCACTGCAGAAAGTCAATGTGTTAGCCTGCACAAGCACTCCAAGATCGTCGAAGAAACTTATATCTTAAGCACCGGACTTCAGGAAACTGTGAGCAAGGTTCAGTCTTTGGATTCAAAGGTCAGTATTGACTTGAGTACCATTTCCAATGCCTTGAAATTGTTAAACGATAACATTTCCAAGATGAATACTGAGGGAAAATATATTACTGAACTATCTACGAGGTTTGCAGCCAACAGTGAAGAAATGGCTGCTGCAACTGACGAACAGCTCAGTATCCATAAGGCTTTGCTCGATACCGCAACCAAGTTGGATATGAGTTCCCAAGAACTTGAAGGACTCATCAATAACCTAAAAACTACTTTATAAGCAACCTAAAGAAGGACCTCAAAAGTTTAACTTCTGAGGTCCCTTTTCCTATGCTAAAACAAACTTAATTGGTTGCTTTCCGGCAAGCCTTCCAGGCATCCGTTCTGCTGTAATATTTCTATTACCGATTTGCTGATTTTAGCTTTTACCCTCAAATCGTCGACGGAGAGGAAATTTCCGCCCTTTCTTGCTTCCACAATATTTTGTGCTGCCGAGGTACCCAACCCCTGTAATGCATTTAAAGGCGGCCGGATACCATCCGGGGTGATCTGGAACTTGACTGCGTCCGATTTATACAGATCCACCGGCAGGAATTTGATTCCTCTCGCATACATCTCGTTGGCAACTTCCAGGATGGTTAAAACGTTTTTTTCCTTCTGGGTCATGTTATTTCCCTTTTGTTCAATTTCACGGATGGCGTTTCTTACTTTATCCTGGCCTCTTGTCATCAGCTGTGCATCAAATTCATCAGCTCTAACCGTAAAGTAGGTAACATAAAAGGCTTCAGGATGATACACCTTGAACCACGCGATTCTGAAGGCCATCATAACATAGGCAGCGGCATGGGCTTTCGGGAACATGTATTTGATGGTTTTACAGGACTGAATGTACCAATCCGGCACCTTATTTTCCCGCATGACCTGCTCATATTCTTCCTTGACACCCTTCCCTTTTCTTACATCCTCCATGATTTTGAAAGCTGTCTTTGGTGGTAATCCCTTATGCATCAGGTAGATCATGATATCATCTCTACAACAGATACACTGCGGCAGCGTAGCTACCCCATCCCGGATGAGGTCCTGGGCATTGTTCAGCCAAACGTCGGTGCCATGGGAAAGCCCTGATATTCGGATGAGTTCCGAAAAGGTTGTCGGTTTGGTATCCACCAGCATCTGCCTGACAAACTTGGTTCCAAACTCCGGAATGGCAAAGGTTCCGACATCACTGTTGATATCTTCGGGTTTTACTCCCAAAGGCTCCGTACTTCCGAAAATCGCCATGGTCCGCTTTTCGCCGATGGGAATCGTTCTTGCGTTAACACCCGTCAGATCTTCCAGCATTCTGATCACCGTAGGATCGTCATGACCCAGGATATCCAGTTTGAGGATGCTGCCGTGCAAAAAGTGATAGTCGAAATGGGTTGTGATAATGGTGGAATCCGTATCGTCCGCAGGCCTTTGGATCGGCGAGAAATCATAGATTTCTTTATCCTGGGGTACAATCATGATCCCTCCGGGGTGCTGACCCGTGGTTCTTTTTACACCGGTACACCCCTTCACAAGCCTGTTGATTTCCGCATTGGTAACCACGACACCTCTTTCATCCAGGTAGTTCTTTACGAAGCCATATGCCGTCTTTTCTGCCACAGAAGCAATGGTTCCGGCTCTGAATACATGGCCTTCGCCGAAAAGCTCCTCGGTATATTTATGGGCAACAGGCTGATATTCACCGGAGAAGTTCAAGTCGATATCAGGCTCCTTGTCTCCATCAAACCCAAGGAAGGTTTCAAAGGGGATGTCATAGCCATCCTTTTTTAATGGCTTTCCACACTTGGGGCAGTCTTTCTCCGGCATATCAAAGCCGCAGTCATAAGTTCCATCGAGAATAAATTCCGAATATTTGCACTCCGGGTTTTCACATATATAATGAGGCTGCAGTGAGTTTACTTCTGTGATTCCAGCCATATTGGCAACAAAAGAGGAACCTACCGATCCTCTGGAACCAACCAAATAGCCATCACTTACGGACTTCCACACCAGCTTTTGCGCAATAAGATACATTACCGCAAAGCCGTTCTTGATGATGGAGTTTAGCTCCTTCTCCAATCTCTGCTGAACAACTTCCGGTAAAGGAACTCCATAAATCTCTTTCGCCTTATCTTCCGCCAGTCTCTGGATCTCTTCTTCCGCACCTTCCATCTTTGGTGGGAATGTTCCTGCCGGTACAGGTGCAATTTCCTCAACCATATCCGCAATCTTATTGGTGTTGGACACTACCACCTCAAAAGCCTTTTCTTTGCCTAGATAAGCAAATTCTTCAAGCATTTCATCCGTCGTTCTCAAATATAAAGGAGCTTGATTGTCGGCATCACTAAAGCCCTGTCCAGCCATGAGGATCCGGCGGAAAACCTCATCTCCGGGATCCATGAAGTGAACATCACAGGTGGCCACCACAAGCTTTTTATGCTTTTCGCCAAGCTTCACGATTTTTCTGTTGATATTTTTTAAGTCCTCCAGTCCGCTGACTTTTCCGTTGTTGATCAGGAACTGGTTGTTCCTTAAGGGTTGGATCTCCAGATAGTCATAAAATCTCACAATCTTTGAGATTTCATCATCACTCTTGTTGTTTAAAATCGCTGAATAAAGTTCTCCGGCTTCACAGGCACTCCCCAGAATCAAGCCTTCCCTATGCTTCATCAGCAGTTTCTTGGGAACACGAGGCTTTCTGTAGTAATACTTCAAGTGAGACTCTGAAATAATTTTATACAGATTTTTTAATCCCGTGTTGTTTTTCACCAGAATAATCGCGTGGTAGGAATCTGCTTTTGTAAAGTCCTCACATTCGGAGAAAGCATTTTCTATGTCGTCAATGGTTTGAACACCTTTTTCCTTCAACATCTCAAGGCATTTGATAAATATCTGGGCCGTAGCTTTGGAGTCATCCACAGCCCTATGATGATTCTCAAGCTTGATCCCAAGATGGTTGGCAACAAGATTGAGCTTATACCGGTCCAGTTGGGGAAACATTTTTCTGCACAATTGAAGCGTATCCAGCACCGGGTGATGGATATGCTCTCCCATCGCTTTTGCAAAATGCCGGAGAAATCCAAGGTCAAAAGGTGCATTATGCGCTACAACCACTGCACCATTAATAAATTCCAACAGTTCTAGCATCACAGGCTCAATGGTCGGGGCATCCGCCACCATATCATTGGTGATTCCGGTCAGCTTCGTGATAAAGCTTGGAATGGGCACTTCGGGATTGACAAATGAGCTGAACTTTTCAACGATTTTGCCGTTTATCACCTTCACAGCCCCGATTTCAGTGATTTTATCCTTTTCCGCATTCAATCCGGTGGTTTCTATGTCCAGTACAACAAAGGCATCATCAACTGAGTGGCCATTGGGATTATAAACAATCGGTACACTATCATCAAGGATGTAGCATTCTACTCCGTACAATATCTTGATTTTATTCTTCTTTCCAGCATCAAAAGCATCCGGAAAGGCTTGTACAACACCATGGTCCGTAATAGCGACTGCTCTGTGCCCCCATTTAGCAGCTCTTTTAACAAGTTCTTTGGCCGGTGTAACGGCATCCATTGAACTCATCTGTGTATGCAGGTGGAGCTCTACCCTTTTAACTTCTGCAGTATCCGTCTTCTCTTCCTTTTCAAGTTCAAGGATATCGGAAGTCATCACCGCCAGTTCACGAGAAAACTTATCATACTGGGCTTCGCCCCTGATTTTAACTCGGACACCATCCTTGATCTGTTCCTGAATTAAATCAATATCATCTTTTTCAACAAAGAATTTGAAAGTCAGTGAACTGGTATAATCCGTTGCGTCAAACATGAAGATATATCGTCCGCCGCGGATTTCCCTGGACTCCACCCGGAAGACGTCTCCCCAAACAGCGACTTTCCCTGAATCCTGAGTAACTTCAGACATCTTCATCAGGCTATCATTGAAAGGTTTGCCGTGAATGACACAGGACATATCGCCGCCAGCCGGTTTTGGCTTTGCTTTGCTTCCGCCGGATTCTGCCGGCTTGCTGCTGGTGACTACAACAGTCTCAGTAACAACCTTCGATTGTTCTGATTCTTTTAAAGCAATATACTCATCCATCACGCTTTCATCAATGGTATGATCTACAAACTCCACTCTGATTTTTGTAGAAAACCAATCCTCCATCAGTCCCTCAATCAGCCTGTCGCAGCCCTGGGATTTTAAGATGTCGGCTCCCCTGGTTTTAAGCTTGATCAGAAGTCTGTTGTCATGGAAATCCCATTCGCACTCCAACATAATGCCTCTGCTCAAAGCAATTTTGTTATTGATCGTATAAATAACGCTCGGCCAGTATTGTGCAAGCATTTCTTTCAGTGAAAGCTGCAGTTCAAACTTAGGCCGGATATTTACACCGTCCAGCTTGAATATCTCAATAAAGTTTTTTTCTACATTGTGCAACGTTGCTGCAGGAATCAATTGGTCCGTTGAAATGCATATTTCCAGTCTTCTTGATTTGCGATAGACATTTACTGAAGTTACTTTCGAGTTCTGGAACAGTTCATTGATTTCTTGATTGATATTGATCTCTGGAAATAACTCTAAAAAGCTTTTGTTATTCAGTACAACACTCTGCATTGCAGCGACCCCTTACGAAAATAGTGAATTACAGTTTTTGTATTTCTTCCATTAGTTCTTCTACTATCCGTTCCTGAGGAATCTTACGGATAATGCTCCCCTTTTTAAACAGCAGTGCTTCTCCTTTTCCTCCGGCAATTCCTATATCCGCTTCTCTTGCCTCTCCCGGCCCATTCACGGCACATCCCATGACAGCGACTTTGATATTCTTGTCCATGTTTTGGAGCTTTTCCTCCACACGATTGGCAATATCGATCAGATCTAACTGGCATCTTCCGCAGGTAGGGCATGAAACGAACTCGATGCCCCCGGTTCTTAAGTCCAGTGCTTTTAAAATTTCGATCCCGGCTTTGATCTCTTCCACCGGGTCACCAGTAAGAGAAACCCGGATCGTATCTCCAATTCCTTCTGCCAGCAAGCAGCCTAGTCCTACAGAGGATTTAATGGTTCCCTTGTAAACGGTTCCAGCTTCCGTAACCCCTATATGGAGCGGATAATCCGATTTTTGGGACATCAGTCGGTATGCCGCAATGGTCATCGGTACACTGGAAGCCTTGATGGAAAAAGCAATATCTGTGAAATTCAAGTCCTCAAGGATAGCAGCATGTCCCAAAGCGCTTTCTACCATTCCTTCCGGTGAAATACCATTGTATTTCTCCAGGATAGGCTTCTCTATCGAGCCGGAGTTTACTCCGATTCGAATGGGAATCCCCCGTTCCTTGGCCATCTCTACAACCGCACGAACCCTTTCACGATCTCCAATGTTACCCGGGTTGATCCTGATCTTGTCCGCGCCGTTTTCCATACTTAAAAGCGCAAGCTTGTAATCAAAATGAATATCCGCCACCAAAGGCACCCTGATTGATTTTTTAATTTTCTTGATGGATTGTGCAGCTTCACTATCCGGAACGGCAACTCTGACAATATCGCAGCCGGCTTCTTCCAGCCTTTTGATCTGTGCGATGGTTGCCTCAGCGTCTCTGGTATCGGTATTGGTCATGGACTGGACAGAAATGGGGTGATGGCCACCTATGGTGACATCCCCCACTTGAATTGTTTTGGTCTTTTTTCGCTGGATGAAATGATTGATCATAATGAACACCCTTAATTGCACTTAATTTTCAGCGGGTCATGGACAGAATAAGCAAATCTATCCGCCAAATACCCTGGCAATAATCCTCGCTATATCATTATAAAGTGTAAATACAAAAAGCACCATCATGAATACAAATCCGGCCATCATTATGAAGGCTTCCTTTTCCTGGGGGATGGGCTTTCTCCGGATAGCCTCGACAGCTAGTAAAACCAGCTTGCTTCCGTCTGCGGGCGGAATAGGCAGTAGGTTGGTAACCCCAAGCCCAATACTGATCAAAGCAGACATGAACAGAAGATACACAATGACATCCTTGATTGATGTACTCTGCTGAACTACCGTATTGATGGCATCCACAGCGCCAACGGCACCGGTCATCTGGTTCAAAGGCACTTTTCCCTGAACCAGCCATGCAAAGGAATACAAACCGATTCTGGTAAAGGAATAGGTTCTTGTCACGGACTGCCCTAAAATCTCCATTGGATTCCCCTGTTTAAAGGTGTAATACATTTCCGTTGAAAACATCTGAGGGTTTCTTCCCCGCTTTGGCTTGATCTCAATGGGACCCAGCCTTTTACCATCCCTTAAAACGGTTACCTGGATGGACTCTCCCGTATTTTTATACATAAAGTTCAGAATTTGCTGCATGTTGGATATTTCTGTATTATCCAGCTTTACAATAATGTCATTCACCTTAAGTCCTGCCTTATCCGCAGGTCCGCCGGGCTCCAGATTATCTATCATGTTGGTGGGTTCACCATTGATGATTTTTGCAGTAAATCCGATTAACGGTCTGTTTTCCGGGATTACCCGAGGTGTCATTTTTACAGGGATAATCTTTCCGTCCCGAAGCACCTCCATATCCACCGGACTCCCTTTTGTCACATTATAAAGGAACATATCCACTTCCATCGGCTGGTAGACACGCTTGTGATCAAAGCTTACAATACGGTCTCCCGGCTTAAGCCCGGCCTCGTATGCCGGAGTATCCTTCTGTACCGTACTGAGTTCCATCGTCTGATACCCGGCCAAAGAGAACATAATGGCCAATGCAATCGCTGCCGAAACAATATTGAATAGAGGGCCTGCTGCAATTACGGCTGCTCTTGCAGAAACAGGATGGGATCCCAAGGATTTATCTTCGTACAGCGAATCTTCCTTGTCAAAAGCCACGTAGGCCAACATGGGAATCAGCCGGATAGAAAACATGGTACCTCCACGTTCAAAGCTGAAGATTTTAGGTCCCATAAACAATGAAAATTCATAGACTCTGATGCCTTGAAGTTTTGCTACAATGAAGTGTCCGAATTCATGTATGATTACAATCAGATTGAAAGCAAGGATTGCCAGTAAAAGTTTCATAAGCTACCTCCAGATTTAAAGTAAAATGCAGAAAGAATAAAGTAGAATAAAGAATTTGGACTTATAAATGGAGCGTTTCGGTAAACCAATCAGTAATCAATGCACACTTTGAAAACGAATGAAGCAAATCAAAATTCTATTTTCCAATGCAGCATTTCACTCTATTCATGTTTCTTAATTCTGATTTTAATAGCATCTCCATCGTTTTCATGCTTACGATGTTTAGCTCCAGCATCTGATTGACCAATTTCTTTTTTTTCTTTACTACTTTCTTCTTTCTTCACTCTTAACCAGTTCTATTGTTTCTTGTCTCGCCCACCTGTCTACTTCTATTATATCATGAAGGTTTGGACGAATATTCACGACATGTCTTTTTATTACTGCTTCTATCATCGCAGGAATATCTAAAAACCTGATTTTTTCATTTAAAAACATACTGACTGCAACCTCATTGGCCGCATTCAGTACAACCGGCATGGTACCTCCTTTTTCCAGCGCCTCAAATGCCAATCTTAAGCTTGGGAAAGCTTCCATATCCGGTTTTTCAAAGGTCAATGCCTTGGCTTCCAAAAGGTTGAGCCTTGGAAAAGGGTTATCGCTTCGCTCCGGATAGGTCAGGGCAAACTGTATGGGAACGCGCATATCCGGTGACCCCAGTTGAGCGATCACAGAGCCATCGGCATATTCAACCATGGAATGAATGATACTTTGGGGATGAACCAATACTTCAATTCGATCCAAATCCAAGCCAAAAAGCCATTTTGCCTCGATAACCTCCAGACCCTTATTCATCAACGTTGCAGAATCTATCGTGATTTTGCTGCCCATGCTCCAATTAGGATGTTTTAATGCCTGTGCCAGCGTTACTGATTCAAGTTCATGCCGCTTTTTCCCTCTAAAAGGACCACCGGAAGCTGTTAAAATAATTTTGGATACATTCTTAGTATTATTCCCCATTAAGCATTGAAAAATTGCGGAATGTTCACTATCCACCGGAAGAATTCGAACATGATGCCTTTTCGCTTCTTCCATCACGATAGCCCCTGCGGTGACAAGTGTTTCCTTATTCGCAAGAGCAATGTCCTTACCATTTTTTATTGCCTCAAGGGTGGGAACCAGTCCCGCAATTCCTACTACAGAGGTTACTACAGTATCTGCACCCTCAAGTACGGCTATCTTGTTAATCCCCTCAAGACCGGCATAAACTTCCGTATTCAGATCCTTGATTCTTTGCTTCAATCTTTCTGCTGCATCATAATCATTTACAGCGACCGCCACAGGCTCAAACGCTCTGATCTGCTTCTCAAGGAGATCAATATTGGTGTTGGAGGTAAGCCCCAAAACTTTCAAGTTCAAATTTTTCGCTACATCCAGGGTCTGTACACCGATGGATCCTGTGGAGCCGAGAATGGAAATGTTTTTTGCCATCGACTTACTCCTTAGCACTCATTTAAAATCAATTGCTATACTTCAGATACCGTATAAAATGAAATTCTTTAAATTCATTTTAAAACTATAAAGCTTAAATAGAAATATACTACAGGAGCTACAAACAGAATACTGTCAAACCGGTCAAGAACTCCGCCGTGTCCGGGCATTACTTTTCCATAATCTTTAATATTTACAAACCGCTTGATGGCAGATGCGCTCAAGTCCCCAACCTGAGATATGATACCGTTTAATAAACCGATAATTACAAAATGATATATCGGAATTTCCCCTATATAAGCCCGGATAAATATGCCATATGCAATTGTAGCAGCAACGCAGCCAATGATTCCGCCAATGGAGCCTTCTATGGTTTTTTTCGGGCTGATGGCAGGCAGAAGTTTGTGTTTTCCAAGCATCAAGCCTGTAAAATATGCAAAGGTATCTGTAGACCATGCGATAAAAATGATCCAAATAAACAAAACCCCGTTGGTCATACCCCTGGTAAGTACAATAAACGAAAAGAGGAATGGAACATAAAGAATACCAAAAACCGTTAAAGCAATGTCAATCAAACTATATTTATCATGCAGGAATACAATCAGTGAGAACAAAACCATCAGCATCACAAATATTCCAAAAAAAATAGAATTTACGGATTTGAGTAATCCTACATAGGCCGAGACTTTATTCTCCCCACTTAAACTTATCAAGAAAATGGGTATGCAAGCCAGATACCCGATCCAACGAACCGGTTTGTAGCCTGCATGGCTTACAGCTTGATACAGTTCTCTGATACCGATGAGTGACAGCACCAGTATTCCGAGTCCCAGGGCAATATTGCCCAAGGACAAAAGTACAATCAGCAAAACCGCACCAACCACAGCACTTATAACTCTTGTTTTTAACAATTAAATTCCCCCAAATCTTCTGTGTCTGCTCTGATACTCCCGGACCGCTTCTATAAGGTGTTTTTCTCTAAAGTCCGGCCAAAGCACATCGGTATAATAGAACTCTGTATACGCCAGCTGCCAAAGCAAGAAATTACTTATCCTCTTTTCACCGCTGGTTCGGATCAAAAGATCAGGGTCCGGTATTTCAGAGGTATAAAGCTTCCTTGCAACCGTATTTTCATCTATATTTTCAACACAAAGCGTCTTGTTCTCAACTTCTTTTGCAATTCCTTTAATAGCTTGGAGAATCTCATCACGGCTTCCATAGTTGAGTGCCATATTGAGACTCAATCCGCTATTCACTGCGGTTAGTTTCTCTACCCTTGCAACCTCTTTTTGAATATCCTCCGGCAATCCTTTTATATTCCCGATCACCCGGATTCGGACATTCTTTCCGGACAGCTCCCGTTCAGCATTTTTAAGGTATTCAAGCAAAAGTGACATCAATGCATCCACTTCATTTTTAGGCCTTTTCCAGTTTTCTGTAGAAAATGCATACACCGTCAAATGTTTGATCCCTAGTTTACTGCTGGCTTCGACAATTTTCCGCAATGCATTGGAGCCTTCCCTGTGGCCTACATTTCTTGGCAGTCCTCTTTTCTTTGCCCAACGGCCATTGCCGTCCATGATGATGGCAACATGGTTGGGAAGCTGTCCAAGGTCGATATTCAGCTTTTCCTTCTTAAACAGTTGATTTAAAAACGACATTAAGACCTCCGTATGATGAGCTGTCTTGAATATTATAATATAGTTTTTGCCATAAAAAAACAAAAATATATTTAATCCTGCAACAACGAATAACCCCTCTGGATCAGAGGGGCTTGCAAACTGTCAGCTCAACTTTTTGCGTATCCACTTGTTCTATTCGGACAACCCTGAAATGGTCTTCTGCTGTACACATTTCAGTTCTGGGCGGTAATGTAACTTTGACACTCCCAATGACAAATTCCGTTTTTGCCATTATGTGCTTTGCTTCCATCAGGGTAAATCCGACAATGTCTGGTAGTTCCATTTTAAACCTCTAAAATTTCCTTATCCTTCGCTTCAACGATTTTATCAATCTCCGCTATGTATTTATCGGTTAAAACTTGAACATCCTTTTCAGCATCCTTCAAGTCGTCTTCTGTCAATTCACCATTTTTTTTCTGAACTTTAAAGTGCTCAATAGCATCTCTCCGGATAGAACGAATCGCTACTTTGGCTTCTTCCCCATCTTTCTTTACAACCTTGGTGAGTTCCTTTCTTCTTTCCTCAGTCAAGGCAGGGAAAACAAGGCGGATCACCTTTCCATCATTGGATGGGTTGATGCCGATGTCTGATTTTTGAATTGCTTTTTCAATATCCTTCATGGTCTTTGCATCCCATGGCTGGATCATGATGATACGCGCTTCAGGTACTGAAATATTTCCCAACTGGTTGATGGGGGTCGGTACTCCGTAATAATCCACTGTTACTTTATCCAGTATTGCAGGGTTGGCTCTTCCTGCTCTGATACCTGCAAGATTCTCTTTCAGTGCATGAATAGTTTTTTTCATTTTCTCTTCAACATGCTTATAATTTTCACTCGACATAAAAAACCCTCCTTAAACTATTTAACAATCGTCCCTATTTCTTCACCATGGATAACCTTTATAATATTTTCCGGCTGATCCAGCCCGAAAACAATAATCGGAATATTATTGTCCATGCAAAGGGATGTTGCCGTGGAGTCCATGACCCCAAGACCTCTGTTCAGAACATCAATATAGGTGAGCCTGTCGAATTTCTTTGCATCCGGGTTTACAGCAGGATCGCTGTCATATACTCCGTCTACCTTTTTAGCGAGCAAAATCACTTCCGCATCGATCTCAGCTGCTCTCAGTGCAGCAGTAGTATCTGTTGAGAAGTATGGATTTCCTGTGCCGCAGGCGAAAATTACAATTCTTTTCTTCTCCAGATGCCGAACAGCTCTTCTTCTGATATAGGGTTCAGCGATTTGTCTCATCTCAATGGCCGTCTGTACGCGGGTTGGAATTCCTCTGGACTCAAAAGCATCCTGAAGCGCTAAAGAATTGATCACCGTTGCCAGCATTCCCATGTGATCCGCAGTCGTACGGTCCATTCCTTTTCCTGTTCTCCCTCTCCAGAAGTTTCCTCCGCCCACGACAATGGCCATTTCAACGCCCATATCATAGACCTTTTTGATTTTATCTGAAATCTCACTTAAAGTATCGGGATTGATTCCGGTTTTCACATCTCCGGCCAAAGCTTCTCCACTGATTTTAATCATTACCCTTTTGTATTTAGGTGTATTCATTGAAGTTTCCCCCACTCTAGTAAAGTTATTTTCTACATGAAAATTAAAAAATCCTGCAAAATTGCCAATAAAATTATCAAACGAAGTCAGTATGGATGATTCTTAGGAGATAATCCTTCCTGCTCCTCATTGATCAGCCGTTCATACGGCTCATTCCGTAATAAAGGGAACATATAATACGGAATTATATGTTCCCCCACCATCAATACTTAGCCACCGATTTGCTTCATTACTTCTTCAGCAAAATTCTCTTCTTTCTTTGTAAGGCCTTCGCCCTTTTCAAATCTTACAAATCTTCTGATTGTAATATTCTCACCAATTGTAGAAATCTTCTCTGTGAGCAGCTGTTGGATTGTTCTGTCTGGATCTTTGATAAACGGCTGTTCGAGGAGACAAACTTCCTTGTAGTATTTTTCAATTCTACCTTCCACCATTTTATCGACAATCTTTTCCGGCTTGCCTTCATTTAATGCCTGAGCTCTTAAGATTTCCTTTTCCTTTTCGATAACATCGGCAGGAACTTCTTCTCTTCTTATGTATTCAGGCTTAGCGGCTGCAATCTGCATTGCAACGTCTTTGACAAAGCTCTTGAAATCTTCATTCTTTGCTGCAAAGTCCGTTTCAATATTCACTTCCAAAAGAACACCAATTCTTCCATCTCCATGGATGTAAGCATCAACGATACCTTCTGCCGCAATTCTTCCTGCTTTTTTAGCTGCAGCTGCCAATCCTTTTTCTCTAAGGAATTCAATTGCTTTTTCCATATCCCCGTTGGTTTCATTCAGGGCCTTTTTACAATCCATCATTCCTGCCCCGGTTCTTTCACGGAGCTGTTTTACCATATCTGCAGTAATCATAATGACTCCTCCAAACTAGAATTATTCATATTATTCGCTGGTTTAATCCCTTTATACTCAAACAAGTGAATTAATTTGCAACTTGTACCAAAGGTTACCAAAATAATTTCTTATAAAAAATCCGGTCTTGGGTCTTTTTTTAGACTTGTAAGACCGGACTCTATACTGTTTTATAATTTATTACGCTTCTACTGCTTCAACTTCATCTGCGTCCTTAGCAGCGCCTGCATTATCAGCCAACTGTTCGCCCTGGCGCGCTTCGATGATCGCATCTGCCAATTTTCCGGCAATAAGCTTAACTGCTCTGATCGCATCGTCATTACCCGGGATAACGTAATCCACTTCATCGGGATCGCAGTTTGTATCAACGATCGCAACAACAGGGATTCCGAGAATCCTAGCTTCCATGATTGCGTTTCTTTCTTTTCTTGGGTCAACGATGAACAATGCACCTGGAAGTCTCTTCATATCCTTGATACCGCCAAGGTACTTTTCGAGCTTTTCCATTTCGCCTTTGAGCTTGATAACTTCTTTCTTTGGCAATACTTCAAAAACTCCGTCCTTTTCCATATCTGTCAACTGTTTTAATCTGTTGATTCTCTTCTGGATGGTTTTGAAGTTTGTGAGCATTCCACCGAGCCATCTTGCATTTACAAAGAACTGACCGCTTCTTTCAGCTTCTTCCTTGATGGAATCCTGAGCCTGTTTCTTTGTTCCAACGAAGAGCACGTCTTCTCCGTTCGCTGCAATTTCTCTGATGAAGTAATAAGCCTCTTCTACTTTTTTCACAGTTTTCTGAAGGTCAATGATATAGATACCATTTCTCTCTGTGAAAATGTATTCGGCCATTTTTGGGTTCCATCTTCTGGTCTGATGACCGAAGTGAACACCTGCTTCGAGTAACTGTTTCATTGAAATAACTGACATTCGACTTACCTCCTGATTCGTTTAATACGTCCGATGCTTTCATCTTCAAGGAACAACCCGAAGGCAACCCTCCATGAATCATGCACCGTGTATATTTTTTCCGTGGAGTAGTATACCACAGGATCATTTTTTTTTCAAGGTTTTTATACAAGGTTTTTAAGATATCCGAAAATACCGATTGAATGATTTCCTGTTTTTGCTCACTCGATCTTTTAACACCTTATTGACGCCAGCTATCTGCTGGTTTAAACTAATAACAACAGGCATTTTGAAAGACCGTACTATTTTACATTAATTCATATAATAAGGATAGGGATATGTTCGAAAAATCTAATATCAACTTTAAAAAGATCTTAATGCTATTATTAACCGTTTTAGGTGTAATTGCCGGGCTCTTTGTGGCTTTCAAGCTAAGCATCTTCCTTGCTCCCTTTGTCATTGCATTAATCGTTTCCTCATTGATGGAGCCAATTATCAACTTTTTAACAACCAAACTGCGTATCCCGAGAAGGCTGGCTGCAGCAGTGACACTGCTTGTTTTCCTTGGGGCTTTCGGCTCTGTCATTTTCTTGTTAGTATCCAGGCTTATTACTGAAATTAAGGACATCTATGTGATGTTTCCAAAGTACTTCACTCAGGTTTATGATGAAGTCATGGTGCTGATCAATAGGGCATTGGACATATATCACGGCCTGCCGAAGGATGTTACATATAATATTGAAAGTTTTACCGCAGAGCTTCCGAGTAAGTTCAATATGGAAGGCATCACCGAGAATGTGTCGAAATCAGTCATGGGAATACTCAAGGGGATCTCCAACATTCCTCAGGTATTAATTTTTATCCTTGTTACCATCCTTTCCACTTATTTTCTTGCCAGTGACCGGGAACTGGTATACGGGTCGATCAAGTCTCAGCTTCCCGATTCTTGGGTGGGTAAACTTACAAGTATCAAGAACGACATGTTCTACGCCTTTTTCGGATATATCAAGGCTCAATTGATTCTGATGACCATTACCTTTACTGAACTGCTGATCGGTTTTTCTATCATTGGAATCAACTATACCATCCTGCTTGCCTTCCTGATCAGTATTATTGACGCACTTCCCATTTTGGGTACCGGCAGCGTACTTATTCCCTGGGCTTTGTACAACTTTATTACAGGAGATATACAAATGGGTCTATCTCTGGTGATTCTTTACGGTATTGTGCTGGTTGTCCGTCAGATGATCGAGCCCAAAGTCCTTGGACAGCAGATCGGAATCCATCCGCTGTTGACGCTTCTGGCCATGTATACGGGACTTAACTTGCTCGGTGTTTTGGGATTGATTTTAGGGCCAATCACCCTCCTGCTTTTGAAGAATGTCTTTTTGGGGATTCTCAAAGGAAGATCACTAAAGGAATTGATCATGAAATCCTAAAAACGTAGGATTATTTTCGAAAATCATCACAGAAAAAAGCTGTCGGTTGAACCAACAGCTTTTTAAATTTTCATCCTGTCACAATCTAAAATTACACATGGTTTCTTAGGCCTAACTCAATGGCTATGCAGTAAAATATCCGTTTGTAAGTGTTTTAACCTTTAAATGTTCAAGCTTCTAATATATGCAGTCAACCTAACAATGTCTCTGAATTTCATCCAGGTTCACATCGTTTTGTATATGAAAATAATCTTCATCAATTTTTAGATTGCACAAGTAATTGATAAACATTTGATCCAGCAAACTGGATTCACTGATTACTTTTCTTCTCATCAGTTCCATCACATAATTTTTTGTCTTAGCAGGCAATATCGTACTGACCATGGAAATCCCTCGCAATACTAAGTGAAAATAGTGCTTTACCTATATAATATACGTAGCATATCAAAAAAGTATTGAATTAATTTTACTGCACTGTAAATTTTTTGTGAACAAAAGCTGCCGGCTACCGGCAGCTTTCTGGTTTTAGTTCTCTGCTTAATTTTTTTATGGCCTTTTTCTCTATTCTCGATACATAAGACCTTGAGATTCCAAGCATTTTCGCTATCTCCCGCTGTGTCTTGCTTGTTCCGTTGAGCAGTCCGTAGCGAAGCTCCAATACCATCTTTTCACGCTTTTTCAGAACAGCCTTCATTTTACTGTACAGCCTCTTGACCTGCATCTTCAGCTCGACTTCATCCACAACAGACTCCGACTCGTTCCCGATTACATCGATATACGTGACCTCGTTCCCTTCCCGGTCCACTCCGATAGGATCCTGCAGCGATACTTCGTTTTGAATTTTCTTGCTGGATCTGATCTGCATCAGTATTTCATTTTCAATACACCGTGCTGCATATGTTGCAAGTCGGGTTCCTTTTTCCTGATCAAAGGTAGAGATGGCTTTTATCAGGCCGATCGTCCCTATGGAAATCAGGTCATCACAGTCATTTCCTGTTGAATTATACTTTTTTACGATGTGAGCAACCAGCCGCAAATTACGTTCAATCAGCACATTTCTGGCTTCTTCACTTCCGTGCTTATATGCCTCTACGTACTTTTGCTCTTCGTCTGGTGCAAGCGGCTGTGGAAAAGAATTGGCATTGGATACATAGCCGATAAGAAAAAAGATGTTTCTAAGTGCTTCAAATACTGCTGAAAATATTGCAAACAAGAATGGCACCCCCTAAAAACAGGCTACCTTTTAATTATATGAAGGACCTGTGAAGAGTGTGCCAGTACTTTTTTTAAATGTTTCAAAATTTAAATCTTATACTACAAGAATGTCACTGATCGCAATATCCTTCCTCTCACCAAGCTGGAGTACCTCATTTCTGTCTTCAAGCTTAATCAGCGGCTTTGAAATCTTATCCCTATCCGTAAATATGACTTTTCCGACTTCTCCATTGGATAGTTCGACCGTACATCCCAAGAGACAATTCAGCATATTATCAATAAACGTTAAAACGATCTCCGTATCCAAACTGTCAATATTCTTCTTTAAGTGTTCCAGAACCCTGAAAGGATTCACTTTATCCTTGTAGACCCGTTTTGATGTCAGTGCATGATAGACATCCGCTACTGCAACGATTTTCGCGTAGGAGTGTATTTGATCTCCCTTCAGTCCATAGGGATAGCCGGTACCGTCAATCCTCTCATGATGCTGAAGTATCGCGCATTCCAGATCGCTTCCGTAAGTCCCGTCTTTCTCAAGGATTTTTTTGCCGAAGAATACATGCTTTTTCATGATTTCAAATTCTCCAGGAGTCAGTTTTCCCGGTTTTCTCAGGATTGGACGTGGGATCCTGCTTTTTCCGATATCATGAAGGGTCCCTGCCATTGCAATTCTTACAAGTTCGTCATTATCCGTACATCCCATCCATTTAGCCAGCGATAAGGAAATCACGCCAATATTGATGGTATGCTGGAAGGTATACTCATCCTGGGATTGAAGTTCCAACAGAAGCCTTGATACGTTTCTCTCACGTTTTACTTCTCTTAAGATAGGAGATATGGCCGTTTTCACTTCTTCGGGAGTAATATTTTTTCCGTCTTCAGCCTTTTTCATGATGATTTTGCTGTCCTCAACGGCATTGATGTAAACATTCCTGATATCGATGGTTACAATTCTTTTTCCCATCCGCTGCAGAGCCTCAATGTGCCTGTCACTCAAGATAGTTCCATTTCTGATCACCAAGGCGCCATTTGTCAGGTAAATATCATTGGCAATGATATCTCCCGGAATCAGGTTGTCGACGTCTACTTTCTTCGTATATAATTCATTGATTGGCACTTTATCCTCCCTTTTCCCTTCATGCTTATAAGCAAAGGAATGGCTTTTACACCAACAAAATGTATGAGATTCTGCCATAATAGAATAAAAACGACAAAATTTTCAAATCCCTCTCAAATGAATTATACAACATTTTCCTCAAAAACAAAACACCTAACCATCGACATGAGTCGATAATCTGGTGTTTCGATGTCAGCACAGTCTATATGGAAGCTTAGTTTTGCAAATCCATGAGTAATAAAAATATATCCTAAAGTATAACCTGGCCTCAGTATCCTTTTTTGATCATTTCCACTGCGACCTCGGCAAAAATTGGAGCCGCTGTCTGACCGCCGTTCTTTCCGTCCTCTACAAACACTGCAACGGAGTAACGAGGTGATTTCCTGGGAAAATACCCTGCGAACCATGCATGAACAACTTTTTCTCCATGGTTGAACTGCCCTGTCTCTGCACTTCCCGTCTTACCTCCGGCACCTCCGTAATCAGCCATCTCCGCTTTGGTACCTGTTCCGCTGTTTGTTACCATCTCCATCATTTGCATTAACTTATTGGAAGTCTTTTTTGTTATGATCCGTTTTCCTTCATTACGACGTACTTCTTTTGTAATGCTTCCGGCTGAGTCAATTATACAGTCAACGATATTTATTTTGTTTTTTATACCGCCGTTGGCAACCGTAGCGATAATATCTGCTACTTGCAGGGGAGTCGCCATAACATTTCCCTGACCGATAGAGATATTGGCAATATCCCCGTCCAATAACCTCTTTATATTCGCAGGTAGGTTCCCGGACGCTTCATCAACTCCCTGGTCCCGAATTCCCGTTGAACCTCCCAACCCAAATTCTTTGGCCATTCGAAGAACTTCCTCAGCGCCAAGTTCCAATCCCATACTGATAAAATAAGGATTACAGGATTTTGAAAATGCATCTTCAAAATTAATCCATCCATGTCCCCCTTTTTCATACGCGGAGCATTTAAACTCCTTGTCTCCGATGGTGATAGACCCGGTACACTCATACCAGGAACGGTCGTTCCTTCCGTCTTCCAGCTTACAGGCTGCATCAATGATTTTAAAGATCGAACCCAGATTATAGGAAGCTACAGCCCTGTTAAACAACTCGTTGTTGTGGCTGTTTAAATACGGGAAAACATCATTGGGCTTGAAATCAGGTTTGCTCGCCATGGCCAATATATCCCCGCTGTAAATATCTTCAACGATAACCGCTCCCTTGATATGGTTCCTGTCCATTACTTCTTCCACAATCTTTTGGATATGATAATCCATCGTCAATCGGATATTTTGCTTGCTTCCATTCTGAGTCTTATTAATCCTGTACCCCAGCCCCTGAATCAGGTTTTGTCTTGCATCTGTGAAAACACTGAAGAGGCTGTCCTCTTTGTACCGGAGTACTTCATTAAAAAACTTTTCTACCCCGGCCTCTCCTACCTGGTCTGCTTTATTCAAGTAACCCAAGATATGTCTCCCCACCGTATTGTCATCATACCTTTTCAGTGAATATACCACGGATACTCCCTCAATACCCTGTTCCAATATTTTTTGCACCTTTTCATAGTCTGCCTCAATAATGACAGGTTCCCTTTTCGCATCCACTTCGCGCTTAATTTTTGCTGCGTCAACTTTGAGGATTCTGGATATTGTGTCAATTTTATCATCTTTTCCCCGGATAAAGAGCGGCTTTAGCACAACCGAGGCTGTTTTGCTTCGATGGGTCAAGGGAATTCCGTTTCGGTCCAGGATGTCTCCCCTTGGCTTCTCCAATTCCGTACTCGCACTTCGCTGTGATGCAGCTGCTCTGGAGAGTTTTTCTCCGGAATAAAGCTGTAGATATGCAATTTTTACGATTAATAACCCGATCAGAGCAAAAAAAATCAAGCAGAGGATGATTGGCCTGTTTTTGTGCATAAAAAACCCCTTTCCATGATAGAATTCTTTCATTGAAAAGGGGTTTTTATACAATCAATCGCTTATTTAACTCAAGGAAGTGTTAAATAATTTATAAACGTGCAAAGAGTAACTGCTTTTAAAAATCTTCAATAGTGTCCTGTAATAGTATTCCCTTTAAGCAGCAGGATACATCCATCCATGAGGTGGTTTTTTTACATTAAGAAAATATTCAACAGGTTATGCGAAAAAACACTTGTATCAAAAAGCTGCTGTAAGAGAGATATTTTATGATCCTTTGCGGCGGAGCATCGTATATGCTTCCACTTCCTGATCCATGGGCATTGTCACAATCATCTGGGGATGCGGCGCTACTTCGATGTTTTCACCATCGACATTCCTCATATCCCGGATCACTTGTTTGAAAAACTGTCCGTTTGGCCGTACTACCTCGATTTCCTCTCCGACAAACATCCTATTCCTTTGTTCAACCGTTGCAACCTTTGTTTGTTGATCGTAAGCTGTCACCAGTCCGATAAAATCATAATCCCGGATATAAGAGCTGGTATGATAGATTTGGCCGCTTCCCGCAGGCTTCTCAAAGTAGAATCCGGTTGTAAACTCCCTGTGGCTAGCCTTGCATACTTCCTCATACCATTCAGGGTTAAACCTGTAAGCTTCCGGGTTTTCGTAATAGGCATCCAATGCCTGTCTGTATGCTTTAACAACCGTAGCCACATAGTATGAGCTTTTCATGCGCCCTTCGATCTTTAAGCTGGTTACACCGGAATCAATAATTTCCGGAATATGTTCAATCATGCAGAGATCCTTTGAATTATAGATAAAAGTTCCTCTTTCATTTTCATAGACCGGCATGTACTCCCCAGGTCTTTTCTCCTCAACCAGATGATATTTCCATCGGCATGGATGGGCACATTGTCCCCTGTTTGAGTCTCTTCCTGCCATATAATTGCTTAACAGGCATCTGCCGGAGTAGGAAATACACATCGCCCCGTGAACAAATATCTCCAATTCCAGTTCCGCCGGAGTCTTTTCTCTGATTTCACCGATTTCTTTCAAGGAAAGTTCCCTCGCAAGAATAATCCTGCGAACCCCCTGGTCGTACCAGAACTTTGCACTTCTCCAGTTGGTATTATTGGCCTGGGTGCTTAAGTGAATCTCCATTTCAGGAGCTGCCTCCCGTACGATGGAATAAATGCCCGGATCGGATACAATCACGGCATCCACACCAAGCCCGGAAATTGTTTTTACATACTGGGGCATCTGTTCCAAATCTTCATTATGAGGAATGATATTCATTGTAATATATACTTTTTTTCTTCTTGCGTGAGCAAAGTCGATTCCTTCTTTCATTTCCTCCATACTGAAGTTTTCAGCGTAGGCTCTCAGACCATATTCTTCCCCACCCATATATACAGCATCGGCTCCGTAAATTACAGCCATTTTCAATTTTTCAAGACTACCTGCAGGTGCAAGCAATTCAACCTTCTTCATAAAATTCCTCCGGAATTCCAGGCTATTGATGTTTTATTTCCTATAGCTCAGTGCCACACCATCCCCTATAGGAATGATGCTGGTCTCAAGCTGCTCATGATTACAGATGCTGTCCAGATAATCCCGCATCCTTCTTACAATGGTTTTTTTTCTTCGGACTACCAGTTCATCGGTTGCGACCATCCCTTTATACAGGACGTTGTCTGATATCAGTAATCCTCCCTGGTTGAGCATTCGAAGACACTCAGGCAGGAATTCACTGTATTGCCCCTTGGCGGCATCCAGGAAAATCAGATCGTACTTTTTATCAAGACACCGCAGAACTTCAAAAGCATCTCCCGCGATAATGTTTATAGTATCTTCCAAACCGGCTCTTTTTATATTTGCCTTTGCCCTCTCCACCATCAGTTCGTATCTTTCAATGGTGTCTATCCTGCCTCCCGGCTGAAGAAAGCCTGCCATGAGGATGGTAGAATAACCGATGGCGGTTCCTACTTCAAGAATTCTTCCGGGTTTTTTCATGTTTCCCAGAACAGTTAACAACCTTCCTACTTCGGGGTGAATAATGGGAACATGGTTTTCCAAAGCAAATTGTTCCAATTCTATGAGAAGTCCGTCATTTTTCCTAATCGTCTTTCTGACATATTCATTGATATAATCATAGCAAATCATACGAGGATATCTCCGTTTATAAAAATTGTGAGGCCTGCGCCCCGACAAAGTATAAGGACACACCTCTGCTTTAGTTTACTAACCTTGCGAGATATGTCCCCAGATTTCATAACTTTAATTTAATCCGTATTTCTTAATCGCTGCCTGATGATCTTTATAAGTTTTTGAGAACTGATGGGATCCGTCGCCTTTCGCAGCGAAGTATAAATAATCTGTTTTTTCCGGATTCAAGGCCGCTTCAATGGAAGCTTGTCCAGGAGAGCAGATTGGTCCTGGAGGCAATCCCTCATTCAAATAGGTATTGTATGGATCTTGAATCTTTGTATCACTATCCAAAAGCTTCTCTTTAACTTTGCCGTCTTTCTTCAAAAATATGTATTGCAGCGTAGCGCAGGATTGAAGTTTTCTAAGGGTCTTGTCCTTGCTGTTGAGCCGGTTGTGAAACACACCGGAAATCACTCTTCTTTCGTCACTTTCCTGAGCTTCTCTTTCAATAATGGAAGCAAGAATGATGACCTGGTCAACAGAAAGTTTTAATGCTTTGGCCTTATTGTAATATTCCGGCTTGAACTTCTTATCAAAGTTTTCAAGCATTCTTTGAATGATCCCTTTTTCGCCTGTCTTTAAATCAAACTGATATGTATCCGGGAATAAGTAGCCTTCCAGCTTATATTCCCGCTTAGGTACACCTTCAAGAAATTTGAAGTCAAACTTCTCATTATTCATCGCTTTAATAAATTGATCTTTATCAATCAGCTTTTTATCGGCCAGAACATCCACGGTTTCCTTCACAGTCAAGCCTTCCTGCACTAGGACCTTGGCACTCACCGGTTCACCGGAAAGCACCGCCATGATCTGGTCATAATTCAGCTTTTTACTTATATAATGCGTTCCGGACCGATAGGTACCGTCGAACCCATTGATCTTTGACATCAGCTTAAATACAAACGGATACTTGATTACACCCTTTTCCTCAAGGCTTTTTGCAATCACAGTCGTACTGGCACCCTTGGGAATCTCAAACTCAATTCGTTCACTTTGGGCGATTTCGGGAATCTGAATTTTTTCTTTGTTTTTATTCTGGTCAAGGACATACTTGTAAGAAAAAATACTGCTTGCCGCTGTTAAAACCACAATAACTAAAAATAAAAGTGTCCTGAAAACCGCTTTTCTTTTCTTCCTTGGTTTGTTTTTCTTTTCTAGTCCAGTACTTGTTCCGCTCATATGAAAAATCACCACCGCTGTGTATGGTTAAATTCATGAGAAGGCTTCTTCCCATATCTTAACCAAAACCAAAATATCGCTTAACTCTGCTGTATTTTACTCTTCGCTTTTGCCCTCAGCTCTGAATCAAGAATTCTCTTTCTCAGTCTGATATTTTTGGGGGTTATCTCAACCAGCTCATCATCCGAAATGAATTCCAAAGCCTGTTCCAAGCTTAGAATTATTGGAGGTGTGAGTCTTAACGCTTCATCTGAGCCTGAAGCTCGCATATTCGTAACATGTTTTTTCTTGCAAACATTGATAACGATATCCTCACTTCTGGCATTTTCTCCAACGATCATTCCCTCATACACCTTGGTTCCGGGATCAATAAACAGGTTACCTCTTTCCTGGGCGTTGTACAAGCCATAGGTTACAGCTTCCCCTTCTTCCCAGGCTACCATGGAGCCCCTTTGTCTTCCGGGAATTTCTCCTTTGAAAGATTCAAATCCATGGAATACATGATTCATTATACCATTTCCTTTTGTATCCGTCAAAAACTCTGACCGATATCCGATCAGACACCTTGCAGGAATCTTAAATTCAAGTCTGGTATATCCCTGGTTGGCAGAATGCATGTTCACCATTTCAGCTTTCCTGGCTCCCAGCTTTTCCATAACCGCTCCCATAAACTCTTCAGGAACATCAATCATCAAATATTCTATCGGCTCAAGAAGTTCTCCGTTCTTTTCCTTATAAATAACCGTCGGTCTGGAAACCTGGAATTCATATCCCTGACGTCTCATGGTTTCAATCAGGATAGAAAGATGAAGTTCTCCTCTTCCGGATACTTTAAAGGAGTCCGGAGAATCTGTTTCTTCTACTCTTAAGCTTACATTCTTTTCAAGCTCCTTGAAGAGCCTGTCTCTTAAGTGTCTTGACGTTACAAAGTCTCCTTCACGGCCTGCAAAAGGGCTGTTATTTACACTAAAGGTCATAGAAATCGTCGGCTCGTCGATATCGACAAAAGGAAGCGCCTCAGGGCAGTCAACATCACAAATGGTTTCACCGATGGTAATATCCCCTACTCCGGCAATAACGACAATATCACCTAATGAAGCCTGCTCACATTCTACCCTCTTTAAGCCCTGGTAGGTGTATAGTTTGCTGACTTTTATATTCTGCAGGGATTCATCCTGCTTGCATACAACAGCCTGCTGTCCTACCCTGATGCTGCCTCGTTCAACTCTTCCGATTGCAATTCGGCCTACATATTCATCATAGTCAATGCTTGATACCAGCACCTGCAGCGGCTTATCGAGATATCCGCTTGGTGCGGGTACATTCTCAATGATGGTTTCAAACAATGGCTGTAAATCTTTCTTTTCATCCTCCAAGTCATAGATTGCATAGCCTTCTCTCGAGGATGCATAAATGACCGGGAACTCCAGCTGATCATCATCAGCTCCCAGTTCGATGAAAAGATCCAGTACTTCATCGACCACCTCATGAGGTCTTGCTTCCGGTCTGTCAATCTTATTTACAACAACAATCGGCTTAAGATTCAGCTGAAGCGCTTTACTTAAAACGAATCTTGTCTGGGGCATGGATCCTTCAAAAGCATCTACCAAAAGTACAACACCATCTACCATTTTCAAAACACGTTCAACTTCACCGCCAAAGTCAGCATGACCAGGAGTGTCAACGATGTTGATCTTCATATTCTTATAATTAACGGCAGTATTTTTAGCAAGGATCGTGATTCCTCTTTCTCTTTCCAGGTCATTGGAATCCATGACTCTCTCTTGAACCTGTTCATTTTCTCTGAAAATACCGCTCTGCCTCAGCATTCCGTCCACCAGTGTCGTCTTCCCATGGTCAACGTGCGCAATAATCGCTATATTTCTTAAGTCATTTCTAAATTCTTTCACAAGTATTCTCCTTCTAAAATCTATATCCAATATTTTGATCCAATTTTCTGCAAAACCATACACAAATGGTTCAATATCACTTAGTGTGAAATTCGCGTTGAGGTTACTTTAATCAAGGTAGAATTTAGTAACCTCGCTCATTATAATTTATCGTTAATTTATTGTCAACTCAAAAACGCCGATATAGCTCTTTTTCAACAGTATTTTATGACTTCGACAAAGTTTTAAACATGAGCTTTAACGATAACGAACTATAAAGATAAATTTAAATTCGCTCAGCTCATTTGAATGTCAAATTGCTGGCTCATTTGATTTATCTAGTTTTACAGTTCGATATCTCTAAATCAATCGCTATTTTAATTCAACCACAGTGACACCGGTTTCCCCTTCCCCATATTTGCCAAGCCGGAAGGCTTTGACATGGGAGTGGCTTTTTAAGAACTGATGGATTCCATTTCTTAGAACACCGGTCCCTTTCCCATGGATCACAGTGACCTCATGCAAGCCTGCAATTGCAGCATCATCCAGGTATTTATCCACGGTTTCGACTGCCGCATCCAGGTTAAAGCCCCGAATATCCACTTCGGTAGTAATACTCTTTGCTTTGGATACACTAATGGTTCCCATTCCCGATTTGTGGGTTTCATTTTTTTGTTCATCCACAAACCTTAGGTTGGTCACATGGACATTGATCTTCATAATTCCCGCTTGAATCATTGCTTCCCCGTTTTTATCCGGTGGTGTCAGGACAATCCCTTTTTGATTCAAGTTGACAATCAGGACACTGTCGCCCGGCTTCAAATTTTTCGGAGGTTTCACATAACCCTGTTTCGGCATTAAGGATTCTGCCAATGAGTCTTCAATACTATTCACTTTCTTTTTAAGCTTCATCCTCAACTCTTCTGCAGCTCTGTTCCTCTCCGCTTCCTGCCGCTCATTTTCCAGTTTTCTAAGCTCATCAAGAATCTGTCCGGCCTCGTCCTTGGCTTCTAAAAGAATCTTTCTTGCCGATTCCTTGGCCTCCCGCAGGATTTTCTCCTTTTGAGCTCCAATTTTGGATTTCTGCTCTTCCAATTCGCGTTTCAGTTTTTCAATTTCTATCCGGTAGGATTCAACCTTGATTCTTTCCTTCTCTGCCTCACTCCGGTTCTTCTCGATCGTCATCAGGATATCCTCAAACTGAATATCCTCATGATTCAGGAAATCTTTTGCCCGTGTGAGGATATCCTCCGGCAGCCCCAGCTTTTTTGATATTGCAAAAGCATTACTCTTTCCGGGAACACCGATTAAAAGCTTATAGGTTGGCCGCAATGTCTCCACATCAAACTCACAGCAAGCATTTTCTACATGCTGCGTAGAAATTGCATACATTTTCAATTCACTATAATGTGTCGTAGCAACCGTAATTGTTCCTGTTTGCTGCAGACATTCCAAAATGGACATCGCAAGAGCCGCCCCTTCCGTTGGATCAGTTCCTGCACCCAATTCATCAAAAAGCACCAGGGATTTGTCATCGGCATTTTTGAGAATATGAACAATGTTCTTCATATGAGAAGAAAAAGTACTTAAACTCTGTTCTATGCTTTGTTCATCCCCGATGTCGGCAAATACTTTGTCAAATATACCGATTTCGGTCCCCTCATTTGCCGGAATGTGCAGCCCTGCTTGAGTCATTAGGGCAAAAAGTCCAAGGGTTTTTAACGTTACTGTTTTACCGCCTGTATTGGGCCCTGTAATCACTAAAGTATTGAATTGATCTCCGATCCACAAATCAATGGGTACTACAACTTTAGGATCCAGAAGCGGGTGTCTTCCTTTTTTAATCACAACACGCTTTGATTCGTTCAGTCTTGGACAAACGCAGCGGTAATCCACACTGAGCTTCGCCTTGGCAAAGATAAAATCAAGGTTTGCCAGAAGAGATACATTGGATTTCAGGTTGGTCAATATTCCCGCTACATCCGATGTCAGTTCGGCAAGAATCCGCTCGATCTCAACTTGTTCCTTGACCTTGAGCTGTTTGATATTGTTATTGGCTTCTACAACAGCCATAGGCTCGATAAAAATGGTTGCTCCGCTGGAGGAAGCATCATGCACCAATCCTGGAATTTCACTCTTGTATTCCTGCTTAACAGGGATTACATATCGCTCTCCCCTCATGGTAACAATACTTTCCTGCATGTATTTCTGGAACTTGGAAGACCGTACAATGTCATTCAGCTTATCCTTGATGGAGCCTTGAAGATCCCGCATCTGTCTTCGGATATTTCCCAGTGTCGTACTTGCACTGTCGGAAATCTCATCTTCCCCCACAATGGACATATTAATTTTGTCCTCGATTCTCTTGTTGGTCTCCAGGCAGTTAATCAGTTCCGCAACTACATTCTGAGCCCCTGTCGCAATATTCTCACTGGCATATCCCTTCAGGTTTCTACATGCTCGAAGCGTATCTGAGATTCTTAACAGTTCTCCCGGATTTAATACTGCGCCTACTTCCACTCGCTTCAAGGCAGGTCTGATGTCATGGATGCCCCCCATCGGCGGACTTCCCCTGCGGACGATAAAGCTTACGCCATCACTGGTTTCTTTCAACAGTCGATCCACTTTGGAGAACTCTGTCACCGGAGTAAGTGCTTCAGCAATCTCCCGTCCCAAATCCGATACCGTAAGACTCATCAGCTTTTTTATCATCTTGTCATATTCAAGAATTCTAAGTGTCTTTTCATTCATACAAACGATTTCCTCTTTCTAATAATCTCATCTTCATTAATTTATATAAAATGACCCTTCCTTGCTTTTACAGGAATGGATCTTCATCAATTCTCATATCAAACTATTATAACATAAATTGATCGGGTACAAAAACCTTGTAGTTTTTCCCTGATTGATACTTTCAGAAAGATGCGGCATATGATATAATATCTTTTGGTGATAGCATTGTACAGCAGTATTTTATTTGATTTCGACGGAACACTGATTGACACAAACGAGCTGATCATCTTTTCTTTAAACGAAGCCGCGAAAACCTTCCTGGGAAAAGAAATTCCCAAGGAAGTTCTTCATACAATCCTAGGCAAAGCACTCGAAGAACAGATGAAATTACTCTCCGAGGATTACTATCCGCAAATGGTCCTTCATTACAAGGAATGTTATTTATCCAATCGGGACAGAATGATCCGGGAATTCCATGGAGTCCGGGAAATGCTTCAAAAGCTGAAAACCTTGGGTTGTCAAACAGCCATTGTGTCAGCGAAAGGACGCAGTGGAATAGAGCATGGATTGGATTTTTTCGGCATGCGTGAGTTTATCGATGTGATCATCAGCGCCTATGACGTTAAGAATTCCAAGCCCCATCCGGAACCTGCATTAAAAGCGCTTGAATTATTAGGTGCTGAAGCCGGGAATTCATTAATGGTGGGAGACAGCCCCTATGATATACTTTGCGGCAAGAATGCGGGAATCAAAACAGTCCTGGTGGATTGGACCCTATTTCCCAAGAAGTATTTCATGGAATCCTTGCCCGATTTCCGTATTGATACTCCGGATGCATTAATCGCCATCATTCAGTCGTCAATTGTATAATTTTTATTGGAACGGCAGATACTATATGTGAGATTATGTCAAATTCTGATTCTACAATAATAAGGAAGGTTTAACATGACCAACGAACAAAAATTTGAGATTATCAAGGATTGCATCAATGATATCAAGGAATACAGCGAGAACAAAGAATTGTCCGTCAATGAAAGGCAGCACATCGCGAGGGCGATTTCTACCTATAACAACCTTCTGGAAGATGCTCAGCGCGGTAAGGTGGATCTGGACATTCTGCATGAAAACATTGCCAGCTATTTATATTACCTTCAGTAATAATTATTTGAATCCCCTCTGTCTTAAACCTTCGTAAAGAATCACCGCAGCAGAATTTACGATATTTAAAGATTCAATGCCTCCCGGCATGGGAATTTGAACAAGCTCGTCCAACAGCAGCATATTTTCGTTGGATAGCCCGGTAGCCTCATTCCCGAATACCAGTACCGTCGGCTTGGTATAATCCAGTTCAGTATATATTTTCTGTGCTCTCGGGGAAGTACCAACCACTGTCTTTCCTTCTGCTTTAAGTTTATTCACTAACTGTTGAAAGTCTGTTTCATAGCATATATCCGCCGAATCCTCATAGCCAACCGCTGATAAACGGGCCTTTCGGTTCTTGAAATCAATACTTCTGCCTGTAAAATAAAGCTTGCTTCCCGTAGCACAAGCAAGCCTGATGATCACTCCGACATTTATAGGTTTTCTCAGGTTGTCAAAAACCATTTCAAACATTTTAAAAATCAATCCTTAATTATTTAAATTCACAATAATTTCTGAAGCAATTTCACTATCCAAAGCAATCTGCGTAAATCCGGCCTGAATTACAATAGATGGATAACACTGTATCACCTGGATTTCCGTACCGGGAAATATCCCGAAAGCAGCCAGTTTCCTCAGCTTTTGATTGTCCTCAGTTTTCACCGTGACGATTTTTGCTTCCTGTCCGGCCTTCAACATTGTCAAAGGTATATTTACGCTGATGTTTTTGCTTTTTTGTTCCATATTATTTTACCCCATTTTTTTATATTGTCCAAGAGTCTTATTTCCGATACCGGCACCATTTCATAATTGCAGTTCGGGCACTTGAGTTTGTTGCATGATTTGCTCATAGGACAACCGCTGCAGCCGCTTCTGCTTTCATGTTCATTAAATTCGAATCCGCAAAACTCACACTTCATTTCACTCTTCCCTTTCAACGCCTTATCAAGATGTTTAGAAGGAAACCCATATTCCTTTACCTTGAGCCTGTAGATTTCATTTGAAACATCACTCTGTTATTACCCCAGGTTAATTCCCCACAAGACCAGAACCTTGTTGAGCAAGTATCCTGCAGCAAAAGCAAAGGGGAAGATAAATGCGCACATGGCCAAAGCAGTTTTCCATCCTCGTTCCTTGATCATCATCGTAAATTGAGCAACACAAGGAACAAAAAGAGTTAATGTCGCAGCAGCAACTACCAGCTGCCTTCCGTTGAGAACCCCTGAACTCTGCATATCAAACAGCCCTGCTGCACCAAAGTCACGTCTGAAGAAACCAAAGAGGAAGATCTCAGCTGTTTTATCCGGCAGGCCAATCATATTCACTACTGGAACCGTATACCGGACCAGTACTTCAAAGAGACCTGTAATATTTCCAACCCAGATCAGTACACTGGCAAGGATAAACAGCGGAAGAACTTCTTTAAAGTACCAGTACATCCGCACGTAGGTTTTCTTTAACACATTGGAGAGTTTCGGCATCCTTAATGGCGGAAGTTCCATATAAAATCCCGCCTTTTCTCCCGGAATGACCTTGGAAGTCAGATATCCGATCAGCATGAATATCAATACCATAAATACCAGCCATACCGCCATTGCCATCGGTTTTCCCGAAAGCAGTGCCAGGATTACGCCCAACTGAGCTGAGCATGGAATTGCCAGTGCTAGCAGGAAGGTGGATATAACCCTTTCCCGTTTTGTTTCAAGGGTTCTGCTGACCATAGTCGCCATGGTGTCACAGCCAAAACCAAGGGTCATGGGAATGACAGCCCTGCCGTTGAGTCCGATCTTTTTGAACACCCTGTCCATCAACATCGATATCCTCGGCAGATAACCACTGTCTTCAATGATTGAAAACATCAGGAAGAAACAGCCTACTACCGGTAAAACAATGGCAATCGCATATTTAATTCCCAGTGTAATGATACCATAGTCATTGACAAAGAGATCGCTGACAACTTTCCATGGTATCAGACCATTCACAAATTGGTTAATATAAGGATTAATCATTTCATCAAAGATATTGGTTTCAATGAAATCCACCATCGTCCCTGCCCCAAAGACACCGACGAACTGATAAAAACCATAGTAGAGAACCAATAAAAGCAGGGGAATTCCCGTGATCGGATTGATTGTCAGTTTATTAACAATCTTCGCCAGCTTGCTGCCGGAATTTTTATCTACCGTCATCACCTTTTGAAGTATCTTTTTGCTTTCTTCCTGCTGCGTCCTTGAGATCTGGTATAATACTGATTCCGAGGTATTCTTTTTAAACTCATTGATCATTGCTCTGATTTCATTATAATTCGAACCGTCATTCTGTTTTACAAGCTCCCAGATCTCTTCATCCTCCTGCAGCAGCATGGTTGCTACAGACCGCTTGGAAAAAGCATAGTCGGAGTTTAAATGGGAAACCAGCCTGAATATCAAGTTTTCTATGTCTTTATCGTAGTTTAGGGTATTATGCTGCATCTTTGATCTGCTCCTCAATGGTTTTTCTAATTTCGTTTAACCCCTTGTTTAAGGCGGCACTTGCCTCAAGAACGGGAATTCCAAGTATCTTCTGTAATTCCCTGCAATTGATTTCAATTCCTAATGCTTTCGCCTCATCCATGATATTCAGAACCAGTACCACCTGGAAGCCCGCTTCTATCAACTGCAAAGTCAATGGTAGCATTCTGTTGATATTCTTTGCATCAATGATATGTAAAACCAGGTCCGGCCTTTCATTGATGAGCAGATTCCTTGTCACTCTTTCCTCTTCCGTGATGGGAATCATTGAGTACATCCCCGGGGTATCGATCACTTCCAGTTTACTATTTCCATAAGTATACCGGCCTCTGGATACCTCAACCGTAGTCCCCGGATAATTCGATACCGTGACGTAGGCCCCGGTCAAACTGTTAAATATCACACTTTTCCCTACATTGGGGTTGCCGATTAAGGCGATCTTTTTCTGTGCATTCTGTTCAACCTTGTGCGCATCTTTTCTATTAGTAAGATTTCTAATCCTAGAAATCATAGAGACTTTTTGATTGCAGCATTCCATACAAACACTCCTTCTGGATATTGATAATTATTATCATTTGCTAAGTAAAAAAATTTTCCTTCCTTGTACATTATAAAACATCATTAAATGCAAATCAATATTTATTGAGAATTATTATCATTTAAATTTCAATAAAGTTGGGGACGGTTCTTGAATTTACTCTCGTGTAAATTCAAGAACCGTCCCCGTTTTTACATTGCTTTCATTGCTTTTAATACAGCGTTTTTCAATGCTTCGGCTGCTTTGTTTCTGTACTCCTGTGTGTTTAGCTTTGCAAGCTCGGCTCTATTGGACATATATCCCACTTCAGCAATAACAGCCGGCATGTTGGCATTTCTCAATACTGCCAGATTGGGGCGTTGGATAACCCCAAGCCTCCCTGACCCCAGCGTGCTTGTAAGTTCATTCTGGACAATTTCGGCAAACCGTCTGGCAGTCAGATTTCCGTTTGAATTGGTATCGCCTGGGTAATATAACGTCATCGTCCCGGTAGTTCTGCTGCTCCCGGCATTATTATGAACGCTGACCAAAACGTCTGCATCCACCCCATTGGCCAATTCAGCTCTTTCATAGAGTCCGAGGGTGGAATCCCCTGTTCTGGTCATATAAGTTTTAATGCCCTCAGCCCTTAGCATTTCCTCTAAAGTCTTTGAAATCTGGAGATTCAGATCCTTTTCATAGACCCCAAAATAATTTGCTCCGACTTCTTTACCGCCATGCCCGGCATCAATGACCACTTTAAACCGTCTGTCTTCGTCGCCTCTGGATACCGGCGGCTCTTTTTTATTGCTAATAATGTTCACCGCACCATTGGTCGGATCCCATGTAACCTGAGAATTCATCGCCTCTGCGATAAATCTCACAGGTACCATGGTGATACCATTCACCAGCCTCGGAGCGACATCCAGTTTTTTCAATACACTATCCACATAGACCCTGTTGCTTCCCAATCTCATACTGATCATGGTACCAGGAGTAGATATTTTTATGGATGTGCTTACCGGATACCATTGAACATTTGCTTCAAACTTTTCGGATACTGCCCTTACCGGAACCAAAGTTCTTCCCTTAACTATAATTGGATTTTGCTGCAGTTCCAGTCTTTCTCCGTCAACATAGATTCCGATCCCTCTATTTCCTGTCGTATCTTGTGCAGCAGCAACTGTATTGATACAAGATAGAATAATGCTAAAAACAATGCTTAGTATGATTACCTTCTTCATGTGACCTCCCAATCTCAAATCACGCCCTTTGGTTTACATAACACTTCATAACAATATAAAAATATCCCGTACGTATTTATTTACACCATACAGGATAAAAAAACAACTAGAAATATTATGTTATCCTTTAAACATCTTCCTTATGGACGGAAACAGCCAGAATCCAGCAATCATACTAATCAGACATGCAGAAAGGCCGGACATTAACGGGAGTATGGTAAAATACAGCTCTTTTATAGTAACTTCGGCATGATCATTCAGGAGTTGAAATGTTTTTATCATCCCGAAAACAAAGAAAAATGCTACCCCTGTCAGCTGAAAAATAAAATGCTGCTTCAATAGATTCACAATGCATCCGGATATGAGTACTACCAGGAAAACTGCAAGGGAATAGGATACGGATAGGTTTATTTCTGCCATGTCTCATCATCCTTTGTATATAATTTACCATATATTGTAAATTATATATTCAAGATATGCAATAGCATTTCCTAACTGCCAACATACTTTGAAGATTCGGGGTAAACGATTTTTACTTTCACTTTCCTGCGCCCGAACTTCTCCATTTCCTTAAAGGCAGACTCTCCAAAGAAGATATCAATAATCCTGCCTTTGACCAACCTCCCTGTATCCTCTGCATAGTACCATCCACTTAAATGGGTGTAAGGTTTTTGAAATTCTATATGCAGCTTGCTTCCAAGAGGGATCACTGTTGGATCCACCGCTACAGTCCTTCCTTTAATCGCTCTTTTCCCGCTAAAGGTGATTCCGTATTCGGGATGCCCTGGGTACTTACCGCAGCTCTCGAAGGATAAGTCATAGGCAGTAGCCGTAAACTCACCCTCCTTTAACATTTCAAGGCTTGCATTCTCCATAATTTTATAATCTCTGGCAGGTAAAGAATTCACTGTTACTTTATGAAAGATTTCAAACAAGGCATCTTTCTTTTCAGCACGGCTGCTCTCGCCAAGCCGCATTGAAAAAGCCGGCTGTACCTGCTTTTTACCCAGCTTGTTTTCAGCCTTCTTTGTCAAAGCCTCCTTTGGACTGGAGGCCATTACAATGCTTTCCTTCGCCGCCCCTTCATTCCTTGCGAGCTTCTTTTCCTGCTGATCCACCACCATTGCAAGCAGTGGATCTCTCTTTTCAAGCTTAGTCCTTGTATCAACACGCATTGGAAAGGACAATTGTGCTTGATGACCCTGATTGCTTTCTCCCTTGTTTGCAGGGGGATTCTTTTGGTTTGAAGCTTTTTTAACTTCCTCCTTATCCGGAGCCGTGTCCTTTGACTGACTTTCTTCCTGCTTGTCCGTAACCTTGTTTTGAGTTGATTTGGAGATTTCTGCAGCAGGAATATTCTTATTTTCCTTATTCAGCGCGCCAAATAAGAATACAATAAGAACAATGTCGATCAGAACAATCTGAATCAAAATGATAGATATGAGGTGATAAGAAGAAAGTTTTAACTTCATAGCCCCACCCGAGAACTAGATTTTTAGAACATTTTTGATTTTGCTGCAGTAGTATTGTATCACAAGAGAATATACGTAATCGTATATAAGGAAAGCTGCCTCAGCGAAAACAATCAAAATCCACCAGGGAAATTTCACACTCACTTCAGGCAATATAAATGTTTTGACTGAAATATATAAAAAAAACAAAACGATGTTAAAATATACAAATTTCAATATGTATTCCAACCACAGCTTATTCCGCTTTTCTATGTAAAACTTGATGATGCCGTAATTGCCAAAAAACAGAACGTACGGGATGAGGTTCATTTTGTCCTGTACAATGATCAGAGAAAGCAAACAGGAGGCGATGTAAAAAGTCCAACCAGCCGTGAGCCCAAATTCCATAATGACTACAGAGACAAAAAAAGAACTCAAGGCATAGAATGCCAATCTGTTGGTTGGTGCAATGGACTCAATAAACAGACATAGGACTGTTAAAGCTAACAGAACTCCGCTCAGGCTCAGCCTTTTTGCATGTTTGTTCATATTCTCATCCTCTTAGCAGCACTCGATAAAATCCCCGCCCATACATTCGCAGCAGCAGTCGGAACACCACAAGCACTGGCACATGGTACACAAATCCGGTCCCCCGCGATTGTATCCTCTGCCGAAGGCAGCTCCCCTGTATCCGCTGTTGTTTGTGTTCAGCCGGTTTAAAGCGTCCCTGTATTCAAAATTTCCCGGATCCATATTCACCGCCGTCTGAATGCTGGCATAAGCCTGGTCGTACCATCCTTTTCTGAGGGAAATGAGACCTTTGAGATAATGCCACTGTGCTGTCCGTTCTGAAGTACTGTTCAACATTTCTTCTGCCATGCCGACATTGCCGACATTGATCAGATTGCGGACACGGTTATAAAAATCGCTGTTGTTTTGATTTCCCCATTTACTATAACCGTTTCCGGCAGCAGGCTCATTTTTCGAGGACGCATTCTTCACAAGATAATCATAGGCTGTATTGATTTCTCTGAGCTTATCTTCAGCCAGTTCCGATAATGGATTATTCTGATATTGATCAGGGTGGTATTTTTTCACCAGTTCCCTGTATGCTCTTTTGATTTCCTCTTCGCTTGCGCCTTCTTTAATACCTAAAACTTCATACGGATTTCTCAATTTCTTCTGCAACTCCTTGCTTTCTGATTATCGTTCCAGTAAGTGCTCCTATTATTGCATTATGGTGCTTTGAGTTCCCGAAAATCCTTCCCGCTGCACGAGCAATTCGAGATTTCCAGAACCTGCTCGGTTTTTCTCAGCATTCCCATGAATATTATATTTTCAACAAGTCCTGCATTCTTATTCATGGTCAGGAGTTGATATGCTTTCGCAATTTCACTCAAAGCGTAGATTAAATTAAACTCCACTTTTTCTCTGATTCTGTTTTTAAATTCAGTAATCGTTTCATTCTCATATTTGAATTGAAGTTTCAGCGGATTATATGTCTTCCCCTTGATGTCCTTTTCCAGATCATCAAACGCATCCAGAATGTATAACCATTTTCCCATATTATAGCCGATCCACTTCAATATCTTTTCTGTTTTGTCCTGCCGGCATAAATCGGGGAAGGCGATAATTTCCTCCATCAGCCTTGCAAAAGGCTCTGCTGCCTGATCCATGGAATTGCAGCCTTCTTTCTCCAGCGTATGCAATTCTTTCAGTCTCTGCTCTATTATACCACACTTCGCCTCATACTTGCCACGGAGTTTTTTAAATATGTTTTGAAAAGCAACCATTCCGAAAGCCGCCGGTAGGGACCTTTCATCCTCACGGTCATCCCATAGCTTATAATAGGCCAAAAGGATATTCATATCAGCCGCATAATCGGTCCAACTGCTCTCTTTAATAATATTTCTTTTTTTAAAAGGGTGCGCAATACAAGATTCCCTTCTAATTTTAAGCGGTTCGTCTGATATTGAAGAAAGCAGAAGTGCAAGGAAGGTTGCATCATAGGTCAGCGCAAGCCTCGAAATTTGTCCGTGTCTTGCTCCGATAGATTTGCACACGCCACAGTAGTATGCCTTGAAAAGCTCATACTCTTTAATCTTCAGTTCCGGTTTTTCCGGCAGTATATATCCAAACATTTCGTCACCCGAGGTAAAGTTAATCATTCCCTGAGTCCGAATAAGCTTCCTATTGCTTACCGGATTCCCCATCGTTCTGGTACAATATCTCAATCATAGCATAGTATTTTCAAGTAATAAAGCAGTTTATATCTTTGTACTTTTGCTAGTCCGTTTTTTGAGTTACAATATGGAATATATAAGCATTCAGACTCTAAACCGATTATCTGGAGGAAATCATCATGGGAATACCTATAGCATCGACTTATTTGAAGGATCTATACCTCACGTTCAACGCAATTACTGTTTACAAGGGGCTTCTGCAGGATACAGTCATTCAAAGGCTTTATGTTCTTGTCCAATGTTTATCCCGTGAAGATTTTGATATTCATCATGCTTTAGATTTATACAGCAGCTTTTTTTATTCACTGCTCAGTTCAGGGGAAAACGGCACCGCCTCCGTTAAGGAATATTTGCTTCAAAAGCTGCTTTTTGATGATAACTTTTTCTCAAGAACCTGTGAAACCGTCGACTTTGTTAGTTTAAACCAGGAGTTGATCTCGGCTGTTCAAAGTGATTTATTCTGCCTTCAGCACATCTCCTCTGTTTCATCCAACCAAATCAAGGAGGTTTTGTTGAAATACTGCAATGGTGACGATTTTAAAACAAAACTCGTTAGTTCCCTTCCTTCCTGGGATTCTTCCGACGAAAAGAAGATTAAAAAGGTCTTTTCGGAGCCAATTCTCGAAAAGTTCTACGGTCATCCATCCTGGACAGAATTCACACAAGACCTGCATGAGTTTTATCAACGGAATGGAAGCGGTATATTTGCTCAATTCAAATCCTTTCTTTGGGAACGTATTCACGGTCAGGGTCATTTAAAAGGGATCAATGACGCCGATCCCATCCGCTTGAAGGACCTGATCGGTTATGAAGCTGAACGCAGCGAAGTGATCAGTAATACCCTCCAGTTCTTAAAGGGGTATCACGCAAACAATATGCTTCTCTATGGAGATAGAGGCACAGGCAAGTCCTCCACCGTCAAAGCGGTCATGAATGAGTACTATTCACAGGGGCTTCGCCTCATCGAGGTTCCCAAGATGTACCTTTCGGATTTCCCGGAGATCATCCGGCTGCTGAGAAACCGAAAACAGAAATTTATTATTTTTGTAGATGATCTTGTTTTTGAAGATAATGAAGAAAACTATACGACATTGAAAGCTGCGCTGGAAGGCGGAGTGGAAGCGAAGCCGGAAAACGTGCTCATTTATGCCACCTCCAACAGAAGGCACCTGATTAAAGAAAAATTCAGTGACCGGTTAGGCCTGCAGTCGGGGAATCATGATGATGAAGTACGTTCAGCCGACACAATCCAGGAGAAGCTGTCTTTATCGGACAGGTTCGGGATCACGGTCGTCTTCTCTTCCCCAAACAAGCAGCAATATCTTGAGATTGTAGAAGGGCTTCTCCTTCAAAGAGGCCTTGTATTTGATAAGGATACCGTTGCCAAGGAAGCGCTGCGATGGGAGCTTTGGTATAACGGCAGGTCGCCTCGAACTGCACGGCAATTTGTAGATTGGCTGGAGGGTCAGGATAAATTATTGAAGAGAGTAAAAAGTAGGGAGTAGAAAGAATAATGAAAAGTGAAGAAAGAAGCAAGAAGAATTGAAGTTTAATATCCGTGGAGGCTAGCCTGCTGGCTGATTTTGAATCTCTAAAATAAGAATTCAAAAGCTTGGCAATTAAAATTGGGGACGGTTCTTGAGTTTACTGGATAGTAAATTCAAGAACCGTCCCCAATTTTACGATTAAACTATAAAAAGTTAAGAGTTGTGACTGGCAAACATAAAAAAGAGCTTGATTGTAAGTTTATCAAGCTCTTTTCACATATAGTTCTAATATTTTCTTATTACTCTCGATCTGCTAATTTGAAGTTTTTCGAATTTTCCTGTACTCAAGTGAATACATAAAGAATGCATATAAAGCAAACAAAACTGCAATTCCTGTGGCCAAATCGATGATGATTGCGCTATGCCGAACTTCAAAGTTCTTTAGAAGAAATGCCATCACAATCACGCAATAGAAAATGACTGTGGCCAGCTTTCCATACCAATTGGCGCTTACAACAAAGTTTTCCTTCTTATAAAGTGAAATACTACCCAAAACCATAAATATTTCTTTTGCAACAACTATAATCAGGAAAACCATCGGCATCAGTCCCTGCATCGTCAGCAAAACCATTGCCGTCAGCTGCATCAGTTTATCTGCCAAAGGATCTGCAAGCTTTCCAAAGGATGTGATCAAATTGTATTTCCTTGCTATATAGCCGTCCAGAATATCTGTAATCCCGCCCAACGTGAATAATAAGACTGATATGTAGTATTGCTCCATGTATAAATAATACGCGAAAACAGGTATTATTATAAACCTCATTACCGTCAGAATGTTGGGTATATTCACCGACTCACCACCTGATTCAAATTTGGCAAATTAAGTTTAACACACTTTTACTTTATTTTGCAATGCTACATAACAAATATTTATATCCACCATGGTTTTTGCTCGCAAAAGGGAGAATGGTTTATGATTCTCTAGATTGCGGAACTAATCAACTGATAGATCTCAGGCGAGTGCTTTTTAATGTTCAGGGGCCTTAAATTCTTGTCCGTCCATACATGAACTGTTTCCCCTGTTGTTATTATATTGGGTTCACCATTCTTATATACCTCATAGAAGAAAATAACCCTAGTGTTTGTAATTTCCTTGAGCGTTGTCCGGACCGTTACTTCATCCTCATATTTTGCAGCGCCCTTGTAGGCACACTTCAATTCGATCAGAGGAAGGAGAAAACCCATTTCTTCCATTTTCGAGTAAGGCATCCCCATATTCTTTATAAACTCGGTTCTTGCCGCTTCAAACCAGACCGGATAGTTGGAATGGTGAACGATCCCCATCCGGTCGGTCTCCGCATACCGGACTGTAATGTGTGTCTCCGATGTCATCATATTTGACCCCCAGGTATTAAAGAGATAATATCTTGCTGAGATTAATCATATCTTCGTCCATAGTTTTCTTTGTATCCAGGGCTTCATTGATTTCGATCCCTACAACCTTGTTATCCCGCAAGGAAACAATCTGGTTCACAACACCGTTTTTCAGCAGTTCAATAGCCTTTGCACCCATCATGCTTGCCATGACCCTATCACGAACCGTCGGGCTTCCACCTCTTTGAATGTGACCAAGGATTGTAGCACGAGCTTCTACGCCTGTCTTTTCTTCAATGGCTTTTGCAATTTCAATTGCACCGCCGACTCCCTCAGCAACGATTACGACATAATGCTTTTTCCCTCTGTTTCTACCCTCTATGATCGGCTTGATGATGTCCTTATTGATGTCAAATTCCTTTTCAGGAAGAACGACGGCCTCTGCACCGCCGGCAATTCCGACATTGATTGCAATATATCCTGCATGTCTACCCATTACTTCGAGAACACTGCATCTTTCATGGGAATACGCTGTATCCCTGATTTTATCGATGGCATCCTGAACCGTATTCATCGCAGTATCATATCCGATGGTGTATTCCGTACAGCCGATATCATTGTCAATAGTTCCGGGAATCCCGATAACACTCATCCCAAACTTGCTTAAATCCCGTGCGCCACGATAAGATCCGTCTCCGCCAATGACAACGATAGCATCAATACCGAACACTTTAGCCATGGAAATTGCTTTCTTAACACCTTCTTCGGTTACAAATTCAGGACATCTGGCTGTCTGAAGAATGGTTCCGCCTCTATGAATGATATCCGATACCGAACGAAGGGTCATTTCGGTAATGTCCCCATGAATCAGTCCGTTATACCCTTTCCGAATCCCCATCATTTTAAAACCATGATAGATTCCGGTTCTTACAACGGCACGGATTGCTGCATTCATTCCCGGTGCGTCTCCACCGCTTGTTAATACTCCTATGGTTTTTATCTCATTCATAAATAACCTCCGTTAAATAATATTAAACCCGTGTTGGATTTCCCAACCACGGGATGATATTTAAAATTAATATCCTTTTTCTATGATAACACTGTGAGCTTCTTCTACCTCCGACTCTGGAACTAGCACTTCAAAATAGTTATCGTTATTTTCATGATTTTTACTAACCGGTCTCAGCTTGACAAGAATTCCTTCCTTCGTAAGCAAGTCTTGAAGCTTGGTGGCAATCTCCTTACTTTGAGCCATATATACTACAGTCCACATAAAAGCACGCCCCTTTATTCATTATTCCCCGGAATGAACTTCCCCATAACGACAATAAATTCTGGCTTTACCCCTTACCTTCATCGCCGAGGTAATTTCAGTAAACTGCACCAGTAGGACTTCACCCTTGTCTAACTTTTCTGTATGATGAAATTTGGTGTCTCTACCCCGGGTTAACCCGATGATATTCACCCCATTTTCTTCGGCTTTAATCACAATATAGTCTCCCATGATACTTTCAAAGTCTTTTTCCAATAAAACCACCTCGCCTCTTACTATATATTATTTTATTCCAAAAATCAATATTCAACCATGAATAACTCTGTCTATAAATTATTTGTTGTCGAAAAACGATACTCCTACATAGCGGGATTCCGACGCACTAAACAACCTTTACATTATCTCCTCCCAAACGCTGTTTCAGCTCTGAAAGCAGAAACTCGTTCAGGTTCACCCAGTACTCCCTGTCAGCTACCTTAACAGAATTCTCAACCGGGTCAAAAAGGCAAACCGGTGTATTCCCGTTAAAGTACTTAAGCATCGAAAGAATGGGTTTCATTCCTTGTTCATCCGTACCCTGAAGCTTTAGGTAAAGCTTTTGGGTTTTGATTTTCTGCAAAGGCTTCACATCTTCACAAATAATCTTCGGCTGTTCCTCTTCTTTTATACTCACTCTGCCCGAAATCAGTACGATATTTTCCTGCTCCAGCATCTTACTGTGCCTTTCGAGGATCGTCGGAAAAACGATGATTTCCATGGTACCGTATAAATCTTCCAGTGTCAAAAAAGCCATTAAATTATTGCTTTTTGTAGTTTTGGTTTTCTTATCAATAATTATTCCACCAACCGTTACGGACATTCCGTCACTGATGCCTTTTAACTCTTCCAATCCGCCTTCTTCACTGTCCGAATTCATATTCATATTGGCGCTGAACAAAGTGACCTGGGTATTGATCTCATTTTCAAATTCACTTAAAGGATGCCCGGAAATATAAAGTCCCAGCATTTCTTTTTCCATGGAAAGCAGCATTTTGGAAGGGAATTCCTTGATATCCGGATATTCCTCCTGTACCAGTTCCACTTCCTGCTTGACTTCCTTGACTTCAAAAATGGAAAGTTGACCGTCCAGGTTCCTTTTTTTGCTCTGCTGAATGTTATCGATCATTTTTTCAAAGACCGCCATCAGCTTGGCTCTATAGACACCGAGGGAATCAAAAGCGCCGCACTTGATCAGGCTTTCTATGCAGCGTTTGTTGATTTCCTTTCCATCCAGCCTCTCACAGTAGTCCCTGAAGCTTTTAAACGCTCCCTTGAGTCTTCTTTCGTGAATAATTGCCCGGACTGCGTTTTCTCCGACATTCTTTACTGCTGCCAGCCCAAACCTGATTTTCCCGTTCACTACCGTGAATTTGACATCACTTTCATTGATATCCGGTGATAATACCTCAATATTCATCGCCTTGCACTCGTGAACATATTGAGACACCTTGTCACTGCTCCCAAGAAAACTGTTTAAGAGTGCCGCCATAAATTCAACCGGATAGTAAGTTTTGAACCATGCCGTCTGATATGCAACTACGGCGTAGGCAGCAGCATGAGACTTATTAAAGGCATAGCTTGCAAAATCCATCATTTCGTCAAAAATCTTATTGGCCGTCTTTTCATCGACGCCATTTCGAACAGCACCATTAACGACAGTATTCCCTTTTTCATCGATAATCCCGTGAATAAAGTTCTGCCGTTCCTGCTCCATCACACTCATTTTCTTTTTGGACATGGCTCTTCGAACCAGATCCGAACGTCCCATGGAGTAGCCTGCCAGCTCACGAACAATCTGCATAACCTGTTCCTGGTAAACCATACAGCCATAGGTGACATTCAAAATCTTTTCCAGGAGCGGATGGTGGTATTTTATCTTTGAGGAATTATTTTTGTTCTGTATATACCTTGGGATCTGATCCATCGGGCCCGGACGGTACAGTGATATTCCTGCAATGATGTCTTCCAGAGAGGATGGCTGCAGTTCCTTCATAAACTGAGTCATTCCAGCGCTTTCCAACTGAAACACGCCTGCAGTTTTTCCCTCACTGATCAGCTTGTAAACTGTCGGATCATCCATATTGATGGTACTCACATCCATCTCGATGCCATAGTTATTCTTGACCAGTTCGACGGCATCTCTGATCACAGTCAGTGTTCTGAGACCGAGAAAGTCCATCTTTAGAAGTCCCAGTTCTTCCAATAGTCCCATAGTAAACTGAGTAGTTACACTGTCCTCGTTTTTTTGCAACGGCACATACTCTGTGATGGGTTCTTTGGAAATCACCACTCCGGCGGCATGGGTTGAAGCATGCCTGGGCATGCCCTCCAATAACCGGGCGGTATTAATCAATTCCTCAATCCTTGAATCATCATCAAATTTTTTTCTAAGTTCAGGGTTCATTTCCAGGGCTTTATCAATATTCATTCCGATTTGAAAGGGAATCATTTTTGCGACCATATCTACTTCATTATACGGAATGTCTAATGCCCTTCCTACGTCGCGTATGGCTGCCCTTGCGGCCATGGTACCAAAGGTGATGATTTGTGCGACCCGGTCCTCACCATACTTCCGAACCACATAATCAATCACCTCCTGTCTTCTTTCGAAGCAGAAGTCTATATCGATATCAGGCATGCTGATTCTTTCCGGATTAAGAAATCTTTCAAAAAGCAGGCTGTACCGCAAGGGATCAACACTTGTAATACCTAGGCAGTATGCAACGAGGCTGCCCGCGGCAGATCCACGTCCCGGGCCTACCATGATCCCATGGTCTTTGGCATATTTGATAAAGTCCCAGACAATGAGGAAATAATCCACATATCCCATCTGCTTTATAACGCCCAGTTCATATTCCAAACGTTCCTCTTTATCTTCCCAGGATTCTTTATACAACTTTTGCAATCCGTTGTAACAAAGCTTCTTTAAGTATTCGAAAGGTTCTTCCGATTCCGGTACTTTAAATTCCGGTAAATGCAGCTTGTTAAATTCCAGCTCAACATTGCAGCGCTCGGCGATTTTTACTGTGTTTTCGCAAGCCTCAGGAATATTCTTAAACAAATCCCACATCTCTTCCTGAGATTTGACATAGACCTCATCGGTAGAAAACCGCATCCTGCTCTCATCATTGATATTCGTTCCAGTCTGGATGCATAAGAGAATTTCATGGGCTTTAGCATCTTCCCGCCTTAGGTAGTGAGCGTCGTTGGTAGCCACCAACGGGATGCCTGTCTCTTTGCTGAGTTTGAGCATTTTCTGGTTTACGAGATTCTGCTCTTCAATACCGTTGATTTGGAGTTCAAGATAAAAATTATCTTTCCCGAAAATCTGATTGAATCTAAGCGCAAGATTTTTCGCCTTCTCATAGTCATTATTCATCAGTGCCTTTGAAATATCTCCGGAAAGGCATGCGCTTAATGCAATCAAACCTTCGCTATAGCGCTCAAGCACTTCAAAATCTATTCTTGGCTTATAGTAGAATCCTTCGGTGAAGCCGATGGATACAATTTTCATGAGATTACGATACCCGGTCATGTCCTTGGCAAGCAGCACAAGATGCCCCTGGTCGGAATCCATGCCAGGCTGTTTGTCCAACCTGCTGCGCTTTGCAGTATACACCTCACAGCCCAAAATAGGTTTGATCCCGCTTTTAACCGCTTCTTTATAAAAATCAATCACACCGTACATGACCCCATGATCGGTAATCGCAATACTTCCCATCCCCAATTCCACGCTGCGCTTCATCAGGTCCCGGATCCGGTTGGCACCGTCCAGCAAACTATATTCGGTATGAACATGCAGATGTACAAAGCTTCTCATCTTATCATCCTGTCTGTGTGTTTTAGACTTCTTACATTATAACACAAAAAGAGTCAACCTATTAAATCCTTTGACTCTTTTGATCTTATCCATGGTCTGTATTTTTTTGTCTGTGAGGGTACAAGCTTTTCAAGAAGACTGGTTCTTGCGAGGAATTGTTTTATGCTATAACTCACAGGAATCCATAATAAATACATTTAACTTCTTTGACAGATCAACATCATAATATGTTGGAAGGCGCTGGCTGTTTTTATCAAAAACCACTCTGACCACCGGTCTGGTCGGCAGGTTTTTATCGGCCCTGATAACCAGTCCGCGCTCTCGTGTATTTAATACAACCCCGGTTCCAATGGGATAAACTGCAATATATTTGATAAATTCCTGAACAATTTCCTTATCAAAATGGTGCGACCCCAGAGAAGTGATATATTCAATCACTTCATGCGGGCGCAATTTCCGCCGGTAAACCCTGTCGGAGGTTAGTGCATCGTACACATCCGCAATGGCCACAATTCTGGCACATTGATGAATATTATCCCCCCGGAGCTGCAGAGGGTATCCGCTTCCGTCAAACCTCTCATGATGCCCGAAAGCAATAAACGCAGATACCATATTGATATTGGAATGATCTTTTAAGATCTCGTATCCGTAAACGGTATGCTTCTTAATTTCTTCAAACTCTTCTACGGTCAGCTGAGACGGTTTCTTGAGAATTTCTTCAGGGATGCGAAGTTTACCGATATCATGCAGCAGCGCGCCGACCCCAAGGTCCTTAAGCCGATTTCCCTTTAACCCGAGTCCGATTCCCGTAATTAAAGACAAAATGCAAACATTCACAGAGTGTTCAAACGTATAATCATCTACCGACTTGATATTCGCCAAATTCACCAGAATATCGTCATTGGCCAACAGTTCATCGATAATTTTGTTGATGAGTTCCTTGACTTTGTCGCTGCTTAAGGTATCCGCAAAGTTTTTTTGTTCCATGAGATTCTTTACAATTTGTTTGGCTTCGAGGCGGGTGTTTTCAGAGACTACGTCTACAACTTCCACATCCGATGAAATCTCATCTTCAATAAAAATCTCCGTAATTCCATTCAACTTTAACCGATCTATAAAGTTGTCCTTGAGTTCTATTCCTGAAGCGAGCAGAATTCTTCCATCGGAAGTAAAGATTGTTTTTGCCAGCTTCATTCCAGGAACTAGACTTTCCACCTGCATCCTGCGCATTACTATCCTCCAAAGCCTTATCTTCTGTAAAAATCCGTCTTTCATCATCATGGATTCATTACATATTCGACATTATTTATGCAAATCCTTCCGCACAGGGAAATATTATCCGAAATTTTTGTTAAATTTTATAATAAACAGTACCATGGTCCTATCTGGTTATGGCCGTTCATAGTACTAAATGCCTAATAAGTATAAAAATCGACACCAGGAAATACTCTACATTGTTTACAATATATGTTAAAATATTGTTTGTCGTATTCGAAAGGACGGTTGTTTGCATTGGCAAAATTCAACTTGGCCAGCAGCATCCCCAATGCTATTGGCAATAACAAATTCATAAACTCCATCGCCACCAAACTGGGGTTCATCTCGGATGATAAAGCTTATATCAAGCATTTTGACAGTTATATAGGTCCTAATATATATCACAGGCATCTGGACGACTATTTTGTCTGCTGTACTTTTTGCTGCCACTTAAAAAAGTCCAATTGCCATTCCTACTGTTTCAAATGCGGGAAAAATACCTATGAAGAATGTGGTGTTCTTCTTCCCGGTACTTTTTCCTTCACAGGGAACCATACGAATGACCAGGAAAGTGATCAGCCTCCTTGGATTTTCAGAACACCCTGCACAGGCTTCGAACGGCTCAGTGAAAAGAAGTATTTTAAGAATTTCAATTCATATATTCAGTCTATCACCGTAGCCAACTATGAAGCCATGGAAGGAATATTCACGGGTATATCCCGTGGAAAGAGCCCGTGCCACATCTGCGCATCGGTGAATATTGAGATTTACAACCACTGCTTATCCCCCGATAGAAACGCTGATAACAAGTACTGCAATGAAATCATCGAACAAATCAGCGCCAAGTATAGAGCAATCGCCGGAATGATCAAGTATGTGGAATAAGACCGTTTACATATTCAATCTGAAATCTTGCTGATATTTACATTCTGCAACTGAAAAATCTTTCCCTAAAAATAAAGGGATGGCAATCGCCATCCCTTTGAATTTGTTATTCATCATGCTTCATACAACAGTGGTTTTACTACACTGAGTACATTTTCCTTTAAAGTCTCAAGTTTCTTTTCAGAAGCTTCCAATGTTGCATCGGAAACCCCGTAATAGATTTTGATCTTCGGCTCAGTTCCTGAGGGACGGATACAGAACCAGGAACCATCTTTCATTTCATAGTAGAGCACATCGGATTCCGGCAAAGTCAGAATGTCCTTTGTTCCCTTTGCAAGATCATATCTCGCACTGACCTGATAGTCCCTGATGGCCGCCACTTCAGCCCCGCTGAAGCTGGAAGGCTTTCTTTCTCTCAGCTCGTTCATGGTGTACTTGATTCTTTCTATGCCGGCTTTTCCTTCTAATGTAAAGGAATTAATTCCTTCCAGGGAATATCCGTATTTCTTGAATATTTCCTGAAGTCCTTCGTATAGTGACATCCCTCTGGATTTGTAGTAAGCAGCCATTTCAGCGATCAGCATGGATGCAACAACGCCATCCTTGTCTCTTGCAAAAGTTCCGGCAAGGTAGCCGTAGCTTTCTTCAAAACCGAACAGGTATTTCTTGTCTCCCTGCTCATCCATCTGCATGATTTTTTCTCCGATGAATTTAAATCCGGTTAATACTTCAACCAATTCTATATCATAGTGATCTGCAATTGCTCTTGATAGCTCAGTGGTTACAATGGTCTTCACAACAAAACCATTGGCAGGTAGTTCTCCTTTGGCTTTCTTCTGGGATAATACATATTCGGTCAGAAGGCAGCCTGTCTGGTTTCCTGTTAAAACCACATATTCCCCGCCGGCATTTCTGACAACAACCCCAACTCTGTCGCAATCCGGGTCCGTACCAATAATCAGATCCACATCTTCCTTTTTAGCCAACTCAATGGCAATAGCGAAAGCGCTTTTTTCTTCCGGGTTGGGTGATTTTACCGTTGAAAACGCTGAATCTGGTTTTTCCTGTTCTTTTACAACCAGAACATTCTTAAAGCCGATTTCATCCAGGATTCTTCTTACAGGCTTGTTTCCTGTTCCATGGATCGGGGTATAGACGATCTTGAAGGTCTCTCCAAGTTTTTTCACTAAATCCGGATTGATGGAAAGGGTCTTAAGTTTGGAGATATAGCTGTCATCGATGTCTTTGCCGATCATCTGGAGAAGGCCTTTGGCAATCGCCTCTTCCTTTTCAAGGAGATTCACCTTTGTGATGTCACTGATTTTATTGATCTCCGCCAATACAGCATTGGAACCTTCCAAAGACATCTGTCCGCCATCATCGCCATAGACTTTGTATCCGTTATATTCCTTTGGGTTGTGACTAGCTGTGATAACAATACCTGCAGCCGCACCCAATTCTCTTACCGCAAAAGAAAGTTCCGGGGTAGGTCTGAGTTCATCAAAGAGATACGCCTTAATACCATTTCCCGCAAAAATCTTTGCTGATTCCAGTGCAAATTCAGGAGATTTGAAGCGGGAGTCATAGGCAATGACAATTCCTCTCTTTTTAGCGTCCTCTCCCTGACTGCTTATGTAATTGGCAAGTCCCTGGGATGCCTTCCTTACGGTGTAGATGTTCATCCTGTTGGTTCCTGCACCGATAATTCCCCTTAATCCTCCGGTTCCGAATTCCAGATCTCTATAGAATCTTTCCTCGATCTCTTTAGGGTCATCCTTTATTTTATTTAGTTCTTCTTTGGTTTCTTTATCAAAATACTCATTTTCCAGCCAAAACTTGTAGATTGTATTGCTGTCCATTGTTTTCCTCCTTGCGCTGATTTTACGTTATTTAGTATAACATAATTTTACTTTATTACAACTCAAAAGTTCTTTTCCCAAATGTAAACTTTGGAAACAAAAACCCGGAACGCAAATATTATGTGTCCCGGGTTAAGTGTTTCTGTTCTTATTTTCTTTATTCCTTTACAGCTCCTGCTGTGATCCCTGAGAAGATATATTTTTGGAATATTAAGAAGATGATTAGCGTCGGGAGCATTACAATCATGATGGCCGCGCTAAGGGTCTCCCACGAGCCGGATCGCTGATTACTGAAATCCATTAGCGTTGTGGTCATGGTACGAAGGTTTGCAGCCGGCATATATAGATAAGGAATATACATATCGTTGAGTATATCTACGGTCTTAATGATCGCTAAAGTTGCTGTAGCCGGCAATAACAACGGGAAAATGATCTTCCAAAAGATACCGTAGTATGAACATCCATCCATCATGGCGCTTTCATCCAGTGAAATGGAGATTTTCTCGACGAACTGGGTATAGATGTATATTTGCATCAAATCCGCCGCTGCATAAATAATGATAGGCGCAAGCAAGGTATTATATACTTTGAAATCACCTACCTGCATGCTGTGAATAATCGGGAATCTTGCTATTTCGGTGATCAGTGTCGGTATGATCATGCCCAGCATGAATAATCCGAAAACAGCTTTTTTAAATCTGAAATTAAACCTGTTCAACACATAGGCAGTCATCGCCCCAAGAAGAGAATTTATAACGATACTGACGGCCACAAGAATCAGTGAATTCTTTAGCCCCAATAATATTTTTCCTTCTGTAAATACAGTCTTATAGGTCTCAAAATTAAGGCTTGTAAGTGCCGGCGGCTTCAATGGAAATTCTTCCCCCAGCTGAATCGCTGTTTTAAAGGATGCAAAGAGTGTAATGATGATCGGCAGAAAAACGATCACGGCAATTGCGATCAGCAATAGATAACTTAGCAGCTTTGATATCTCAACTTTTTTAGATAATTTCATCTCCGGGCTTTTCATCGTCAACTCTGTTCTCATAGCCTTTTCCCCCCAAAATGAAATATCTTGTTCTGTAGCCAGCTTAGTATCACGATCATGAACAATAAGGTAACACCCATTGCAGAGGCCATCCCAAAATTATTATAAGTAAAAGCCGTTGTCAGGGTATATACGGTAAAGGTACTGCTTGCGTATCCGGGGCCTCCACCTGTAACAACAAAAGGTATATCGAACACTTGCAGCGCTCCTCTCATATTATGGAAGAGGATGAATTCTATTACCAGTGTAATACTGGGTACAATGATATGTAAAAACTTTTGTATGGCATTTGCTCCATCCATTACTGCTGCTTCAATCAATTCCTTTGGTATGGACTGCAGACCGGCCAGGAACAATATGACATGGAATCCGCAGTACTTCCATAATGAAATGGCAACCAACGAGTAATTGACTACACTTTCTTCTCCAAGCCAGTTTCTTTGCAAGCCTTCCATCCCTATCGACTTCAGGATCTCGTTAAGCGCTCCGTTAAAAGGACTGTAGAAGAAAGCAAAAGCATAGGCAATAGCAACACCATTAATGATATAGGGTAAAAAGGTAATACTCTTGAATATCTTGCTTCCTCTGATTTTGCTGTCCAATAGGATTGCAACCATCAGCTCCAGCGGTATAAACAAAGCATGTACGTAGAAATAGATCCAGTTGTTTTTTAGCGAATTCCATACATCCGGGGATTCAAACAGAATCTTCCTGAAGTTTTCCAGACCTATAAATTCCTTCGTAGTGGTTAATCCATCCCAGCTTGTAAGGCTCATCCTGAACAAGTCAATTGTTGGATACAACACGAACGCCAGGAGAAGCATCATCGGAATAAAGAGGAAACTGATGATAAAAATGTTTCTTTGTCTGGCTAATGAGTTCATAGTTCACTTTTCCTCCTTTCATATATTTCATTTTATTTGTACAAAGGCGGCTATTAGAGGTTAATAGCCGCCTTTGTACAGCATTTGCAAAGATGTTTACTTAGCTGCTCTCGCTGCCTTCCAAGCCTTATTCATATCGTCCATCATTTTATTCATATCTTTTCCAAGCAACAATTCCTGTCCCATTTTCTTAAAGTTGAACTTCGTTGCATTCTGGAGCTTAATAAAGTCATCATTTCCTGCATCATAAACAACAGCTTCATATTTCTGGGCGTCTAGTGCTTCCTGCATTACTGCTGGAATTTCTGTCTTCAGGTCTTTCACTGTAGAAACAAGCGCTCTGTCCTTCATGTAAGGAAGATACCAATCCTTGCCGAAATACCAGGACAAGAATTCTTTTGCTGTTTCAATATTTTTGCTGTCCTTAGGTGTTGCCCAGAAACCATCCACCATAACAATGGTTCTGAAAGGATCTTCCGCCTTGTCTCCAATAGGGAGCAAGAATGTGCCGACATCACTGAAATCGCCTTTGAGCTGATTATTGATTTCGGAGTAGAACCATGCACCGAAAGCTGCCATTGCACCCTTCTTAGGCCCAAACATTACTTTCATCTGATCATTGCCGGCACCTAACAGGCTCTTATCCAATACTTTTTCATCAATCAGTTGCTTGTATTTTGCAAAAGCCTGATAGTAAGGTCCATCTTTTCCGAATGGTTCGTCCTGGGTAGCCATCTTGTTCCAGAGTGCCCCGTCATTCGCGATCAAAGCAGGCATAAATTCTGTGAACGGATAGTTGGTCCAGTCATCCTTCTGGCCCATAAGCAGCGGCACATATTTGCCGCTGGCCTTAATCTTCTTGCCCACTTCGACAAATTCAGGCCATGTCTTTGGAACTGAGAGGTTCAATTCCTTGAATACGCTCTTTCTGTACCATACGAATTCATTAAAAGAACACTCAGGCACGCCCATGATTTTTCCATCCATTGCGTAGCTTTTCGCATAGAGGTTATTCTTAGCAAAATCCGTATCATCCAGGGGAAGTAAAATATCTTTATACAATGAAAGCTGGTAAGGCTTCAAGCCGAAAACATCCGGCAATTCATTGGCAGCCTTCCTTATTTTCATTGCGTTCTCAAAGTCTGTGGAATCCTTGAATTTTTCAATTTCAAGATCAATATTCTTTGCCTTTTTCACAGATTCAACAATGTTCAGCTTCTTATAGGTAGCGTCCTGTTCGGAGGAGAACATTGCCATCTTCAGCTTTTTGGACTCAGCCTTTTTAGGTTCTTCCTTCTTGGGCTCTTCCTTTTTCGGTTCTTCTGTCTTTGCAGCTGCATCCTGCTTCGGAGCTTCTTTCTGTCCACAGCCAATCAATCCTATTGTCATCACAAATACCAATGCCAACATCAAGCAAAGAGTTCTGGTTAATGACCGCTTCATCATTTTTAATTCCCCCTCATTCTTTTTGTTTATTCCAAAAGGACCCGCGGAGTCTCTTTAAGACCGGAAACAGAGTAATCGGCTTAAATTTCTTTGCTTTTCATTCCCTGTTTTCTATATTTTGATTATAGTCTTAAAAGAGACATGATTTAATGATTGATTTTTCGATTTCTTGACTTTTTATTCGAAGTTAATAGATTTCATAGAAGAAATTATCAAACAGGTTTGTACACTTTGGATCGAAGAATTCGTTTATACTGTATCCAATGAATTGAATTCAAATGGTTTTTTGCATACTTATTCTAAGCTTTTTTGAAGCTGTTGGGGCTGAAACCGGTTACTTTTTTAAAAACCCTGCTGAAGTGTTCTACATTCGCATACCCTACCTTCCCGCAAATCTCATAGACTTTGAGGCTTGTCGTCGCCATCAGGTGTTTTGCTGTTTCAATTCTTAAGCTGGTAATGTAATCTGTAAAGGTCATTCCTGTATTCTTTGCAAATATAAAGCTGAAATGGCTTTCGCTCAAACCTACATATTCACTGACCATTTTCAAGGTAATATTGCTGCTGTAGTTATTCTTAATGAACTCCTGCGCTCTTAGTATTGCCCTGTTCAGCTTCATATCCCTGTTATCCTGAAGATAATTGACAATCCAGGAGGTAATATTCCGCATCCACACATTGATCTCTTCCAAAGTTTCAAACTTGGTGATTTTCTCGTAAAAATCCACTTCTTTTCCGAATATTCCTACAACATCTTCACCAATGTCATTCAGGAATTTCAGCATCACAAAGATCAACTCCATATAGTACGGATAAATCTTGTCGATACGGCTTACCTTGTTGCACATAATGATATCCAGTAGTTTTTCAAGTTCTTTTTGTGTCCGATCCTTGTCCGACTCCTTTAATGCAAGAATGAAGCTTTCCTCTTTTCCGATAATCCCTTCTCCATCAATACCGGTGATTCCAATATTATCCTCCGGAAAAATAATCCTTCCCTTCCCGAGGATGAATCTTAGATGGGCATGGGATTCCGCTTCGCGGTACAGTTCTTTTATGCTTTCAAAACCGCTTTTGATGCTGCTGACACCAATGGAGACATTGACATTCACATAGTTCGAAAGAGAATGCTTGATTTTCCCCAGCAAATCAACGACCTTACTGCGGATGGTTGCCTGGCTTGTACTTCCGAATGAAAGAAAGACTGCATACTCCTGCGGAGACAACGAGACAGCTTCCCCAAGTCCAATATCATTCAACACTTGGTAAATAGCGTTATTAACCGAGGCGATAAAGGATTTCAAGCTATTCTTGTCATATCGTTCAAAAACAAGCTGATAATCGTCCACCCATAAAAAGCAAACAGCCATATTATTCTTTGATATTCTCAAGCCAAGACTATGAACCCCTGCTTCTGTTTCCACGAAGTTGATTGATTCCAGTAAATCTCTCAAGAATTTGTCTTTTAGGTATTTTACATCTGAATTTATAGGAACGCTGTTTTTTAGCCGTTCACTTTCCCTTCCCTTTTCAATCTGAGCAGCAATATTTTTGAGCAGTTTCAAGATATTTTCCGGTTCCATATCTGTCTTTAAGATGTAATCTTCCGCCCCGAATTTAAAGGACTGTCTTACAAGATCATAGTCATTATAGGCACTTAATACGATGATCCTCGGGGCCATATCCATGGATTTAATTGCAGAAATCAGTTCAAGACCGTTCATCACAGGCATATTGATATCCGTGATGACGATATCCACATCAGGATTTTCCTCAAGCAGCTTCATTGCCTGTTTACCGTTTGATGCCTCCAGTTCCATGTTAAAGCCGCAGTACTCCCAGTTCACAAGAGACTTGATCGCCAGACGTACTATAGGTTCATCATCAACGACCATCACCTTATACATTGACCTTCTCCTCCTGGTTTTCTTTAATCATCGGAAGCAAAATCCTGACCTTTGTAAACTCTCCCAAAGCACTATCAATTCTCAGGCCGTATTTTTCCCCATGATTCAGCTTGATTCTTCTGTCAACATTCCATATTCCGATACTGCTAAAGCCTCTGGGATTTTTAAAATCTTCCGATAACAATCTTTCTACCTGTTCTTCAGACATTCCATGTCCATTATCCAGGATTTCAAATTGAATGTCCCCTTCATCACTGCAGCCCTTGATCGAGATAATTCCCTTCTCCTCTATTTCACTAACACCATGAGTGATGGCATTTTCAAGGATTGGCTGCAGTACCAGCTTTAATATACAACAGCTTTTTATATCTTCACTCACATTGAATTCCACATCGAACTTATCCCCATACCGTACTTTCATGATATAGACATAGTTTTTCAAATTCTCTATTTCTCTTTCAACGGTCGTCATTGTCCCACCTTTGCCGAAGGATTCGGTCAAAAGCTTCATAAAAGCCTCAGTAATGTTTTTTATACTGTCCACCTTGGCGATCATCGCCATCAATCGGATGGAATTCAAGGTATTGGAGATGAAGTGGGGATTGATTTGGGACTGCAAAGCCTCGATTTCAGCTTTGCTTCTTTGCCTCTCCTTCAAATCCCTTTCTTTGATCAGATTCCTTATTTCCAATACCATCTTATTGAACGCCCTTCCAAGAGCCTGAATTTCCCCGTCTCCTCCAATATCAGCGCTGGCGTTCAAGTCTCCCTTCTCTACCCTTTTCATATTTTTTACAAGACTATTCATAGGATTTAGTATTCCCCTGAAGAAAAGAACAGAAAATGCAATAAACAGAATGATAATGAATGAAGAGATAATAATGACATAGGTCAGGGTTTTATTGATCTCCCGGGTCAGCTGACCATAACTTAAGAGGTTTACAATCTTCCAGCCGGTTTTTTTCACCGTGTAGGTAGTGATAAACATCTTCTTGCCGCTGACGGTTTCCGTATAGGAGCTGTTATTGCTGGTAAAGGCTTTTTTCAAGTATCCGAACTCCTCTATCCCTTTTCCCAGAAGTTCTTTGTTCTTTGTGACCATCACCTTGCCCTGATCGTCGAGAATAATCATTTCTCCCAAACGGTTAATTTGATACTCCGAATAGATACTATCAAAAATATTCGTCTTAAACGCTACATAGACAGCCTCAACATCATTGATGTTCACCGGTGCATTCGGTGATACGGATAAGGACATGACATACTTGCTGTTCAGGTTATAGAAAAAGCTGCTGATGCTCCCGTGAACAACCGGCTTTCCATTGGCTTCCATGGTCTTTTTGTACCAATCCATTTTTCTTATTTTTTCTTCCTCTACGGTAGGATAGGTTTTGTAAAAATAGTTCCCTCCATTCCGAAAGAAAAAAGCAACCTCTTCAACATCACTCCTATAGTTAAACAAGTAGCTGAGTTTCAAGACAATCTGCCTGGATATTTCAAATTTTTGACTCTGTTCCTCCGCTCTGTTCCACTGTGTGGCAAGCTCGAGGATCTCATAATCATTGGCATCAGTGATGGTCGCCTGAGTTAGCACCAGGTTGGTCACTTCATTTTCAATGCCAGTAGAAATCTGCTCCATGGATTGTTTGACTTGGTCCGATGAATTTTTCAGCAGGATACTGATATAGATATTGTTCACCACTATACTAATAATGAAGATGGGCAATACAAGTATCAATATGAATACTTTCAGGTATTTATAGGCAATACTGTCTTTTCTAAACATATCCATCCCCTAAACACATTTTGTAAACCTGCTGCTATAAAATAAGTTCGATGTAATTACTTCATTTCCTTCAATGTAATAAAATATTGTTGATAAACAGCAGGAAGCCGCTGACTATTAAAAGCCCTATGGTTGCCATTCGAACCATATCCTTCTTGAGTTTTGAATCAAGCTTTACACCGAGACACATGCCTAAAGCAGCTGCTGGGGCAAGAATCATTGAGAATTTGACAACCTCCCAGCTTATCAGTCCGACTGAAGAATAATAAACCAGTCTAAATAGGTTGTCTACCAAAAACACACAGCAAAGATTAGCCCTGAACTCGCTGTGGTTTGCGGTCGTTCGGTTGATATATGCAACCAATGGGGCCCCAATACCGTACATCCCTGCTAAAGCTCCTGAAATAATCCCAATGGTCATGAGCAGGACCGGATTACTTTTTGTTTTTAAGTGTTGGGAAGGCCTGCGCAACAACATTTCCATTCCAATGCCTATGATTACAATTCCCAGAAAAGCCTTGAGACCACAATCATTTCCGCCTTTTAAAATTAAAGTTCCCGGAATTGCACCTGCAACAAGCAGGATGGAAATTGGTAATATCAATTTGAGTTTAATGCTTTTTCGTTCTCGGCAAACCATGTAAGCATTGGTCGGAAGGCTGAATATCAGGTCAATGGGAGTCGTAAGCCTGTTTGGTACCGCAAAGGAAAAAAGGGAAGCCATTACCAGGGTATTCCCAAACCCGGTAATGGCTTTCACCCCATAAGCAAGAACAGTAATCAGGAAAAGACAGATGAGTATCACTGTTTTTCAGTCCGTTCCATGATGATAACCCCTTTTGCTTCCAAGCTGATCTGACCACGGATGTCTCTTTGTGTCAAGAGGTCCAAACCATCCAAATCTCCAAGGTTGATATTCACAGCATGGTTGTTGTGGTTCAGCAGGAATGTAAAAGACTTCTCCTCCTTGAACCGCTGTGTTACTTCTACTCCTTCCGGCGCTTCTACGGGAGCCTTGATAGCGGCATTATCACAGATATACTTCATCAAGTTTTTAATGAAGCTTTCTTCTGGGTCCGAGGAAATATAATAAGCCTTTCCCTTTTCAACTTCATTTTCTGTCAGTGCAGGCATTCCGGCATAGAAATCACTTCCGAATACCGCCAAAGCCTTTGCACCTTCCAGATGGATAAGGTCACAAAGCATACGGCAGGAATATTCTCCCTGCAGATCTCCAACAGGCTCCTTCATGACGATCTGATTCTTCATATCCTGAAGCAGAGCATCAATTTCTTCAGACCAAATCCCTAATGTTTTTCTTAGTTCTCCGGGATACCCACCCAGAGTAACCAGATCATTTTCATTAACGATACCGCTAAAGAAGGTTGTTACGAAAACCCCTCCGTTTTTGACGAAATTTTCAATGCTCTTAGCCACGCCGGGTTTGATCATATAAAGAACCGGTGCAACCACCAATTTATATTTTGAAAAATCTGCATTCGGTTTTACCATATCCACAGAAATGTTCATATCATGGAAGGCCTTGTAATACTTCTCTACCTGTTCCACATACTTCAACTCCCGGCTGGGCCCACTGGAGAACTCTACTGCCCACCAATTGTCCCAGTCAAATACAATGGCAACTTTGGAATCCAGTCTGGAATCCAGGATTTTATCCCCCAAAGCAGCCAGTTCTTTTCCCAGTTGCGCACATTCTCTGAAAACCCGGGTATTTTCATGGCCGGCATGTTCGATCAGTGCACCGTGGTATTTCTCGCACGCACCAAAAGAGCGTCGGAGTTGGAAAAACATGATGGTATCCGCTCCGTGAGCAATGGATTGGTAACTCCAGAGCCTCATGACTCCAGGCCTTTTTAAGCTGTTGTAAGGCTGCCAGTTCTGCTGGCTTGGAGTCTGTTCCATGAGCATGAAGGATTGACCATCCTTTAACCCTCTCATGAGATCATGTCTCATGGCAATATTGCTTTCCGGCTCCTTCATGGCCGGATAGTTATCCCATGAAACGACATCCAGGTGCTCCGCCCATTTGAAGTAATCAAAAGGCTTGAAGGTTCCCATCAGGTTCGTGGTAATGGGGATATCCGGAGTAACAGCCTTGATGACGGCATACTCTCTTTTATAGCATTCAAGGCTTGAATCCGACATAAAGCGGTTATAGTCCAGTGAGATTCCCTGAAAGCAAGTAAAGTCCCTTGGATAGCCTAAGAATACATCCCGGCCCATCTCATTCAGATAGGAAGGCGGGACGATTTCATCCCATTCATAGACGGTATGCCCCCAGAAGTTCATATTCCAAACCCGGTTCAATTCTTCGATGGTGCCATATCTGGCTTTTAACCAGTTCCTGAATTCCTCGGCACAGTGTTCGCAGTAGCAGTAGGTTCCATACTCGTTTGCGACGTGCCACACAGCAAGAGCAGGATGTTCCTTGTATCTGATCGCCATTTTCTCAGCCAATGCGGTTGAGAATTTCCTGTAAACCTTGCTATTAGGACAGAAATTCACCCTGGCACCGTGGGCGCGTTTTCTTCCTTCCACATCTACAGGAAGAATCTCAGGATATTTTTTAGACATCCAAGCCGGCTGTGCAGCGGTTGAAGTCGCCAGACAAACAGAGATTCCATTGTCCCGGGCTAAATCCATCACCTTATCCAGCCATCCGAAATCATAAGTATCTTCAGAGGGCTGCAGCTTTGCCCAACTGAATACCGGTACCGTAATGATGTTGACACCCGCCAGCTTAAACAGGCGCATATCCTCCTGCCATATTTCTTCCGGCCATTGGTCCGGATTATAATCGCCACCGTAGAAAAATACAGGTCTTTTTGAGTTTATCATCTTATTGCCCCCTTGAAATCAAGTTCAATCGTTGTATAATTATATTAATATAGTAAATCTATTTTTCTCCAGATTCAATCAGATAATATTATTATGTATATAACTATATTAACATAGGAGTTCATACATGGATCGGATTCTATTTCCGCTACTAACGGAAGAAGATAAAAAACTGCCTTTTATTTTGAAGAGTGTGGGGGTTAGAGGGAATCAGGAGCATATTGTCAGGCCTGAAGGATATCCGGATTATCATTGGCTTCACTGCGCAAAAGGAAAAGGCAATCTCAGAATCGCTGAAAAAGAATATGTTATTATTGAAGGCACAGGTTTCTTTCTGGTCCCTGCTGTTCCCCATGAATATTTCGCAACCGAAGAACCTTGGGAAACCCACTGGATCACTTTTGAAGGACATGCGGCATCTTCTGTTTTAGAAATTTTGAATTTAAACAATTGGGGTGTTTATCATCTCAATAACAGGCATACCCTGGAAAGAACTCTTGAAAATATTTATCATTCCGGGAAATCCAGAAACATCTCCAGGAGCCTTGACTGCTCCGTACTGCTTTATCAGCTTCTTGTACAACTGAAGCATTGCATTTCTACGGACACCAGCCGCTCAAAGCCTGCAGGTCAGTACCAGCTTCAACCCGTGATTCAGTATATCGAAGAGAACTTCAGCAAAAGTATTTCTCTGGATGAAATGGCTCAGGTGATCTCTGTCACTCCACAGCATTTATGCCGTTTGTTCAAGCAAAGCCATGGAACAAGACCTTTTGATTACCTGACCCGCTACAGGCTTCAAAAAGCAAAGGAGCTGCTCATCAGCCCAGCAGCTCCTTCAGTAAAAAGCGTCAGTATGGAAGTCGGATATAACGACACTAGTTATTTTTGTTCTATATTCAAGGAATACGAGGGGATTACTCCCACAGAATTCAGAAACATGTACTGCAGCATTCAGCCTTGATTTCTCATTGCGATAAAGAGTTATTCTCAGATTAGAACAGGCCTGTCAATACTTCTTCCCAATGGTTTCGCCTGCCAGGACCCTGGTCTCAAACCCCAGGTTGGTCTGTTCGAGGATGCTTTGATCCAGTTTGACCGTTCCTTTTTCAAAGAAAAGGATAACGGTAGAGCCTCCAAACTTGAAGTATCCCTTCTCTTCCCCTTTTTTTACAGGAATCCCGGGCTTGTAGGTTTGCACGATGGACCCGACGGAGGTTGCCCCTACTTCCATGTAAAGGACATCTCCAAAGTTTTCAGATTTTAAAACGCTATACTCGCGTTTGTTTTGACAGAATACCTTCGTGATTGAACTTAACGCAACAGGATTGACGGAATAATAGCAGCCGTTGATCTTTTTAGATTCCGTGCAAACGCCGTGATCCAGAAAATGAAAGCGGTGATAATCCACCGGAGCTAGCCTTAGGATAAGACAGGTTCCTTCCTTGTATTTGGCCGCCAGCGGATCATTCAATAAAAGCTCGCGAAGAGAATATTCCATCCCTTTAACCTGTACAAGTTTATTGATATCGATATTTGTCCATGCAGAAAGTCTTCCGTCTCCCGGAGCTGGCAATAAATCGGGGTCCGCATCAAACACACGTGCTTCCGGCTTTAATTTTCTGATAAAGAATTCGTTAAAGCTTTTAAAATCCACTGCCTGCTGGATGCTTTCGGACATATTGATGTTAAAATCTTCAATGAAGGATTTGATCTTTTTTGCGCTGACCCCCATATCACAAAGGATACCAGTAAGCGCGGAATATGCCTTTCTTTTCACCAGCAGCTCAAGGCCCACCTTTCCTATTGGAGAGTTATAAAGGGCATTGAGGACTGTTCCTCCTGCAACCTTTTCTATTTCATACTGTTGTGTTTTTCGATTGTATATTTTGATCATTCCATACCCCTTTAAACCGATTCTATTGGTTGGTATCTCTGTAACAGCAGCATCTTGCTCATACAATTACATATTTAATAATACGTTAAGAGACAATGACCTGCAATAGGACAAACAAAAAATGAGGAAGAATCAATGATTGATCCTCCCTCATTTTACTTGAAATAATTTTTAGAACTTAATACTTTCTACTTCACTTTCCCTGGTATTCACTTCCATGGTCCAGAAGTAAGCTTCCCCATGGGGAATTCTGAATATTGCCAGCATGTTGGCTGCACTTGCTGAAACAACTCCTTCCAGAAACTTTCTTTCTTCAACAAGCTTTTTCTCAAGTGCTGCATCCTTAACGAATTCAACCTTACCCGCAACTCTCAACATCTTACCAGCAGGTGCTGCCTGAGGATCGAAAAAGCAGATCTCCACGTTAGGATTTTCCACCATCTGCTTGAAAAGTCTCTTCATGGTGCCTGTGTGAAAATAAAAACCGGTTTCATCCGCATACCACATCCACATTCCGCGAACCCTCGGCTGGCTGCCTTCGGTTGTTGTCAGATAGCTGGTCTTATGGCTGTTTGCGAATTCAATGACTTCTTTCATACTCATCTTTGATCCCTCCAAAACGTCTTTTTACGATTATAGGTCAAAGAAGCCTGGAAGTCTTTCAAGATTTAATGCATTATTTTAGAAATCCGACTATTTTTTCAAATTTTTGCGGAATTCCGAGGGTGAAATCTTTAGCTGTTTGTAGAATGAAGAAGACAGATAGGAAGAGCTGTTAAAACCACACTCAATTGCAATCTGGGTAATCGTCCGGTCACTTTCCAACAGTAGTTTTTTAGCCCGATCAATCCTGATCTGGTTCAGGTACTCTATCGGGGGCTTTCCGGTTTCTTCCCTGAACAAACGTGCAAAATGCGAAGCAGACATATTCGCAATACCCGCCATTTCATCCAGTGTAATTCTCCTGCTTATATTAGAATATAGAAATTCAATGACCTTATCGATTTCAATGCGGTTCGTAATCCTGTCCCGCTTCGCATCCATCCGATAAATATTTCTGATGATGCAGTGGCAGATTTCAATACTGATGGCATCCAGTACTGCTTTTGCCCCCGGTAAACGGTTATCCGCTTCAATCATGAATTCCTTCAGCTTCGGAAGCAGATTCAAGGATACAGGATATTCTGTACCTAAAAGTACCGGAGCCTGGTTAATAGAGTAAGCGCTGAGATGCTGCATGAAAAATTCAGGCTCAATCATAATCGCAATATACCTGGAGCATGCCTCTGAAAACACCTCGTGATGCGGAATATCCGGTGAAACAGCTTGAAACATTCCCTGCCTTGCAACCACGGATCGGTTTCCGACCACCGTTGTCTGATCGCTAAATGGAAGTATAAACATATAGGATGGGTGCGTATGCTCCGGTGTCAAAGCATAGAAGCAAGGACCGGAAACAGGCATAAACAATCCTACCTGCTCACTGACAAAACAGTCGATATGCCTGAGCTGTTCCTTATTAACGTTTCCAACAAGTTTTCGAATTTGCTCCATTTGTTCCATTATTGCACCTTAAATAGAATAAATTTATTCTATTCTATTACAAATGAGAACGTTCATCAACAGGGCAAAAAATTGGGAGATGATCACTCACCCCCCAATTCTAATAGTTTTAAAACTCATTATCTTCTTCCAACGGTATTACCTCCTGTGGTGACAGGCTGTTCTTCGTTTGACTGACCGGCTTAAAAGAGGCCTGCTTCAAACTATGGATATTCCTATCTAAAGAACTGGAATTTGCGAAGCTATTCCTATAGCTGCTCATACTTTTTTTTGAAGGAGTGTTTCTCTTATAACGATCTAACAACTCTTTTTCGGCTTCTGCACCTTTTACCATATTGTTGAGTTCAAAGACAACATGTTCCAGTTCTTCTGCCTGCGACTGCAATTCCTGAGCAGCAGCTGCGCTTTCTTCGGCAGTAGCGGCATTGTGCTGTGTCACCTTTTCCATTTGAGACACAGCTTCGTTGATCTGTTGGATCCCTCTCGATTGTTCTTCACTGGCAGCCGTAATTTCACCGACAATACTGTTTACATTTTGAGATTTCAAGTTGATTTCCTCCAGGGACTTTAGCACCTCTGCACTTACATCGACACCCTGTCTCGAAAGTTCGATATTCCTTTCAATGATTTCAGCCGTGTCCTTCGCAGCTTGCGCACTTCTCTGGGCCAGATTTCTAACCTCTTCGGCAACAACCGCGAACCCCATGCCTGCTTCCCCAGCTCTTGCAGCTTCCACAGCAGCGTTTAGTGCAAGAATATTGGTCTGAAAGGCGATGTCGTCGATCACCTTGATAATCTTTGCGATCTTATCACTTGATTTTTTCAGCTCCTCCATGGATACAATCATGTTATTCATCTTGGAGAAACCTGCGCCTGCAGCGCCCTTTGCCTGTTCTGAAAGGTCTGATGCCTGTCGGGTGTTTTCATTATTCTGATTGATCATGGAAGCTGTCTCATTCATAGTTGCTGAAGTTTCCTCAATGGATGCAGCCTGCTCATTGCTTCCCTCCGCAAGCTGCTGACTTGCTGCTGCCAGCTGTGCCGCAGCTGAAGCCACCATCTTTGATGATTGGGACAGTCTTTCGGTCAAACCGGTTAATAAGCCATTGATGTTTCTGGAAACACCCCATCCTAGAAGCGAGGCAAACAGGATCGCAATCACCGAAAGGACGATCATGATAATAATGGTGTTACTGGCCTTTTTCCCAAATTGATCTCTCTTCTCTTCTCCTGCCTTTTCCATGCTGGTGAAAATCTCATCAATCAGCCTGTTTACTTCAATGGCAGAACTTCTCCATGCGCCATTGTACATGCTCTGGAATGCAGCGTCCCGCTTATCGTCATCAATAGTTTTTATGAGTTTGTCACTTTCTCCGTAGTATACTTCCATTTGTCTTTTTAAATCCTTCAGTACACCTTCTACCGGCTGATTTTTGACAGCCACTTCAAAACGTTTCAGCCGCTCCGCAATGTTTTTCTTACATTCTTCAATGGCTTTTTTATTGTTTTCGGTCAGTGTCGGATCATCGTTGATATAAATATCTCTTACATAGTTTCTGATTCTTTGGTACTCTTTTGAGACAAAGCCCATGTCTGCCAAAGCCAATCCATAATTATCGTATAACCCCTTGTACCCTCCGTCAATCGTGCTCAGGTTGATAGTTCCCGTGATTCCTATAATGCCTGCAATCAAAGAAACCAAAACAAAACTTACAAGAAGCTTAACACTTACTTTTTGTTCAAAAAACCATTTCATAACGGGCAGCCCCCTCCACTTTGAATTTTTTACCCTTCAATTCTACTCATTGCCTTTATTTCATTGGTTGTCAGCACCTTATCTGTATCCAACAACATAATCACCTTGTCTTTTACCTTCCCGATCCCTGTGAGGATCTCCTGTTCAATTCCATCCCCATAGGTTGGCGGCGCTTCAATATTCTCCTCCGCGATAGCCAGCACTTCACACACACTGTCTACAACCAGCCCGTTAATACGTTTCCCGTTTTCACAATCCATTTCAACAACAATGATACAGGTTCTATCACTATACACTGACCCGGGTATGGAAAACTTGAGACGAAGGTCTATTACGGGAATAATCTTGCCGCGAAGGTTGATCACACCCTTCACAAAATCTGGCATTCGCGGCACATGGGTTATGGGCATCATGCCAATAATCTCTTTGACCTTCAAAATGTGGATCCCATAGGTTTCATTTTCCAAAACAAAGGAAAGATATTTATTCTGTTGAATTGCCATCATCATCACCCCCAATAGTGAAAGTAGTATATAAAGCACATCGCAGCGCATTATACCGTTCGGCTTGGCTCTGGTTTAGTAATCCCCCCTGGGGTCATCGTCTTTTTTATCCATGGATACTTTTAATCCGGATTACATGTTTTTGATAATCTCATCAACAATCCTTTCCAGACTTACGATTTTGCAAACAGCTCCAAGATCAATGGCTTCCTTTGGCATTCCAAATACAACACAGCTTTTTTCATCCTGGGCAATCGTAAATGCACCCTCATTTTTCATATCCAGCAGTCCCTGGGCGCCATCCTTTCCCATTCCCGTCATGATAACCCCGATGGCATTGCGCCCAGCGTACTTTGCCACGGATTTGAACAGAACCTCTACGGACGGCCGTTGATGATATACCATGGGTCCGTCAGACATACGAACAAAATATACGGCACCATTTCTTCTAAGCTCCATATGCAGATTCCCGGGAGCAATTAAAACCTTCCCCGGAGATAGGATTTCATTGTTCTCCGCTTCCTTCACTCGAATCGTACATACTTCATCCAGGCGTTTAGCAAAGGATTGAGTAAAAAAAGGAGGCATGTGCTGTACAATAACAATGGGAGGAGCATTTGCGGGCATTTGCTGCAGGACGACTCGCAGCGCTTCTGTTCCTCCGGTGGAAGCTCCGATGGCAATAATCTTATTGGTCGTTCGAATCATGGAATCTTTTCTTAAAGCTGTATCTGACTTTTGGACGGGTCTAACCTCGGTTTTCGTTAATTTCCATTGCGGAACCTTCGATACTGCTTTGATCCGTTCAATCAATTGCTCTGTCATATCACTCACCGAATAGGAAGCAGCGGGCTTTGCCATCACGTCCAAAGCCCCATATTCAATCGCTTTCAGTGCGACCTCTCCTCCTGCCTCTGCCAGCGAGCTTACTACAATAACCCTGCAAGGATAATAATGCATCAGCTTCCTTAAAAACGTAAGCCCGTCCATCCTCGGCATTTCAATATCCAGAAGAATAACATCCGGCTTTAATTCCACAATCTTGTCTCTTGCCATATATGGATCCGGAACAGCAGCAACAACTTCAATCCCCGCATCTTTCGATAGTTCGATGGTGAGCATTTTGCGAACCATCGCGGAATCATCGACCACCAGTACCTTTATTCTGTTAATACTCATCACTCTCCTGAATTATCATAGTCCGGCTTTTTTAAACATGTCTTCCACATCCAGGATCAGCGAAACCACACCATCCCCCAGAATAGAGGCGCCTGATGCAAACTCAATGCCACCGAATTCGCTCCCAAGGGGCTTTGAAACGATTTCCTGCCTTGCTACGATTTTATCTACCGGAAATGCCAGCAGTTTTTGTTCCAGCTCTACAATAATCAGTTCGCACCGGTCTTTCCCTGCCCGGTTAATCTCCTCACCAAAGAATTTTTCCGGTTGCAATACAGGAATAACATGTTCTCTGAGACGAATTGCCTTGGCTTTTCCCTGCATGCTAACCCAATGACTTTCATCCGCGATAAAAAACTCCTTGATAAACAAAGTGGGGATGATATATCTTCCTTCGCAAACCTCAACAATGGTCCCGTTTACCACAGCCAGATTCATCGGGATTCTTAAAGTGAAAGTGCATCCATTTCCGGGCCTGTTTTGGACTTCTACCCTGCCGCCCACTTTTTTTATTTCCTCTTCTACCACGTTCATCCCCACGCCTCTGCCGGAAATGCTGTTGATTTTCTCTTGTGTAGAGAATCCCGGCAAAAATATAAACCGGATGATTTCATCTTCACTATAGTCTTCGTGGGCTTTTGCCATTCCTAAGTCCACCGCCTTTTTTAGAATCCGGTGGATATCCATTCCCTTCCCATCATCAGAAACCTCAATATACACATTCCCTCGCTTACTGTATGCTTTGATAATAATCTGGCCATCAGGCTTTTTCTCCTTTTCCATCCTTTCTCGGACACCCTCAATTCCGTGGGAAACTGCATTCCTTACTAGATGCATCAACGGGTCAAAGATCTTTTCTGCCGCACTCCGGTCAATCTCTGTGTCGTCCCCCTCAATGAAAACTACGACCCTTTTGTCAAGCTCCGTTGCCGCGTCTCTTGCAATTCGTGTCAGCCTATGTAAAGTAGACTTGATTTCCACCATTCTTAGTGACATGGACAGAGATTGAACCCCTTTAATAATCTTTGCAGTGCGGGACAGAATTGTTTGGGTTCCGATATCGTATATTCCTGTCTCCGAAGTCCGCTGCTCCAATTGTGAGTTTAAGATCAGCAGTTCTGAAAGCATATCCATCAGATTATCAACTTTTCCCACAGGCACACGTACGAATCCGCTTTCTGTTTTTGCCGCAGAACTCTCCTTCTTCTCCGGAATACGCTCCTGCTCCTTCAATGCCTGCAGCATATCGTAAGCGCTTACCATATTCTCTTTAACTGCTACTTGTCCGAATTTCAAATCCTGATGATCAGACTTCTGTTTATGTAAAATCTCTTCAATATCTCGATCACTAATTAAGCCTTTCTTTCGAAGAATATCTCCGATCCTCGGACTTGGATTTTCACACCTGGATTTTATGATTGACAAATGCTCGTCCAATTTTTCCTGGAACTCTTTACTTTCGAGCATTCCAGATGTTTTCAGACTGATCTCCAGATCCTTGCATACAAAAGCCATGATTTCCATGTCTTCTCCGGTCAATCGGTGCGTACCTTTCATCGCCTCATTTAATGCTTTAACCAGTTCTGATGCCGATGTTTTTATGAGTTTGCACTCTTCCGGAAGCTCGGCTGATGCAATCCTCTTAAAGTGATCAATCAGAGTTTCAAGGATCCTATGATCTGCCTCTCTATTATCCGTACCCAGGATATGAACACCTACATCTCCGATAATTTTCAGAATTTCCTTTTCTGTTTCAACCCGTCCCAGTTCCGCTCTGACCTCTTCCAGATTAATCTGTTGGAAGGTTACGTCGGATACTTCACATAGATTTTTGATATCTTCCACGATCGGCTCAATATCCTTTTCTGTCAGCAGCAACATCTGCATTTCATTTCCTTCAAAATTAAACGTACCATTTTTAAATGCTTCTTCAGAAGGACGTTCCGGTTTGGAATTGAAAATGGAGGCATGTCCGTCCACTGCTTCAAAAACCAACCAGGCTCTGACTGCTTTCATCACGCAGTCAGGACTGAAGGTAACCTTCATCCTATATACATTAAATCCTCTGCGATAATTTTCCTCGATAATTTTCAGCAATTCGAGATTTTCACTATAGAGGGTGCCTTTAACCTCGTCCTCATCTCGCTTTTCTTTTTGAGAGGAGATATTTCCGGCTTTTACCTGTTCCAGTTTCTTTTGTAAAATATCGATGTTCAGTCCATGATCTGATTCCGTACTCGAGATAATTTCAATACAATCCTCCAGAAAATCATGGCAGGCAAACAGAACCCGCATGATGTCCCCCGACAGTTCACGGCTGCCGCTTCGGACCTCCTGCAGGATATCTTCCATGGTATGCATCACTTTCTCAATTTTCATGAAATTCATGGCTGCCGAATTGCCCTTGATGGTATGGGCCACCCTAAAAATGCTATTAACCACTTCTGCATCTTGCTGAGAATTCTGAATCTTAATTAAAGCATCATTTAGGATCAAAAGATTGTCTTTCATGTCTTCCATATATCCGGATAATATTTCATTCATCCCGTCTCATCTCCTGTAGCACTTAAATTGGCTTTTTCATATAGATTGAAGGCTTATAATATTCGAATTCATGTTTTTTGCTGATAAGGCTCTCAGAATGTCCGATCAGCAGCAGTCCTCCAGGCACCATCGCCCTGTGAAACCTGCTCACCAATTCTTGCTGGGTATTTTGATCAAAATAAATCATCACGTTACGGCAGAAAATGATATCAAAGCCATGCTTGAATTTATATTCATTCATTAAGTTGAAAACCCTGTATTTGATCATGTTGAGAATCTCTTCTTTGACTTTGTAGCCTTCACTTGTCTTAGAAAAGTACTTTAGCAGAAAGTTTTTGGGAATCCCCTGGCATTCGTTTTGGGAATAAACCCCTGAGGCAGCTTTGTTCAGCACCTTGGTACTGATATCCGTAGCCAGAATCCTGATATCGAATTCATCCGAAAGCAATTCCTTAAACACCATCGCAATCGTAACCGGTTCCTGCCCGGATGAGCATCCCGCACTCCAAATGCGTAATTCCTTGTTTGTGTTGATTCTTGGGTTTTTTTTCAGGATGAATGGAAAATCATTCTTCAAATACTCGAAATGGTTATTTTCTCTAAAAAACTCCGTAGTATTTGTTGTCATAATATTGATGAACTCTTGTACTTCAACTTTATCTTGCTGTTCCCCGATCAATTGCAGATGCTTTTTAGCATCTGCCACCTGTCTCCGCATGAGCAACTTGAGTATTTTAGCCTGGACCAGGTGCTCTTTATTCCCATCAAGGTAAATCCCTGTCTTATTCCTTAAAATATCTACATATTTCTTGCATACTTGATGATTTAATCCTTCCACAGTATCCCTCCGTATGCTGTAATTCATATGCTTGCAAATCAACCCTGAAACCATCTTTTGTTGGCCGGCTATGAAATTTTCTTATGTTGTGATAATCCTTCTGATACGATATGTCTGAATCTTACTTTAAGGGAACGGTATAGTTTGGGTATTATAAGAGCAATACCCAAAATTCAAGATAAATACACAGTTAATTTCAAGACTTTTCTAAAATGCTGAATCAAGATATAAATGAATAAGATTTTGAGATCAAGTAATAATTATTTCACTAAAATACATAGATATTTTCTCTTCTATCCTGCGGTTGATAAAAACACTCTTCAAAATAATTATCGGATAATTCGAACTGAAAAGTAAGGAAAATTGATTGTTATATATAAGTAATTTTTTTGTTAAGACCAGGTTAAAAATATGTAAACCAAAATTAATTTTATTATATACTGATATTTTCTAAAATTCAACATTTTTCATCACCCATCATCATTTTTATCCATAAGAGCAATTGCTTTATACAGTTAAATCAAAAATTTTTATGCGACAAAAAAGGAAGACGTATTCAGTCTTCCTTTTTAATCTACCTTCTTATTAATTACAATATGATGCAGATCAATCCACCGCTTCCCTCATTAATAATCCGCTGCAGCGTCTCCTGCAGTTTTAGCTGAGCATCCTCCGGCATTCTTCCAAGCTTGTTGTATAATCCTTCACTAACGAGCTCATGCAGAGACTTTCCGAAGATATTGGACTGCCAGATCTTCCCGGGATCACTTTCAAACTCTCTGAGGAGATAGCTCACCAATTCTTCCGATTGCTTTTCCGTTCCAACCAGTGGTGCAATTTCTGTTTCAATATCTGCACGGATCATATGAATACTGGGCGCAGACGCACGCAGTTTGACGCCAAAGCGATTTCCTTGCTTTACAATCTCAGGTTCTTCCAGAGACAGTTCCTCCATCTGAGGTGTGACAATACCATATCCCTTAACCTTAACCTCATGAAGCGCAAACTCAACCTTTTCATATTCCCGTTTAATTCTTGCAAGATCCTTCATCAGGCTGATGAGTCTATGATCTCCTTCAATTTCCAACCCTGTTGTTTCACTCAGTATCCTGTAAAACAGGCTGTCGTCGGTATTCAGTTCAAACAGGACGCTCCCGTCTCCCAGGTTGATCCTGTCTATATAGGCTTTCTTAATGAATTCCAGTTCCTCAAAAGCTGCTGCTGCACCTTTGATTTCCCTGAGCCTGCGGACACCTTTGAAAATGTCCCGTACGGCATTCAGCATATCAACTTTCAGCCAGTGATCCTCATCCAAAGCCTCAACCCATCTTGGCATATTGATACCGATTTCACAAATGGGGAATTCAAACAGCACGCGCTCCAGGATCATATCAATATCCTCGTTCCGCATCTGCGCGCAGTTGACATTGATCACCGGCACGGAATATTTTACTTCCAAGTCTTCCTTCAATCTTAATGTATCATTGTCATAGGGCCTTAAGGAGTTCAAAATGATTACAAACGGCTTGTTGATCCTTTTCAGCTCAGTAATAACTCTTTCTTCAGCTTCATGATATTCTTCACGGCTGATATCCGTAACGCTTCCGTCCGTTACAACAACGAGCCCAATCGTCGAATGCTCGTTGATGACCTTTCTGGTTCCGATTTCAGCAGCTTCCTCAAAGGGAATCTGATGATCGAACCAGGGAGTGGTAACCATTCTCGGCGCATTGTTTTCAAGATATCCCAGCGCACCCTTCACAATATACCCAACACAGTCGATTAACCGGACCTTCAATTGAACATTATCATCCACAGTGATTTCGACCGCTTCGTTCGGAACAAACTTAGGCTCCGTCGTCATGATGGTACGGCCTGAAGCACTCTGTGGAAGTTCATCCTTGGCTCTTTCTCTTTGATACACATTGTCTATATTCGGTAAAACCAGTAAGTCCATAAACCTTTTAATAAAAGTTGATTTTCCTGTTCTGACCGGACCCACGACACCTATGTAAATATCCCCTTGTGTTCTTTCAGCTATTTGCTGGTAAATGTCGTATCTTTCCACCCGCAAACCCCCCTTAATTTATTCACATGGCCGGATTAGGCCAAAATGTACTAGTCATTCAAAAGGGGACATTCCTCATTCTCCAGGAGCTCCTTAATTTAGAGGGGTGTCCCCTTTCCTTATTCTCAATATAAATATATGTCTGTCTTGACTTTATAGAACAAAATCTTTTTTAGAGAAAAAAAGAAGTGAGCATCCTGTTTGCTCACTTCTATTCTATGTATCAATTTAATTTTCTGAACAACTTTCAATATTTCATATGAATTACCACGAACCTAAAACTGCAGTTTCTTCGATTTCATGCTTCTTATTTCTCATCATCAAATCCATGACCGCTTGCTTTGCACTCTTTCCGTTGAAGAGCACTTCATAAGCCTCGGAAGTAATCGGCATGGATATATTCATCTTCGTAGACAGCTCGTAAGCGGCTTTCGCTGTAGTAACCCCTTCTACTACCATTTTTACTTCGTCAATAGCCTCCTGCATGGATTTTCCCTGTCCGATCAGGATTCCAGCCCTTCTGTTTCTGCTGTGCATACTGGTACAGGTTACAATCAGATCCCCGATCCCTGTGAGGCCAGCAAATGTTTGAGGTTTTGCGCCCATGGCAACACCTAGTCTGGATATTTCAGCCATTCCCCTGGTCATCAAAGCAGCCTTCGTGTTGTCTCCGAATCCCAAACCGTCGGAAATTCCCGCACAAAGGGCAATAACATTCTTCAGTGCCGCACCCAGCTCAACTCCAACCACATCCGGATTGGTATAGACTCTGAATCTTGGAGACATAAAGATATCCTGAATAAACTCTGCAGTTTCTTTGCTTTCACAAGCAGACACTACCGTTGTAGGAACTCCCCTCCCTACTTCTTCCGCATGGCTGGGTCCGCAAAGAACTGCCACCTGCGCCTGGGGAATTTCCTGGCTGATGACTTGGGACAATCTCAACCCGGTCCCCTCCTCAATCCCCTTGGAACAGGAAATCACCAGTTTTCCTTTATCAATAAACTTCGAAATTCCTTTTGCACTTGAACGAATGGTATGTGAAGGTACTACCATCACAACCGCTTCGGAATCCTTTAAGGCTTCTTCTACATCCAGGGTACAGGTAACCCCCTCCGGAACAGCAACACCGGGAAGCTTTGATACGTGCTCCCTTTGTTGATTGATCATATCTGCTTCATCTTTAAATATCGTCCACATTTTTACCTGGTGCCCGTTGTTCGCCAGCAACACCGATAATGCTGTCCCCCAGCTTCCAGCCCCAATGATTGCAATATTTCTTCCCATATGGTATCAACCCCATTTCATCGAATTAAGAATTAAGATTTAAGAATTAAGAAATTTAAACAAAACTTGATAGTTAAAATAATAAAGAAAACTGAAGTTAAATTCGTTCACGATCACTCAATTAAATAAACTTCATGTTTAACTGTATACACCCTATTTTCTTCATTCTTCACTCTTCATTCTTTACTGCTATGCCTTCTTGCTGCCAAACTTGGATTCAGTACCATTCAAAATACGTTGAATGTTGCCGCGATGCCTTACAACGGCGAGTACAGCAAGAATTGCTGCAAAGACTACAAACTCCAGCGGCTTTTTAAATAAAAAGCCGATCACCGGAAAAAGTGCTGAGCAAATCATAGAGCCCAGAGAGATATATCTTGTGACAGCTACAATGATAATAAATACACCAAGCAGCATAAGGCCGAGCTTCCAGTCCATCATCAGCACAACAGAAAAGGACGTGAAGATTCCCTTGCCGCCTTTAAAACCAAAATAAACAGGCCAGTTGTGTCCAATGACCGCAGCCAATCCCCCAAGCATTAATCCAATATCTCCAGCAATAAACATTCCGATGAGACAGGATAAGACGCCTTTGAGCACGTCTCCGATTCCAACAAGCGCCGCCGCGCCTTTACCCAGGGTTCTTAACGTATTGGTCGCTCCGGCATTTCCGCTTCCGTGCAGTCTGACATCAATTCCATAAAATTTGCCGACAATTATAGAAGTATTGGCACTTCCCATCAAGTACCCGATTAAAGCAACAACCACGAGTTTAAGGATATCCATTAAGCAGTTCCTCCTGTATACATGCTATTAGCCCCTTTACCTTTATTAACAACTGGCAACCCAATGTGTCGCCACTACAAAGAATCAAACATTCAGCGGTTACCAAGTATCAATAATCTATAACCTATTACCCGTTTCATTCTCTGTCTTTTTCCCTCAACATAAACCGAATGGGCGTTCCTTCAAAGCCAAAGCTTTTTCTTAAATGATTTTCAATGTACCTTTGATAGGAATAGTGCATGAGTTCCATATCATTGACAAAGATAATAAACGTCGGCGGCTTGACTCCTGCCTGGGTCATGTAATAAATCTTCAAACGCTTGCCCTTGTCTGAAGGCGGTTGAACCATTGCTGTCGCTTCATTGACCAGGTCATTGAGCATTCCTGTAGAAATTCTGAATGCGGCCTGGTTTGCAACATATTTAATCAACTCATAAATCTTGTTTACTCTCTGCCCTGTCTTTGCAGAGATGAAAATTACAGGAGCATAGGTCATGAAACCCAGCTTTTCATGAACGGTCTTTCTGTATTCTTCCAGGGTTCCGGTTTCCTTCTCCACCAGGTCCCATTTATTGACGATGATAATGGAGGCCTTTCCCTGATCATGGGCATAACCGGCAATTTTTGTATCCTGTTCGGTGACTCCATCGGTAGCATCGATCATAATCAGGCAGACATCCGCCCGTTCAACCGCTGTCCAGGAACGAATGATACTGTATTTTTCGATGCTTTCTACGATCTTGCTCTTTCTTCGGATCCCCGCAGTATCGATAAAAACAAACTTGCTGTCTTCCATCTCCACATAGGTATCGATGGCATCCCTCGTCGTCCCGGGAATATCACTGACAATCACTCTTTCTTCACCGATGATTTTATTGATGAGGGAGGATTTTCCGGCATTCGGTTTGCCTATGACAGCGACCTTAATGACATCTTCATCATATTCCTCTTGCTCACCTTCGGGGAAATGCTGATAAACCTCATCCAACAGGTCTCCGATCCCCAAACCGTGAATGGATGAAATGGTGAGCATGTCTCCAAGACCCAGGTTATAGAACTCATAGACTTCAGGAGGTGGGTCTCCTACCCTGTCCACTTTATTGACAACCAAAATCACCGGCTTGTTGGTCTTCCTCAACATGGTTGATACTTCTCTGTCCGAAGCCGTCATCCCATCCTTCGCATCCACCATGAAAACAATAACATCTGCTGTCTCAATGGCTACTTCCGCCTGACGTCTCATTTGCTGCATGATCAGGTCTTCCGAGTAAGGTTCAATCCCCCCGGTATCAATCATGGTAAACTTTCTATTTCTCCATTCCACTTCCGCATAAATCCTGTCACGGGTCACACCAGGAGTATCTTCAACAATAGAAATCCTTTTCCCGGCAATATAATTAAACAATGTGGATTTTCCTACATTTGGCCTTCCTACGATGGCTACAATTGGCTTTGCCAATCCCTTACACCTCCATTACTAAGCTCGAACAATTAGAAATAAACTATGTATAATCATACCGAAGTATGGGATGGAACATCAACTTCTGCATCTAAAGCGTTTTCCATGAATATTGTATATCATAAATGCAAGTAAGTATATCCTCTTTATGCTTCAGTATCCTTCTCAAGTCCAAGAATCTTATCTATCAAGTCTTTTCCGCTGTTTTCAACTATAGAAACTTTTATACCCAGGTTTTCTGCCAGCATGTCTACTGAAAAGTCATCCAGAAAAATCTTCTCGCCTGCTTTCAGCATGCATTTACAAATCAGAAGTTCTTCTCCCAATTCCTTGCCTACTAATTGAGATAAAACATCCTTTCCGGTCAGCAGTCCTGTCACTGTTACATTTTCCCCGAAAAAGAAGTTTTTTATTTCATAAACCTTTACTTTTATACTGGGGAATCGCGCTTCCAAACGATCAGCTAACTCTCTGATATACTCGAAGGCAGAAACACCCGTAGCAATGCTTACTGTTCTTTTTGCAGTTTTATCAATTTGAAGGGTTTCCATGTACTCCTCAAATTCATTTCTTAACAGTGCGATCAAGCCAACACCGTTCTCCAGCTGGGGAAAATCCTCATAGTGTTCAAATTCCGGCAGCTTCAACCCCGCAAGAATATAAAATTCATCAGCAAGATAGACAACTCTGGATCCATGTTCTTTCAGCAATTTCGATTGCCAGCGGGAAACCTGTTCTATGACTTGCTGTGCCGACTCCTTGTCAAAAGGAAGCATTGGAGTTAGTTTGTCTCTGTAGCGGGTGATCCCTACCGGTACGATCGAAATACTGTTCATTCCCGGGTAAAGAGCACTTAACTCCTTCAAAGACCGTTCCAATTCTGCACCATCGTTAAAACCCCGGCACAAAACAATCTGGCAGTTGACTGTAATCCCCGCATCGGTAAGTCTTTTTATTTTATCGAGAACATCGCCTGCAAACCGGTTATGAAGCATCCGAACTCTCAATTCCGGATTGGTTGTATGTACGGATACATTAATGGGAGACATTCTGTATCGAATGATCCTGTCTAAATCATCTTCTTTAATATTGGTTAAAGTAACGTAATTCCCGGTAAGAAAGGATAGTCGAGAGTCATCATCCTTGAAATACAGGGTTTCTCGCATTCCCCCCGGCAGTTGGTCAATAAAACAGAAAATGCATTGGTTGGTACAGCTCTTTGCCTCATCCAGCATGGGATTCTCAAACTCTATCCCAAGATCCTCGTACTCCTCTTTTTCTATCTCCACTTCCCAGATCTCACCGTCATTTTTCTGCACTTCAAGCAGCAGTTCCTCACTGGCAGCAAAAAACCGGAAGTCAAAAATGTCCCCGATCTTTTCTCCATTGATCAACCGCAGAATATCGCCCGGTTCTATCCCGGCTTCTTCGGCAATGCTTCCGGGTTGTACCGTTTTTATAACGATTTCATGATCCTGCTTCAAGAAAGTAGCCTCCTATATAAACTTAGTCGCAACTGTGCGTAAATGATTTCAGACTAAACGTGTTGCAACCTCTGTTATTAGTCTATCCATTAACCAGTAGCCGATGTACACTGTGTAAAAGCAATAAACCGAAGATTTTGTTTCCCATGCAAAAAGCAGCAGTTTTTAAGCTGCTGCTTTTATTTATTGGCTTTATTTGCTTTCTACCTTTACAACTTCTTTACCATTGTAATATCCACATTCTTTACAAACTTTGTGAGGTAATTTAAAAGCGTGACACTGCGGGCAGCTTACCAAGCCAGGCAGTGAAAGTTTCCACTGGGATCTTCTACTACCGGTTCTAGCCTTAGACCATTTACGTTTTGGATTTGCCATGAATTACACCTCCTCATCACAATAGAACCTTGCGTTTATATTATGAAAAAAAATTCTTCAAAACCTCCATTTGCGGATTCATGGTTTCTTCCTTGCAATCACAATCTTTTGCATTGAGATCTCCACCGCAAATCTTGCATAAGCCCTTGCATTCCTCAGTACACAATTGCCTTACCGGAAGGTTCAGGACGATATTGTCCTTTAAGGCTTTATCTATTGAAACATAGTTTCCTTCATAAGTATAGGAATCTTCATCGGCCAACTTTTCACCGTTAACAAAACTTTCCCTGATAGTCACGGACATTTCCGACTTAAGGTCCTTCAAGCATCTGCTGCACTTGGAAGTATAGGCTACATCCAAATGGCCGTCCAATTTTAAAATACCACCAATGTTCACCAGTGTGCCTTTAAAATCTACCGGATCCTCGAACTCAAACCCTTCGACGCTGCTTTCCAAGCCTTCCAAATTCTCTGAAATTTCCAGCTCCAGGGAGGCGCCGTCAACCTTAGAAATATGTGATATATCAACCTTCATAAAGCCACCTCTTAAACCGACAAAAGATATTATACTAACTAATACATGTTTTGTCAATAATTCATTGTCGTTATTTTGCACACATTTGGCAGCGGAAAAACCTGGGAAAATATAACACCTACTTCACCAGTTCCAGTTTTTTAAGAACCTCGATAAACTTGGCAGTATCAATGGGTTTTGCGGCGTAAGCCTCACAACCGGATTCAAAAGCTCCAAATACATTGCCGGTATCGTTTAAGGCTGTAGTCATAATGATCTTAACCCGCTCATTTCCCTCAATCCCCTTCTGCTTTTCAATATCCCGGATTGCTTTCAATGCTTTGGCTCCATCCAACTTCGGCATCATGATATCCAGACAGACAAGATCGTATGGGTTTCCATCATCCCAGGCAAGAAGAAACGCCTCCACCGCCTCAATCCCATCCACCGTAATGTCACAATCCCCGTAAGAAGACAGGAACTTGTAAAGAAACTGCCTGCTTGCAAGATCATCTTCCGCAATTAGAATTCTCATTCATAACTCCCCCTCACCTTAGTGATTACTTTATCGATTTCTTCCTGTAATTTATCGAACAAACCGATGATTTCCGTTATATTTCCTTTTCTTGAAGCCAGTTCAATTCTGAAGCAGTAACTCTTGATAGGATTGATCCCTTCAACATTGGATGCCGCATTTTTCAGAGTATGTGCCACGCCCTCAATTTCCCGGAAGCGCCCTGATCGGATCGCCAGTTTTAGTTTGTTCATCAACATTGGCGCATCCCTGGAAAACAGTTTTTTGTATTCGATTAGGCCGACCCGATCATCACACTCCGGTTCCTCCGTCCCGTTTACAGTCAACCTCGGATTTAGCCGGTTTTTGCCTAGAAAGGTGTTTTCTATGGATTTTAGAAGTTCGGCTACCTCAACAGGCTTTGAAATATAGTAATCCATCCCCGCAGCAATGAAACGCTCCATATCTCCCTGGAGAGCGTGAGCAGTAAGTGCTATTATCGGGATATGCCGATCCGTTCCCTTTTCTGTCTCACGAATACGTTTCGTTGCTTCTACACCATCCATCTCCGGCATCTGGATATCCATCAGAATCAGGTCAAAGGTATGAGTTTTCAGGATTTCAAGTGCTTCCCGACCATTATTCACCGTCGTAGTATGATGTCCCCCGGAATCCAGCATTTGATTTGTGACCAGTTGGTTGACCATATCATCCTCAACAAGAAGGATCTTTAATTGCTGTTTTCCTGTATCGGCATTACTTATAGGGGTTAAGCCATTTTCCGCTCCGCCTTCATCTCCGGTTTCCAGTAAAACTGTAAATAAGAACCTGCTGCCTTTCCCCTTTTCACTCTCCAGCCAGATCGCACCGCCCATCATCTCCACCAGCTGCTTGGAGATAGCAAGTCCAAGGCCTGTTCCTCCATACTTTCGGGTCACGGATCCGTCCACCTGGCTAAAGCTCTTAAAAAGCCGGTCGACTTCTTCTTTGGAAATTCCAATTCCCGTATCCTCAACTGTAAACCGCAGCTCAACATAGGCATCAAAAGCAGCACATTGATCGACCTTCACCTTGATTCCGCCGTTGTGTGTAAATTTTACCGCATTTCCGATCAGATTGTTCATGATCTGCTGAAGCCGGTTGGGGTCACCCACCAGATAGTTCGGCACTCCCGGCTGAACTATGCATTCAAAGACCAGTCCCTTTTCTCTTGCAATCACTGCGTGGGTTGAAACCGACTTGTCAATCAGTTCCTTAAGTTTAAAAGGAATCTTTTCGATGATCATTTTACCGGCTTCAATTTTTGAAAAATCCAGAATGTCATTGATAATCCTTAAAAGAGAATCCGCACAGTTTCTTGAGATCCTGAGGTTTTCCCTGTATTCATCCGGAATATTCCCCATCAGTGTCAGGTCCGTCATGCCGATGATTCCGTTCAACGGTGTGCGGATCTCATGGCTCATATTGGCCAGGAACTCACTCTTTGCTTTATTGGCAGCCTCTGCTGCATCTTTCGCTCTTTTCAGTTCTTCATGGTTTCTGATTCTTTCGGTGATGTCATAACAGACCCCCAAATATCCTGCAAAATTCCCCTCCAAATCATTGAAAGGTCTTCCGATGTTGGTAATCCAACGGTACTGTCCGTCATGCCTTTTGAATCTATATTCCATATCAAATTGTCTTCGCTCGTTGAATGCTTCAATATATTTGTTGTAGCATTGTTCCGCATCCTCCGGATGAATGCCGCGTACCCAGGAATCTCCGACTTCCTGTTCCAAGGTCGTCCCTGTAAACTCCAGCCACATATTATTGAAGTAGTTGCACCTGGAATCGGTGCCTGCTCTCCAAATCAGTGCAGGGAAGTTTTCAAAAAGAGTCAGATAAAAGTCTCTTGATCTTGCAAGCGCTTCTCCTGCATTTTTACTTGCAGTGATATCATCCATAACCACCACGGCATGTCTTTTTCCATTGATATTGATCGCCACTAGATTGATTTTCAACCACAGACCATACTCGATGCCGTCGATAATAAATGTCTGCAAATACTCCAGTTCATTCACCGGTTCCCCGGTATTGATCACATCCGCAACGGATATCCGGAGTTTACAGCTTTCGCATGCACTTCCAAAGCCGCATCCCTTGATGTCTTCAGTGCTTGATTTGCAATAGAATGCATCTCCGAAGCATTTGCCCATAATTACCTGATGGTCGGTTTTGAATATTTTCAGTGCTGAATTATTGACTTCACAAACTTTTGCATCCTGATCCAAAATAAACATACCTACCGGGGCATGATTAAAAATAGCTTTGAGGTTCCTCTGTTCATTCTCAATCTTTTCTTCCGCATGCTTGATCCTTGTAATATCACGGAACACCACAACGATTCCGATCATTTCCTTGTTTTCATTTCTGATGGGCGCGCTGCTGGCCGATATAAAAATTTGCTTTCCATCCCTGGCAACCAGCGCTGAATAATTTTTCAGTCCGACCGTAGCCCCTGTGACAAGGACACTATTCACAGGGTTCTCCAGTTCTTCCCCTGTTCTTTTATTAATGATCCGGAAGATCTCATCCAGAGACCTGCCATGGGCTTCTTCCCTGCTCCAACCGGTCAACGCTTCAGCTACGTGATTGAGCATTTTGATGTTCCCATTAATATCGGTAATAATAACACCATCCCCGATACTGTTTAACGTTACCCTGAAAAATTCCCTGTCGTCATTGATCCTGCTGTTCATCTAGCTTCGCCCCTCAAAACGTCATTTAGACTCGAATCCAAATTTGCTTACTATCAGAATAACTTCAATCATCATCGATACCGTGCTTTTAAATAAAAAGGGGTTGGGTTTCCACGCTCACTTCACCCGTTTCAGCATCCGCTTCTACTGTTCGGCTGACGGTTCCTCCCGTATCTTCCACAAGACATTTAAGGTTGTGCTCGGCTAAAAGCTTCTTCACGGCTTTTACATTTTTGATTCCGATTTTGAACAAATCTGCCGGCCGAATGGAATTCGCCCCTCCAAAGAGCTTGATTACCAGGGTTTCCTTCTTACATCCGTATTCCAAACAGATTTTATCCAGCAGCAGCAAAACAGCAGTATCTGCAAAATAGCCCGGCTGTGCCCGCCTTTTCTCCGGCTGGATGTCAGACTTCGGCAGTGCAATATGAGCCATTCCCAAAACTTTTTTTATAGGACAATATACCGTCAAGGCGACACATGAACCCAGGGCATAAGTTTTTATCTTATCATTCGTGTCATTTGTAATCGCGTATTCACCAATTCCAATGATTCGTTCCATGAATATTTACACCATTCCCGCCTTGAGTCATCTGTTATTCAATGCAGAAAGTATCGTTTGCGCAATGCTGTTTAATGGGACCTGTCTTTCAACGCCGCCGATATCATGCGCAACTTTCGGCATTCCATAGACGACCGAGGAGGCCTCATCCTGACCGATGGTCTTTGCCCCATGCCGCCGCATATCCAGTAACCCCTTCGCCCCGTCATATCCCATCCCTGTCAGGATTACACCAATCGCATTTTTGCCGGCATGCAGTGCAACGGATTCAAAAAGCACGTCTACCGATGGACAGTGACCGTTTACCTTCTCACTCTTAAAGCATTCAACTGTAAAACCGTTTCCTGATTTTTTCAGCCTCATATGGAAATCACCGGGAGCAATCAGCACACGGCCCGGAAATACCCGATCCCCATCCTGAGCTTCCTTCACTTCCATCAAACAGGAGTTATTCAACCGGTCTGCATACATCTTTGTAAAAACCGGCGGCATATGCTGAACAATGACAATCCCCGGCACATCCCTGGGAAGGCCTTTTAGTACGGCAAAAATAGCTTCCGTTCCGCCTGTGGAAGCTCCGATGGCAATAATTCTGTTGACTGTATCTGTTTCTATTCTGTCCGCTCCGGCATTCTGGACAATGGGTGTTTTCCATCGTCCTACTTTTGCCATGGATGCAATTTTAACCTTTATAATCAATTCATGAATCAGGGCTTCTATTCCCTTTCCATTTTTCATATCCGGTTTTGTGACAAAATCAACCGCCCCTGCATTTAAGGCCTCAAATACGTTGTCATTGACAGCACTTACCACCACAACTGGAATCGGGTGCTGCGGCATCAATTTTTTCAAAAACTCAATGCCGTTCATTCTCGGCATCTCCACATCAAGGGTCATGACATCCGGTTCGTATTCAATAATTTTATCCCGTGCAGAATAAGCATCCGATGCAGTTGCAACAACTTCAATACCAGGGTCTGCAGCCAGTCCTTTAGCAAGGGTTTCTCTGAATATCATGGAATCATCTACTACTAAAACCTTGACCTTCCTCTTTATATTCAACGCAATCGAACCTCCAACAGAGAAAATTAATCTACCGAAAAGCAATTATATCACTTTTCTATTCCTTGCGATATACTGCCGGCATGACATATTTGTATCTGGTGATTTCTCTGTTCAATGATTCCGAGTGACCGATAAACAAATACCCTCCGGGTTCCGTGTAATCATAAAATCTATGGACCAGCTCATTCTTTGTTTTGTCGTCAAAATAGATCATCACATTCCGGCAGAAGATCACATGAAACCTTTTTCTGAAAGGGAAGTCTGTATTCATCAAATTGAATATTCGAAATACGACTTCATTCTTTATTTTATCGTGAATAACGTAGTTTTCCTCGTCATATTTTCTAAAGTAATCCTTTTTCCATTTGTCCGGCACGGAAGCAATCTCCTCATTGGAATAGATACCGTTTACCGCTGCTTCCAGTACCTTCGTGGAAATATCCGTTGCAAGAATGTGCGTATCCCAGGTCCCTTTGTTTGGACCAAAATAATCCGAAATAATCATTGCCAGGGTGTACGGTTCTTCTCCGCTTGAACAGCCTGCACTCCAAATCCTTAAGTCTTTTTTGGATGCTTCTGCTGAAGCCAGGTACGGAAGTACCGTCTTGTTAAAATAATTGAAGTGTTCCGGTTCCCTCATAAAGAAAGTATGGTTGGTTGTAATCTTATTTAAAAGCTCAGCCGCCGCTTTGCCTGTTTTATCCGATAGAACATATTCATAATACTCAGAAAAACTTTTCAAGTTATTCTGCACAAGGTAATTTTGCAGTCTCCCGATCACCAGCGTTTTTTTATGGGTCAGGTTAATTCCGTAATTGCTTTTGATATGGTCCACCAGCTGCCGAAATTCTTTCTCCGTAATGGGGTTCATCTCTTCCACCGACCTGTATCCTTTGATTTTTATGATTAAAACACCCTGTTCTCTTCCTATTGATGCACTTTTCCATCGATTCACTGATCAAATTTGGGATTGGGCGGATCCGCCCAATCCCAAATCTGATTAAGTAAGCATTTTGACCGTTAATACTTCCCAAAGTCCTTATCATCCAGCGCAATTTTAATTTCTGAAGCAGGAGCAGCCTGAGTCCGGTGTTTTGTCAATCCCGTCATTGTATGGCTCTTTTTCTCGGCCATCTTCTCTATCATTCTGAGTACATCAGGATTCATAGAGTCTATATTCGAGTATTTGCCGCTGCTTCTCCTAAGCTTGAATTTTCCCACCATGTCTTTTAAAATCTCAGCCTGACTGGACAATTCCTCACTGGCCGCTGCACATTCCTCTGCTGTTGCAGAATTGGATTGTACCACTTGTGCAACCTGAGAAATTGCTTGATTCACCTGTGAAATTCCCGTTGCCTGCTCATTGGAAGCAACTGCAATATCCCCCACCAGGTTTGCAGCTTTTGCAACACCTTCTACAATTTCATTTAAAGCGCCTGCGGTTTCATTGGCTATCCTGGTTCCATTCTCTACTTTTCGAATTGAACCCTCGATTAGATCTGTGGTCTCCTTGGCGGCATTAGCGCTTCTCGCTGCCAGATTCCTTACTTCTTCCGCTACTACAGCAAAGCCTTTGCCGTGTTGACCGGCTCTGGCAGCTTCTACGGCTGCATTCAGTGCAAGGATATTGGTCTGGAAGGCGATTTCATCGATGACTTTAATGATCTTTGAGATGTTTGCTGAGGAATCATTGATATCCTTCATGGATTTCAGCATTTCCTTCATCTGGTCATTCCCTTGAGCAGCTTTATCCTTTACTGAAAGAGCAAGCTCATTGGCCTGGTTGGCATATACGGCATTCTGCTTGGTTTGTGCTGCAATCTGAGTCATGGACGCTGTTACTTCTTCAATAGAGCTGGCCTGTTCCGTTGAACCCTGTGACAGTGCCTGGCTTGAAGATGAAACCTGCCTGGAACCTGCTGCTACCTGACCGGATGCAGAATTGATGTTGCTCATCACCTCATTCAAGTTATCCGACATGAATTCAAATGCCTGCAGCAGTTTTCCCGTTTCATCCGTTGTATTCACCTGGATTTTTACATTCAGGTCCCCTTGAGCTATTTTATTGGCTACATCCACCAAGTCGTTCACCGGCTTACTGATGATCCTTGAAATGAATACTCCAAGGCCAATGGCAATCAGCATGCCTGCAACCACCATTATGATCATTGTTAAGGACGAATTGCTTGCTGTTGCTGCATTATCCTCAGCTTTTGTTTTTGCTACCTCAACTTTCAGGTCAAACAGGTTATTGATCGATTCATCGATTTCCTTTGCAATGGTCAGGCCTTTAGACTGCATCATATTGTATGCCTGATCACCCTGATTATTTTTAATCAGCGCAATCAACTCATCGATGTATGGCTCGTATTGGCCAATGGCAGTTGCCAGCCTGCCGCATTCCTTTTCTCCTTCTTTTGTTTGGATCGTCCCTTTAAATACCTCTAATTCCTTCTTCATGATTGAGATATTCTCTTTAACCGTGACTACTGTTTTATCAACACTTGCTGTATCCTTGTTGACAAGCAGGTCCCGCATTCCAACCCTGGATTTTTGATAAGCGATGGAGATATTCGCAATCTGCTCCATGGGGACTGTATTCAGTTTGTACAATTCGGAGTCTGCTTTTTCAATGGTCCTGATATTAATAACCCCGATAATCCCAACAATACCTGCGATAAGCGCTACAAAGATAAAACTCACCAATAATTTTGAGCCAATTCTCAAGTTATAAAACCATCTCATCCCGTCGCCTCCGATGCTTTTTAATTATTAATGTAAAATCACTGTTCAATATCCTGTAGTATATCTATCATCTCATCACTGAGTAATTTTTCACAGTCCAAAAGGAGCTTTACATTGTTTTCAACCTTTCCAATGCCTTTGATATACCGATTGTTAAAATCCTTATTTACTTGCGGAGGAGGTACAATATCCTGTTCAGGAATGGATAAGACTTCGGATACACTATCCACAATCAAGCCAATAGGCATGTCCTTAATGTCAATGACAATGATGCAGGTCCTGTCATTGTACTCTCGAGCCTCTTTTTTAAATCGGATTCTAACATCCATCACAGGAATGATCTTTCCCCTCAAATTGATGATTCCTTTTACATACTCCGGCAGTTCCGGAACCTCCGTAATGGATTGGATGCCAATGATTTCGGTAACATACTTGATATCAATCCCATACACTTCATTGCCTAATAGAAAAGTTAAGAATTTGTCCTTCTGCGTGTCCTCTTCGAATCCAAAAACCTCTTCAAGTACCTGCTCCATTGCTATTCTCCTTTCAGATCTTCATTTGGTTCCTGTATATACTGAGTCTTTTGTTCCAGGGGTCTTTTACGATGTCGAGGTGTAGCCTTTACTATTTCATGGTCCAGTTGATTGCTGATATCCTGAATGTTCGTCTTATCCCCTGTTTCAAGCGCCTGGTACAGTTTTCGTCTCAAAGCTTCCAGCCTGTTCATGCCAGTCCCCTCTTCCATCCGTATTTTTTAACTACCAACAATCCAAACCTAATAATTTTCAATCAATCCTGCAACATCCATAATCAAGCTGATGCTCCCGTCTCCCAATAAGGTACAGCCTGCAAGTCCCTTAACCTTTTTAATGTACTTTGGTAACGCTTTGACAACCACTTGCTGTTCCCCCAAAAGCGCATCCGCAAAAATACACAAGCCTTTGTCGTCATTTTCAACCATCATGATGACGCCCTCATGGAATTCCTCAATCTTCGTTTTGACATTAAAGGCCCTGTGCAGACGCAATACAGGATAACATTCTCCACGGATCAGGATCATTTCGTTCCCGTCAGGATCTGTAATCACATCCCCAGGTTTGGGTCTAAAGGATTCTTTTATTGAAGTGGTTGGTACTGTATAGGTAGAATTTCCAACACTGATCACCATTCCATCAATAATTGCAAGGGTAAGAGGAATCTTGATGGAAAAGACCGATCCCATGCCAGGCGCGCTGTCAATCAAGACGGATCCGCCAATTTTTTCTATGTTTTGAACAACAACATCCATTCCAACGCCTCTGCCTGAAAACTCCGTAACCTTTTCCTTGGTGGAAAAACCGGGAAGAAGAATAAAGGAATAGATCTCCTTGTCCGTAAGCTCACTCTCCGGTTTTCTTACAAGTCCGTTTTCCTTTGCCTTTTGGAGAATCTTTTCCTTATCCAGACCCTTTCCGTCATCTTTTACAATAATCCATACATCCCCGCCCGCATTCTTGGCTTCCAAGGTAATTTTGCCTGCAGCAGGCTTTCCTTTTGCAACCCTCTCCTCGGTTGTTTCGATTCCGTGATCAATGGAATTTCGAATCAGGTGCATTAATGGATCAGAGATTTGCTCTATGATGTTTTTATCTACCTCAGTTTCCTCACCAATGATCTCCAATTGTACATCTTTTTTAAGTTTTTTACTCATATCGCGGACAATTCTATTCATCTTCTGTAAGGTCATCGAGATGGGTACCATACGGATTTCCATAACCATATCCTGAATCTCGCTGGTGATCTTTCTGAGCTGCCTTGCGGCTTTGTGGAAGCTGTCCAGCTGCAGGTTCATGATCTCCGGATTCCGAGTCACCATAGCTTCAGAAATCACTAATTCTCCCACAAGATCCATCAGCTTGTCCAGCTTCAACAGGTTCACGCTGATCATGCTTTGTTTGGCTGAAGATGTTTTATGCGCAGCTGAAGAGTCTGTATCCGTCTGCTTTACCGCACCGGGTGCAGGCTCATCCTCCAATACAATTCTCTTTTTGTTTCCCTCCATCGCTGTCTGTGAGTTGTCAGCTCCTTGCAGCAATACCAGTTCCAGATCTCTCAGAAATATTGTCTGCATTAGCAGGTCTCTCACCGCTTCTTCGTTTAAGGCTGTCCTGAATACGATTTCAAAGCCTTCCTGGATGATGATGTCCGTAGAATTATCATTCTCCATGATATCTTCCGGCGTATATTCCAATACTTCTGTTTTTTCCTTCAGGGAGTGAACAACAGAGAATGCCCTGATATTCTCCATTTCACATCCGTCTTCAAAGAATATCCGAGCCCGAAAAAGATTCGTTTTACAATCATCTGCAGGTTGATAGGAGCTGATGTAGTATTTTTGATCCTTTTTATCATCGCTCTTTTTCCGCTCGCTTTCAGCGGACTCCTGCGCGTCGCTGTTGATTGCCTTCAGTGCAGACAGAAAGTTTTTTATGGATTCGATCATTTCTGAAGAACTTCCGTCCGCTGAATTTCCCTCTTCCAGCTTCGTAACTTCATTTTTTATGAAGTCAACCCCTTCCAGCACAATGTCACTCAGTGCAGAGAAGTCAACATTTTGCGGTTTTTTCTCTCTGATATAATAAAAAAGGTCTTCTATGGAATGGGCTAATTTTGAGATATCATTATAGAGCATCATTGCTGAAGAGCCTTTAATGGTGTGCATGATCCGGAATATCTCATTGATGGAGTTGGAGTCAAAACTGTCCGACTTTTCACTGTTTAAAACAACTTGTTCCAATTGTTCAATCAGCTGGAATGTTTCAAAAATAAACATGTCCAACATGGGTTCTCTGCCTGCATTATTACTCAACTGTGATCACTCCCGTTTGAATATTTAATTTTCCTGTTGAACTGCTATCGAACTTGACCCCAATAAATATTTGGTAATTAAAAGGAGCCGAGAGGGTATAAGAACACGAAAAAAGATAAGATATTTTACGTTAACAATGAATTATCGATGATCCAATTTTTTCACTAATAAGGAAAAGACAACACTGATAATTAAACTTCTTATAAGTTTACAAAAAGAAATGCAGATACCTGTGGTTATAAGGAAATATTCCTTTCGTTTTCAGTATCCCGGGCACTTACCCGGTCGAAGACCGTTATTGATCTTCATTATAACCCGATGAAGCAGCCGTATTGGTTATTACTGAATCCATGTAGAAATCTTACTGATGAAAAATAAATAAAGTAATAGCAAATAAGTTACAAGCTAAAATTTGCTCAAGGTTTTGAGTACGGTTTCTTCTTTGAAAGGCTTAACAATAAATCCCTTAGCCCCTGTGATGATGGCCTCTTTCACCTGGGATTCCTGTCCAAGCGCCGAAATAACAATGATGGTAGGATTCGGGTCAATGGATTTAATCATTTTAATCGCCTGAATCCCATCCGCTTCCGGCATCGTAATGTCCATGGTAACAATATCCGGATTCAATTCCCTGTATTTTTGAAAGGCAATGTTTCCGTTTTCTGCTTCCCCTACAACTTCATACCCATTCTTCTCCAATGTCATTCTTAGAGACATGCGCATGAACGCCGCATCATCAACCACTAATACTCTTTTCATTTTAAAGACCTCCCATATACCTTCAAGTGTTGGTAAAATGCATAATAACTTGTTAATATCGATAAAAATTTCAATATATAGTTCATTTATTATATGGTTTTTGCGTATGAGTACAAACAAATGTACAGGTCTTATGAATTCAAACGAAACAAAACATGTAAATAAAAGATACGTAAAACTTGGTTACCCACCAGAGAGTCACTCTGTTAGGAATTTTAAGAAAAGAACCAAAGATTTATGTAAAATTTCATTGTGCATCCCAAAATTATAATATAAAAGCTACATTTATTACCTTTTCTGTAAAATGAAATTCACACAGTTATAATTTTAGCATTTTCTGTATAAAAACTCAACAATTTTTTTACTACTCGACAAGCATAATTGATGTATTTCAACATAAAGCATCCATATTTTTATATTTTGTGGGTTTATTTGTATTTTAATAACATTTATCATATCTCAAAGTAGCATTTTGTAAGACTTTTCAAATAAAAAAGACTATTGCCTTAGCCGCAATAGTCTTAGCAATAACTCAAGCTACAAATTGGAAAACTTACAAAAATTATGCCCCAATTTCCTTAGGTACCCCAGTAATAACATTTCTTTTAAATTTTTTCTTAAAAATAAAGATAGCAATAGGCAGCCAAAATATTGTGTAAATCATCATGCTCAACATATCGCCTTTTAACGAACTCATCGGGAAACCTTTAATCAGGAGTTCATCAAAGGATCTTGCAAAACTGGCCAAAGGCCATAATAATTTTACTGCCAGGACCAGGCTTGAGGGCATCTGGTCCAAGGGCCAAACATATCCGCAGGTGATAAATGCAGGTAATGAAAGCATGAAAGATATCTGCGCATACTTCAGTTTTTCACCGGTCAGTGCCGCAATGATTAGTACAGGACCTACAATCGATATTGAAAAAATGCTAGCCAATAAGAGAGCCGCCAGTATACTGCCTTTTAGCGGAACCCCGAAAAACTTTACTGCTATTTCTATCGCAGCGAAAGTTGAGGTTAAAGCAAACACTGCACAAGCAAGGAATTTAAGGCCTACTTTCCCCAATGTATTTTTAGCAGCCACCTCCTTTGCATCCCTGAGTATTGAGAATCCCAATCCGGATAGCATGACCTGCTGAAGGAAAACAGCGATATACCCAAATATTAAATAATTAAGATATTTGTTTCTTGGATCATAAAGCATTCTATCGTCAAACTTGAAGGACATCACCATATCTTTCGCTACTTGAGCCGGAATCCCTTTAGCTTCCACCGTTTTAATCTGAACTCCTGCCGCAATGGTCTGAATGATGGTTGAGGCTTGAGCAAAGCTGTTGTTGCCCGTAACGATGTTTGTTCCATTCACTATCACCAATACTTCTGAAGACTTCAGGGTTTTTACATCATTTGAGAAGTTTTGGGGAATGCACAACCCCATGATAATTTTGCCGGAGTCGAGCAGTTCCTTTAACTGCGCCTCTGAATCCACCCTATATTGAATTACAAACCTGTCGCTTTCTTCAAATTGCTGGACCATCATCCTGCTCATGCTTGAATTGTCGTTGTCCAATATTGCAATCGGCATATCTTCAACATACGTATTGAAATATGCACCGCCAAAGATCACCGTCAGTGCAATAGGGCCGGCTACAAGCAATATCATGATCGTAAAGTCATTGATATTGTCTCTTATTTCTTTAAGCAGTGATTTCAGAAAAGCCATTATAAACCCCTTCTTCCTCAATTTCTATATCTTCATCCGGTTCTTCGACCTTGATCAAACAGATAGCGCCAATCAGTAAAACCAATATGATTGATATAAATATCCCAAACCATTCAAAATCCTTTATTAGAAAGTTCAGGGGTTCTCCGGCTAAGAACAGGTTTCTCAAATTGTTGACATAATGATAAAACGGGAAACAGGGTGCCACTATTTGATAAAGCTTTGGTAAAGAGATATAAGGCCATGTATATCCTACAATAATCATATTCGGAATAAAAAGCACCGCATTCACAGTGGTTGCAAGAAGCTTGTTGCTGATGACGAGCGAAACAAACAGGCCAAAAACTGTAACCGCAATTGCCAGTGCCGTACTTAAAACAACAGCCCCAATAAAACTTCCTCTAAAGGGAATATCAAAAACTTTGTTTTGTATTAATATGCAGATTATGAATGAGATGGTACCCAGTACACTATAAAATATCGCCTTTCCCAGCACATATCCGATTCTCTTTTTCCTACTCCTTTGAAGTTCTTCTCTTCGGATCGCCACCGCCGTCATTAAGGCAATTCCAGTTTGAACAATGGCGGTAGCAAGACCTGGATTAAAAAAGTATTTAAAACTCTTTGCCGGATTATATAGCGTTCTGCTTGTAAATTTAATGGACAGAGCCATTCTCTCTGCTGCGTCTTTAGGTAAATTCAGCTTTCCTTCAAGAAGTTTGATAAACGTACCTGCCTTCAAGGTCATGAGAATCTCGGAAGCTTTTACTTTTGCTGTTGATGCAAGAGAGATATGACTTCCATCGTATAGCATCAGCACAGTAGGAGATTTGAGTTCCTTAACTTCCTTGCCAAAGTCTTTTGGAATAATCATTCCAACACGAGCCCGGCTCTCATCCAGCAATCTTTTCATCTCATCGCTGTTTTTAGGGTAATACCGGACGCTAAAAGTTTCATTTTCTATAAACTGCTGTGTTACCATCCTGCTCAAAGAGGAATTGTCCATATCTAAAACCGCCATGGGGATGTTCCTGATCTGATCATTTGAGAACTCAACCCCAAAAACGAAGTTCACCGCAATTGGAATCATCAGAATGACAATTAGGATCATTTTTTCCTTCATCATGATATTCCATTCGTTTCCGATGGTATTTAAAAAGCTTTTCAGCATGAAATTCACCTACTTTTTGAATTGTACAAAAGCTGTCATTCCCGGTCTCAGTACTCTTTCCTTATTATCCAGTTCAATCTTCACTCCGAAGGCAAGGATGTCAAAATCCCCATTGTCGTTGGTTGCCCTTTTGGTTGCAAAATCCGGTTTCTGATTGATACGCACTACTTTACCGCTAAAAACATTTTGTGAGTAACTTGGGATCTTCACATTCACCTGCTGACCGATTTTGATTTTCTCCAGATCCGTTTCCTTGACCTTGACTTCCACCCATGCTTTATTCAAGTCGGATATCGTCGCAATGGACATGCCGGTTGAGACAAGCTCTCCTTCGTGTGCATTGACAACAGTTGCAACTCCTGCAATAGGCGATACAATCTTTGTATCCTTTATGTATGCCCTTACTTCCTGTAAACCTGCTTCAGCCTGATCAAGCTTGCTTTTTGCAGCCTGTTCCATCCCGATGGCCTGAGCAACCAATGCCTGAGCACCACTCTTATCTTCACTTCTCGCACCCTCTTTTGCGATACTCAGCTGCTGCTTGGATACCTCAAGCTGGGTCTTTACTTCATCCAGCTTCTGTGCCGGCACCGCACCCTTTTCATATAATTTCTGCACTCTCTCAAAGGTTTTTTGCCATAGGTCATAGGCGGCCTGTGCTTGTGCTATTTCCTGGGATCTGGCACCATTTTCAGCTTTTTTAAGTGTAGCATTTGCCGCAGACACTTGCCCTTTTGCCGCATCATAAGCTGCCTTTGCAGCTTCTACTACTGCAATGGCCTGTTCCTCCTTGGCTTTCAGCTCCTCACTTGCGATTTCAACCAAAATATTCCCTGCCTTAACCTCTGCGCCCTCTTCTACCAGGATCTTTGCAATCCTTCCTGGAATTTTGGAGTTGATACTGACCTCATTCGCTTCAATTACCCCTTGGGACACAATTCCCTCGGTTTCATTAAAAACTTTTTCAGCAGATTCCTTCTTGAAAGCACCCTTTACATTTGCAGCCGCTGCACTGCAGCCTGACAGAAACACTGTCCCCGCAATCAATACTGCAATTGAACCATTTCTATACTTATTCATCTTCTCCACCTCATGCTTTTTAGTATATAAACTTACCGATATCGTTAAAGTATTTGATCTTAGCCAGGTTGTATCCGTAAGTTATTTCAACCGCTTTCGCTTCAACCTGCGACAGATTCTCCTCAGCAGCCAGGACTTCAACAATGGTACCTGCTGAACTTTCAAGATCGAGCTTTTTAAGGAGACTGCTATCGGAGCCGAACCCTTCTTTATACTTGTATTCAGCAATCTCAAGGCTCTCCTTTGCTTTTTCCGCCATTTCCTTGCTGGTTTCCAGCATTTCTCCGGTAGTGTTCAAGGTCTCATAAGATTGTCTTATGGAGCTTTCCACTTCCTGCTTTGTCCTGTCAAAATTCAGTACCGCTTTTTCTTTCCTCAGCTCAGCTTCTGCATATTGAAAGGTAATTCTGTCATAATACCTTTTCACATAATTGTGATTGGCAATATAAATTACTTCTTCAGCCAGAGCCTTTTTCATTTCAAGCCTGTTTTTCATCCCGCTGATCAAACCTTCTTCCAGGTTCTGCGGCTCAATCTTTTCTGCCAATACATCTTTAAGCTTAATTTCAGTTTCAGCGGGGATATTCATGTTCTTTTTCAACTCTATGAATGCATTCCTTTTATCCCCCAAAGCTTTCTTATACTCAATCTGCGTACCTTTGTAGTAAACTTCGGCCAGGAGCATATCATCCTTGGCTTTCATTCCTGCTTCATAACTATCCCTGGCAAACTCCCACTGTTTTTTCCCTCGCTCCATTGCTTTTTCCTTCACTGCAAGCATTTTCTCAGCTTTCAGCACATCGTAATAGCTCTTTTTGATTAACATGGCAATCTGGTTTTTATAGATCTCATAGGAGGATTTTGTAACCGTTAATTGAGCATCCGTCATTGAGGTCATCAGTTCTCCTGTAGAATCCACTCCCAAACTTTCCATGCTTGCCATATTCAGCTTTTCAGAAAGCGAACCACCTGCGGTAATTAAAGCTTCTCCTAGCTTTTGTGATCCGCTGTTCAAACTGTCTCTGGCGCTTTTTGTTGCCGCTGCAATTTGTTCCGGTGTCATACCTCGATTTGCCATGATCAATTCCGTCTGACTAACCTTTTCATACCCCTCCCTGATTGCTTTGTCCGCATCATGAAGTTCATCCTTTTTAAACCTTGCGTAGTTATCTGCTAACTTACTAATCTCAATCTCATTTTGAATCTGCTTTAGCGCCGTACTATTTTCAATCCCGGCTTTTACTGCATCCTCTATGGTAAGGGTTAACACCTTATCCTTCTCTTCCGCGTGTACAGGTAAAAACATGGAAATGCTCAGGATCAATGTCAAGGATAATGCAGCCAGCTTGTTCTTTTTCATTCATTGTTTCCCCCTTTTGCTTATGATAATTAATATTGTATATTTCAAAATACAGTACTTTAATAATATTGCAATTACTGATTATTTGAATTTCAAAGTATTATGGTAAAAAAAACTACTTCACAGGGAACAACTCATCCACTTTGTTATTGATTTTGGACAAGATGGATATTAAAGTCTTTCTTTCTTCCTGATCAAGAATGCCAAAAATACTTTCTGTAATACTGTTTTTAAGTTCTACTACGGATTGATATACATCCATTCCCTTACCCGAAAGCTTTATAAATACCTGCCTTCGATCTCCTTCATCCCGGATTCTTTCAACAAATCCTTTAAGGATCAACCGGTCTATGGTAACTGTAGGGGTGCCGGAAGTAACTCCAAGGGATGCAGCAATCTCAGACATGCTTTTCATTCTTTCGCAGCCGATGACAATGATGGTATTGATTTCGATCAGCGTCAATTCCTTTAAATCCTTATAAAGATGTTTTTTATTTTCAACCTTGTTATACTTCTCGATCAGCTGTCTAAAAAGATCTCCAACCAGCTGTAATTCATTAATTTCCGTATTTTGCATGATGGGCACCCTCTTACTTTGAATTTCAAAATATTTAATATTAAAAATATAGCATTACAGAAGCATTTTGTTAAATTATATATTCCTGATTCTAAAACCAATTTCTCTTTATATATCCAAATAGTTTAAAAACTCTCCGTCTTTTTCAATATTTTAAATTGCATCAAAAAGGGAGCAGATTCCTCTGCTCCCTAATGTACAACTCTTATTTTTGTCCCAGGCCCCCGCCTCCGACTGCAGCTTGGGCTGCCGCCAACCTTGCGATCGGTACGCGGAAAGGTGAACAGGATACATAGTTCAATCCGGCCTTGTGGCAGAATTCAACGGATGAAGGATCTCCGCCGTGTTCTCCGCAGATACCGAGTTTGATATCCGGTCTGGTCTGCTTGCCGAGTTTTACAGACATTTCTATGAGCTTACCTACGCCTGTCTGGTCAAGTCTTGCGAAAGGATCAGATTCGTAGATCTTCTTATTGTAGTACTCTTCAAGGAACTTACCGGCATCATCACGGCTGAAGCCGAAAGTCATCTGAGTAAGATCGTTGGTACCAAAGGAGAAGAATTCTGCTTCCTTCGCGATTTCATCAGCAGTCAAAGCAGCTCTTGGGATTTCGATCATGGTACCTACTTTATACTCGAGCTTCACGCCGGCTTTTTCAATGACTTCATTGGCAGCCTTAACAACCTCGTCTTTTACGTATTTTAATTCCTTGATTTCGCCTACCAATGGAATCATGATTTCAGGAATAACGCTCATACCACCCTTATTTACATTGATTGCAGCTTCAATGACCGCTCTTGTCTGCATTTCTGCAATTTCAGGATAGGTAACTGCAAGACGGCATCCCCTGTGGCCCATCATTGGATTGAACTCATGAAGATCTGCAATGATGCCCTTCAACTCTTCAAAGGTCATTCCCATTTCTTTTGCAAGAGCCGCGATATCTTCGTCAGCCTGCGGCAGGAATTCATGAAGCGGAGGATCCAGGAAACGGATCGTTACCGGATAGCCCTTCATTTCCTTAAATAAACCTTCAAAGTCACCCCTCTGCATCGGGAGGAGTTTATCCAAAGCTTTTCTTCTCTGTTCTTCCGTTCTTGCAACGATCATCTCTCTCATGGCAGGAATTCTGTCCGGCTCGAAGAACATGTGCTCCGTACGGCAAAGGCCGATACCTTCAGCACCGAATTCCATGGCCTGTTTTGCATCCGCTGGTGTATCCGCATTGGATCTGACCTTCAAGGTCCTGAGTTCATCCGCCCAGCTCATCAATGTAGCAAAATCACCAGTCATTTCAGGTTCAATCGTTGGAAGCTTTTCACCATATACATTTCCAGTAGAACCATCGAGAGAAATCCAGTCTCCTTCATTGTACTTCTTGCCATTCTTATCAATAAAGTATTTTTCTTCTTCGTTGATTTTGATTTCACCACAACCTGCAACACAGCAAGTTCCCATACCACGCGCAACAACCGCTGCATGGGAGGTCATACCGCCACGGCCGGTGAGAATACCTTCAGATACATGCATCCCTTCGATATCTTCCGGTGAAGTTTCAAGACGAACAAGAATGACCTTCTTTTCACCGTTCTTATAGGCATTGACAGCGTCTTCCGCTTCAAAGAAGACCTTTCCTGTTGCTGCTCCCGGAGATGCAGGAAGGCCTTTGGCAACAGGAGTAGCAGCCTTTAAGGCCTTTGGCTCAAAGTTAGGATGCAAGAGGGCATCCAACTGTTTGGGGTCAACCTTCATGATGGCGTCCGCTTTGGATACCATGCCTTCGTTCACGAGGTCCACTGCGATCTTTAATGCAGCAGCCGCTGTTCTTTTACCATTTCTGGTTTGAAGCATGAAGAGCTTTCCTTTTTCAATGGTAAACTCCATATCCTGCATATCTTTATAATGCTTTTCAAGAGTTTCAGCAATACTGATGAACTGATTGTAAGCATCCGGGTTGATCTCTTTTAACTGGTCAATGGACTGAGGCGTTCTGATTCCCGCAACAACGTCTTCCCCCTGTGCGTTCATCAGGAATTCTCCATAGAGTTTTCTTTCACCGGTAGATGGGTTTCTTGTAAATGCAACGCCGGTACCGGAATCATTCCCCATGTTTCCATAAACCATTTCCTGAACATTTACAGCAGTACCCCAATCCCCGGGGATGTCATTCAATCTTCTGTATACGATGGCACGGGGGTTATCCCATGAACGGAATACGGCTTTTACCGCTTCCATCAATTGTGCTTTCGGTTCTTGTGGGAAATCAAAACCTTTTTCCTTTTTAAACAGTTCCTTATATCTTTTAACAACTTCTTTCAAATGATCTGCTGTGAGGTCTGTGTCAAAGTGTGCGCCGTTTTCTTCCTTCACTGCTTCGAGAATTTTTTCGAACTTGGGTTTGTCTACTTCCATGACTACATCACTGAACATCTGGATAAATCTTCTGTAACTGTCGTAAGCAAACCTGGGATTGTTGGTGAGTTTTGCAAGTCCTTCAACAACAATGTCGTTGAGTCCGAGGTTGAGAATTGTATCCATCATACCAGGCATGGATGCTCTGGCACCGGAACGAACCGATACGAGGAAAGGATTGTTGGGATCTCCAAACTTCTTGCCAACGATTTCTTCAGTTTTTGCCATCATGGAGTAAATCTCATCTTCGATTTCTTTGGCAATGACTTTTCCATCGTTGTAGTACCTTATACAAGCTTCCGTTGTAACGGTAAATCCTCTTGGCACCGGAAGTCCCAAACCTGTCATTTCAGCCAGGTTGGCACCTTTGCCACCAAGAAGGTTCTTCATTGAAGCATTCCCTTCGTTGAATAAATAAACATACTTTGGCATTTGAAATAACCTCCTATGTATTTATAGTTTTGAAAAGAAATTAGGAATTTTGGTTAAGAGTATATATACATCTTTTAATTCACTTAACCCAATCTTGGAAACTGTTTCCCACATAGCAAATATTATTATAACATATTCGTATACTTTTTCATTATTTTTCTTAATTATTATGCTATTGCCAGAGGTGTATGCAAAATTCTAACTATTTTCGTTCTGACGCACGAAAGCTTTTTCAAGTCGTTTTTACTTAACGACTTTGCTGTTTGCGACTTTAACCGTCCGCGCAGAACCGTTTTCACGATTGATTTAGCTGGCAAAGCACAGTCTCTCTTGTGGAAACGCGTTTTCCAATGCTCACCTCCATAAAATTGCCCAATAGAAGCCATTTTATACCTCTTACCGGCAAAATCAAATGAATGCAAAAAGTCAGATTGCTGCCGCAACCTGACTTTTTTTAATTAAAACTCAAACTTTCCTTCAAAATAATTCATCAATTCGTCGATTTTGATTCGAACCTGCTGCATGGAATCTCTTTCACGGATCGTCACGCTCTGGTCATTTAATGAATCAAAGTCAAAGGTGATGCAGTATGGCGTTCCGATCTCATCCTGCCTTCTGTACCTTTTACCGATACTGCCCGCTTCATCGTATTCGCAAACGTATTTCTTGGTCAGCATTTCATATACCTTGTAGGCATCATCACCAAGCTTCTTTGAAAGCGGAAGCACTGCAACCTTAATCGGCGCCAGAGCAGGATGGAAACGCAGAACGGTTCTGACATCTCCTTCACTTACCTCTTCCTCGTCATAAGCATCACAAAGGAAAGCGAGTGTTACTCTGTCCGCCCCCAATGATGGCTCAATACAGTATGGAACATACTTTTCATTGGTTGTAGGATCAAAGTAGGATAAGTCATCCTTGGAGCTGTCTCTTATACACATCT
>JAOAAU010000013.1 GCA_026418695.1 Clostridia bacterium
GAAACTTCCGACGGGGGAAAGTCATGGAAGTATTCAAGGATGCCGGTGGATGAAAAAAATGAGTTATCCAATGCCTTTATCACTCATGATGGAAAATTTATAACTCTATCCAATGCAAAGTTCGCTATGGTTTTCCAGAAAACAAATTAACTCCACGGAAGCCTGTGCCGCGGCTGCCCTAAAGGAACTGGCCAGGCATAGGCTTCCTTTTTTTAATTGAAGCTGCTTGGTTTTTATATGAAAGTATGCATAAAAAGTAAGTGTTAACTGAAAACAAAAATTCTATATAACCTGCAAAAAATATTTTACAACGAAATTCTCCTTTCATATTTTTTGCAAGTTATCACCTTAGGATAATTTGCGATAATCAAACTTTTCCTTGTGATATAATTATTGCAACCTGTATAAGTGATATAATTGTATGTATAATTTGGTATCAAGTTCGGGGGCAGAGCTATGACAAAAGTGTTGATAATAGAGGATGAAGTTGAAATCGTTAATCTTTTAAAGCTGGAACTCTCTCATGAAGGATACGAGGTAGATACAGCTTTTGATGGGAAAACAGGTCTTGAGAAAATTGAGAACGGAGATAACAATATCATACTCCTAGACATCATGCTACCCGGAATGAATGGAATGGAAGTATGCAGAAGGGCGCGCAGAACTACCGGGGTTCCGATCATTATGTTAACAGCCAGAGATCAGGTTACGGATAAAGTAGCAGGGCTTGATACCGGTGCGGATGATTATCTTACCAAACCCTTTGCCATCGAAGAGCTATTGGCAAGAATGCGGAGTGCATTAAGGCGAAACACGGCGCAGCCTGAGGAGAAAAAGATAAAATCCTTTAAAAATATTGCTTTGAATCCGGAAGCCTGTGAAGTAAAGGTGGACGGACGCATGATTGATTTAAGTAAAAAGGAATATCAGCTGTTGGAATACCTCATGCAGAACAAAAACCGTGTCATGACAAGGGAGCAGATATTAAACGCTGTTTGGGGCTATGACTATTTTGGAGATACCAATGTTGTGGATGTCTATGTAAGGTATTTAAGAACCAAACTGGACGACAGCTTCAATGAAAAGTATATTACGACAGTTCGAGGCATGGGATATATGATGAAGGAAGCATGAATAGGGGAGGCCGATTGTGATCTCAAAGTATAGAAAATTGTCCATATCTAAGCGGCTGACGCTGCAATATTCCGTTATACTTTTCACCATCTTGATTCTATTCAGCATCATGATCTTTTTCTATATTCGATATACTACGATTCAAAGCATTAAAGCCGAGGTTTCATCCAGCGCAGATATTCTTTCAAGATATATCCGGAGCATGCGGACCGGCAGCCAGTTCTATGCCAACAATGTTAACCTGAGCCAGAATGTTGCTTACAGCCTTTTTAATTCGGAAAAAGGTTTCATAACTTCAAATCGCCCGGATCTGCCATATATGAGGATACTGCAAAGTGAAGACCGTTTGGCGCAAAACAGTGTGGTTGTAGAAGAGGCGCGGAGTATCGTTTATACGATGCGGAAAATTGAACTTAATGACGGCACTTATTACTTACTGGTGGTAAATACCATTGATGAGAAGAGCCCGCTTTCCGGGGTCTTGATTGTTACCAGCATTTTTGGAACGGTCATATGCTTCCTATCGGGTATATTTCTGACAAGGAAGCTCCTGGAACCTATTCAGGAAATATCTGCAACAGCCAAGGAGATCACTTCGGAAAACTTAAACAAAAGGATCATGACAGAAGGGCCGGAAGATGAGATCAAGGAGCTCGCAAATATCTTCAATTCCATGATTGAACGGCTTGAAAAGGACTTTCAAAAGCAGAAAAGGTTCATTTCGGACGCATCTCATGAGCTGCGAACTCCTTTAGCCATCATTCACGGACATGTCAATATGCTCCGGCGGTGGGGAAAAAGTGATCCTCAAGTTCTAGCGGATTCGTTGGAAACATTAAAGTCAGAGACTCAGAATATGAACAAGTTAATAGAAAACCTTCTGTATTTATCTAAAGGCGAGAGTAATGCACTTGTATTGAACAAGAAGAAATTTCAAATAAACGCATTACTGCAGGAAGTTGTGGATGAAGTATTGTTGATTCATAATGGGTATTCTATCTCCTATAGCTGTGAATCCGGTCTGGAAATAGACGCAGATTTTAACGCCATGAAACAGGTTTTAAGAAATCTGACGGATAATAGCGTCAAATATAGTTCTCCAGCCGGGAAAATTGAAATAACTGCAGAAAAAAACAATGAGGGTTTGCTTATTAAGGTAAAGGATCAGGGGATAGGAATCCCGCCTGAATCCCTACCTTTTATCTTCGATCGGTTTTACAGAGTGGATGAGTCAAGATCAAAAACAACCGGCGGATATGGACTTGGACTTTCTATTGTCAAACAGATTGTTCAAAGCCATTTTGGCACTGTTTCTGCTGAAAGCGAACAGGGAAAGGGGACTACGATTACAGTTTATCTGCCAAGTGCAAAAAGCAAAGATTAAAATTTGATGAGAAAACACTGGAATATTTTTAATCTAATTCTAATGATTCCTAAAAGATCCCAGAATACAATTGAGGTACACGGATTTACCGATATGGAGTTTGTAAGGAGGAATTAGGATGAGATTAGGAAGGAAAGTAATATTGGGGGTAATAGTACTGTGCGTCAGCTCGATGCTGCTTCAGGGATGCTCGAAAACTCAAAACGTAAAGAGCGCTGAGATAGAAACTGTAAAGGCAGAAGAAACAACGGCTGAAAAGGGTGTAGAAAAGCATCCTAAAGAAGGAGAAATACCAGAGAGTAAGGCGTGGAAAATTGCCCTGGATAATGAAATCAATCACGCGTCCAACTTCATTGGCTTCCTCAATGACAGCTTCGGAATTACGGTTGGATATGCCGGAGAAATGCATTATACGGATAATGGCGGGAAAACATGGCCCAGAGCTAAAAACGAATCAAAGTGCCAGTATGGGGTCGATGTAATCAACGGCAATCTGGCCTGGTCCAGCGGAAATTTTGGAAATGTGAGGGTCACCGTAGATGGGGGGAAGACCTGGAAAGCAGTCAGCGACAGCCCATCTATATGCAACTATGTTTCCTTTGTAGATGAGCAAAATGGATGGCTGAGTTCGAACAAACAACTCGAGTCCACTGTGAATGGGGGAAAAACTTGGAAAGTAAATAAGCTGCCGGAGGGAATCAAGGAAATCGCCGGAATATCTTTGAGAACGGAGAAAGATGGATATATCCTTAACTCCGAGGGGACGTTATTTATTACGGGCGATTCAGGAGAAACCTGGACAAGACAGGTACTGGATTTCAAGAGCGCAGGAATTCTAGGAGGAAAATTATCCCCGGGAAGTACGGCTTGTGCAGCGACAAGATTTTCTGATAAGGACCATGGCATCGTAGTTGTTAATGGGATGAGTCAGGAACTCAAACTTAAACCTTGGATATTCGAAACCCAAGATGGCGGTATGACATGGAAAACTGAAAAACTGTCCATTGCTGAAAAGTATGAATTTGGGAACGCTTTTATAAGCCATGACGGAAAATATATTACACTATCCAATTCAAAGCGGGTTGTTGTTTTTAAAAGATCAGGTGCATAGATCATAAGAGTAAAATCTAAGATTTGAGTTTGATATAAAGATCAATATTTTGCTATCATAGTATCAGTTTTACCTTTTGGAGAAAATTAGAGGCTATACCTGAATAAGGCGTGGCCTTTTTTGTGAGGTGTATTGACCGCGTGGTCAAAAGAGGAGTATAATGAAAGAGTGAGTTGACCAAGTGGTCAATAATACTCTAAAAAGAATCAGGTGAACACAGAATGAAAGATAAAATTGTTGTTGTAAGGGATGTTGTAAAAGAATATGGAATGGGAGAGGTAACGGTTAAGGCAGCCAACGGAATGTCCTTTGAAATCGATGAGGGAGAATTTGTTGTAGTACTTGGTCCCAGTGGGTCGGGAAAAAGTACAGTGCTAAATATTGTTGGGGGTATGGACCGGCCAACTTCAGGTGAAGTATGGGTTAATGGGAAGAATATCGCTGGAATTTCCGATAAGGAGCTGACCTTGTACCGGAGAGAAAAGATTGGCTTCGTATTTCAATTTTACAACCTGATGCCGAATCTTACAGCATTAGAGAATGTTGAACTGGTAACACAGGTGAGTGAGGCTCCCTTGAACTCCAAAGAAGTCTTGAAAGATGTCGGCTTGATGGAGCGGCTTCACAACTTTCCATCTCAATTATCCGGTGGTGAACAGCAGCGTGTCGCAATCGCAAGAGCTTTAGTTAAGAATCCCGTACTGCTGTTGTGTGATGAACCGACGGGAGCGCTTGACTATAAAACCGGCAAAGCGATACTGAAACTTCTGCATGATGTCAATCGAACAATGAGGAAGACGGTGGCGATTATTACCCATAATGCTGCAATTGCAGCGATGGCCGACAAGGTGATACGGGTTAAAAGTGGAGAGGTCGAATCTGTAGAAATAAACGAGAACCCTCAGCCGCCGGAAAATATTAAATGGTAATTTGTAAAGGGGACGATTCTGCTGACACATCACAGCGTGTCAGCAGAACCGTCCCCTTGACACGCTAGAAAAGGATGTGGTCCAAATGAAATATTTAAATAGAAAATTAGTCAGGGATTTGTGGCAGTCCAAGGGACAATTCATATCCGTTCTTATTGTTGTCATTATCGGGGTCATGTTTTACTCCGGCATCAATGCTGCATTTAAGAATCTTTCGGGAGCAAGTGAGAAATATTATAGGGAATATCGTTTCGGTGACCTTTGGGCTAACTTCTACAGAGCACCTGAGAACATTGAAGAAAAGATGAAGTCCCTTCCTTTTGTAAAGATGGCAACAGGAAGAATCATTGAAGATGTCAAGATAGGTATTTCAGATGAAAATGCTATTGTGAGGCTGATTACTTTACCGGATGAGAAACGGGATATTGTGAATGATATAGCGATCACTTCAGGCAGATATTTTTCTGATGCGGATAGTAACCAGTGTCTTGTATCAGAAGGCTTTTTCAAAGAGCATAAACTGAAGGCCGGAGATGATATTTATCCCATCATTAATGGAACCGAAGTGAAACTGAAAGTGGCAGGCTCAGTTAAAAGCCCGGAGTTCGTATACTCGATAAAGGATGGAAGCGAACTTGTTCCTGATAATAGGAAGTTCGGTATCGTATACATCAAGAAATCTTTCGGACAGGCGGTTTTCGGGCTGAATGGCTCTATTACCAGCCTGTCAATGCTGGTACATGAAAATACCGATATGGACAAAGCAAAGGATGATGTGAAAAAGTTCCTTAGGGAATTCGGAGTTTCGGAAGTTGTTGAAAGAGAGAATCAGATCAGCAATAAGATGCTGAGTGAGGAAATGAAGGGCTTGAAATCTACAGGCGGAGCATTCCCGGTCATTTTCTTCATAGTGGCGGCAGTAATCATTTATATCACTATGGGAAGGATGGTAGAAAATCAGAGAACTCAAATTGGAGTACTGAAAGCTTTTGGTTTCAGCAATCTGCAAATTCTTCTTCACTATCTGTCTTATTCCTTTATTATTGCAATCCTAGGCAGTATCATCGGTGCTGTTTTCGGAATGTACTTGGGAAAGGCTTTTACAGAGTTGGAAAATACGTATTTCAATCTTCCTGTGGGGGATATGAAAATGTATCCTGAGCTGGTGCTTCCGGCTTCAATGCTTACCTTGCTGTTTTGCTTGCTGGCAGGCTACAATTCCTGCAAAAGGGTTTTTCGGATAATGCCAAGTGAAGCAATGCGTCCGAAGGCGCCTTTGAAGGGGAAAAAGATTCTTATAGAGAGAATTACTGTGTTGTGGGGGAATCTTGGTTATAATTGGAAAATTATCCTAAGGAATATCTTCAGATATAAAAGAAGAGCTCTGCTTAGCTCTATCGGTGTGATTTTTGCTACAGCCATCACCTTCATATCCTTTGGGCAAATGGATTCCATCAATTTTTTAATGGATCAGCAGTACAGCAACATCCAGAACTATGATATAAAGATTAGCTTTACAAAGTTTCTGAATATGGAAGAATTAAACTATATAAAGAGCATCCCTCATGTTGTGAAACTCGAACCTGTTGTTGAAACAGGTGTGGAAGTATCCAATGGCTGGAGAAAAAAAGATGTGGGCTTTACAGCCTTGGTGGACAGTCCGGAGATTTACAAGGTAACAGATAAGGATGGAAATGCTGTAAAGCTGCCATACAACGGTATATTGATTCCTGATAAGCTTTCTCGAACTTTAGATATACAACCGGGTGATACGGTTCAAATCAAATCCTACCTTCCGGGAAAAGAAAAGAAGGAGATCATGGTAAAAGGGGTCATAGCACAATACATCGGCAGTAGTGTATATAGCAGCCTTGATAGTATGAATTATTTGACCGGAGAGGGAAGGATCGCCAACTCTGCGGTTATTAAGATTGACAGCGGCAGTAATGAAAAGCTTGTAGTGGATAAATTGAAAGAAATCCCTGCAATCAGTTCTGTACAGTCAAAATCAGACGCTTACAATAACATGATGGAAAGCATGAGCTCCATGACATCCTTTGTAGGAGTGATGATTATTCTGGCGGCAGTACTTTCAATAGCAGTCATTTACAACATAGCAACCATCAATATCTTTGAACGTCAGAGAGAACTTGCAACACTTAAGGTTCTAGGCTTCAAGGACAGCGAGGTCAGGAGCCTGATTTTCAATGAGAATTACCTTATAACTCTGTTTGGAATCATGATTGGTTTACCCTTTGGGAAGTGGCTTGGTAATGCAATGATGTCCATGTATGACTCCGATGCTTATAGTTTTGTGTTCATCGCAGGCAACGGGGCATATATCCTGGCAGGGGTTCTTACAGTAGGCTTTACAGTCTTGGCAAATCTGACACTAATGAAAAAAATCAGGAATATCAGCATGGTAGAAGTATTAAAGAGCAATGAATAGGTTAAGGCGAATAGGCAGTGATTATGAGTGAAACTAGGGGGCGGTTATGATGTTATTTATTAGGATGAGAAAGAACTTAAAATTAAAATGGGTTGTAATTGCAGCAGTGATTATTGTTGCAGGCATTGCAATGATGGCAGCAAAGGCAGGCGGAGTCACGGCAGATGTCTATAAGGTATCAAAAGGTGAAATAAGGCAGTATGTTGAAGACACAGCTCAAGTGCTGCCTCTGGATAAGCAGACTGTATATACAGATGGCTCGGGAAAGATTACTGAAATCAGAGTTGACGTAGGGGATAAGGTCAGCAAGGGCGATTTGCTTTTGAGTCTTGAGAAGACAGACCTGGAGCTTCAACTGAAGGACGCAGAAGCAAGAATCGCAGCAGCAAAGGCTCAATTAAGCGGTACTGAGCTAATCAATTATGCAAATAAGATTGATTTGGCTAAGGCTGCTGTGGAAGAGGCTAAAGTTTCCTATTATTCAGCACAGAGGAATTTCACTCAGGCTAAGGAACTTTACGAAGCGGATGCTGTGAGTAAGGATGAATTTGAAAAAGCCAACGATGCATATAAAGCAGCATCAGCTGCCTTGAACTCTGCAAGTGCACAGCTTGAGGATGTAAGGCAGGGAGCTCCGGAACATCTTAAGAACGGATACAAGGCACAGCTGGAGCAGGCTGTCATATTCAGGGATACAATCCTCAGAAGCATTCAAAAGCAGGAGGTCAGGGCTGTTATGGATGGGGTAATCATTGAAAAGCTTGTTGATGCAAATTCCCCGGCAGCGCCTTCGGCAGCAGTGTTTGTCATTGGAAATGTTAACAATTATAAACTTGAAGCCGATATTTTAGCTGACGATGCTAACAAGGTCAAAATCGGGAATGAAGTAGAAATCAGCGGTAAGGCTGTAGATAATGCAGTTCTGCTTGGGAAGGTAATAAAAATAGCTCCTGCAGCAAAAGCCATGACATCCAACCTTGGAGTGAATCAAAAAAGAGTACCTGTCACCATTGAGCTCCCAGGAAAAACCGATCTTTTAAAACCGGGCTACAGTCTGGATATAAAGATTATCACTGCTGTGAAAAATGGTATAATAAAGGTGCCTGACAGCTCGGTGTTTGAATATAAAGGCAGTAGTCACGTCTTTGCTGTAGATAACGGCAAGGCTGTTTTAAGAGCGGTTAAAAAGGGTTTGGAAAGTGATAAGCATATAGAAATCCTGGAAGGCTTAAAAGAAGGGGAGACCATTCTTGTCAAACCGGATAACAATATTAAAGAAGGCGCTGTTATCAAGCCTATGGTTAAAAAGTAATGAGGGAAGTGGTTACACTGTATAGTAAGTTTGAAAATCTTGACGAAGAAAAGAAAAGAAGGATTATCGAGGTCTGCATCGATGAATTTTCTCAAAATGACTATAAAAATGCATCTACCAACAACATTGTAAAGAATGCGGAAATATCCAAGGGAATATTGTTTCACTATTTTGGCAATAAGAAAATGCTTTATCTATATGTTTTTGATTATGTAGCTGATTTCTTGACTAAAATCATGTATGGTAGAATGGTTGGCCTTTCTACGGACTTTTTTCAAAGAGCCATGGAAACCGGCATAATGAAGCTGGGGGTTGCTCATGAGTATCCGGCTGAGTATAGATTCCTAATCAATGCTGTTACACATACTCCGGAAGAAGTGAAACAGGAGATTCATGAAAGATACGGTAAGATGATTCAAGAAGGAATGGCTTTGATGTTCCAGGATATTGATTTTTCGAAGTTCAAAAAAGACATAGACCGAGATAAAGCCCTGGAGGTCATTCTGTTTGCTTTTGAGGGTATAAGCAACAAGTATTTCAAGACTTTTCAGAGTAAGACGGTAGATGAGATCCTAGCAGGGTCAGAAGCGCTTACCAAAGAGTATGAAGACTATATAAAAATTCTTCAAGGGGGCGTTTATGAAAATATGTGAACTTTTTTTGCGATTTTCTCGTCTAATCTATAAAACAGGGGGGGATTGCGATGAAGTTCAAAAAATCGATTGTATTATTGATAGGTACCTTGCTGCTTCTAAGTGCAGCAGGCTGCGGCAAGGATGAAAGCAAAGAGCAAATCGGTATTCGGGGGCAGATAACCGCGCTGGTGAAAAACAGCGGGAATAAACTGTCGGGAATACTGGTGGAAGGCAAGCAGGAAAGTGATACGGCTTACGATAAGGCAACCGTTTCAATATCCAGGAATACGAAGATATTCAAGGGAACGGACAAGCAAAAGTTATCAGTCGAGGACCTAAAGGAGAAAATGACGGTTGAAGTGGTTTTTGAGGGGCCTGTGGCTGAATCCTATCCTGTACAGGCGAAGGCAAAGATAGTTCGAGTTTTACAATAGAGAAAGTTTTTGTCAGAGGGACGGTTCTTGTGACACATCGGAATGTGTCACAAGAACCGTCCCTCTGACAATGTAGATGTTGAATTCTAGTGCTTTTCAGGATATGATGATACTAATACTTGCAACTGACTTATGTAAATAAACTGCTCAAGATAAGGATGTGGTGACTTATAAAGAAAATAGGGATCAATGCTTTGATTGGATTAATTCTGGTTTTAGCATCGAGTTCAATATATTATACTCAATTCGTTCTATTTCACAATCCGAGGGATACCTTTTTTTATTTGCTTCAAGATTTGGCTTTTGTGCCTTTGCAGGTTTTTATCGTTACCCTTGTGCTGGAACGAATTTTAAGCGCCCGTGAAAAACGTGAGATATTAAGGAAAACCAGTGTGGTGATCAGTGCTTTTTACAGTGAAGTGGGAACCGAAGCGATTTCAACATTATCCAGCTATATAAAAAACATTCAAAGCTTGAGGGGAGTACTGAACATTAATGCCCATTGGACGGAGAATGGTTTTAAAGCTGCGGTTAAAAGCCTTAGCTCATTTGAATATCAGATTTCCAGTGAAAACGGAGATCTGCGTTTATTAAAAGAGTTTCTTGCGGAGAAGAAGTCCTTTATGCTGTCATTGTTCGAAAATACAAACCTTTTGGAGCATGATAC
>JAOAAU010000093.1 GCA_026418695.1 Clostridia bacterium
GTAGAAAGTAGAAAGTAGAAAGTAGAAAGTAGAAAGTAGAAAGTAGAAAGTAGAAAGTAGAAAGTAGAAAGTAGAAAGTAGAAAGTAGAAAGTAGAAAGTAGAAAGTAGAAAGTAGAAAGTAGAAAGTATTAGTTTGTGTATAATTACGGTGATTTATACATGTAAAAATAAACATAAATGCCATTTCTTCTTTCTTCACTCTTCTTTCATCATTGACCCAATAGATTGTCAAAGGAGTTTGTGTATGGCATTGTACGCGATTTCCGACCTGCATTTGGCTTTAAGCATCGACAAGCCGATGGATATTTTCGGAAATGGTTGGAAAGATTATATGACGAGATTAAAATCCAGATGGCAGGAAACTGTCAAGCCGGAAGATGTGGTGATTGTCCCGGGAGATATCTCCTGGGCCACCTATCTTGGCCAGGCTTATGAAGATTTTAAATATATTGATGCGCTGCCGGGGAAAAAAATCATTTCAAAGGGTAATCACGATTACTGGTGGACAACACTGAGCAAATTGGAGAAGTTTAAGGATGAAAATCAATTCTCCTCCATCCATTTTATGCATAATAACAGCTTTGACGAGAACGGCTGCCTGATTTGCGGGACCAGAGGATGGAAATGCCCTGGAGATGACGGCTTTTCAGCCGAGGATTCGAAAATTTTCAATAGGGAGCTCCAGCGTCTGGAACTATCCTTGAAAAGCGCCGAACAAACAGATAAAAGAATTATTGTTGCTTTGCACTATCCTCCGTTTAACTCCAAAAAAGAACCTTCAGGTTTTGTGGATATCCTGTGCAAGTACAAGGTGGATACCTGCATTTATGGACATTTACACGGGGAAGGGTTTAAAAATGCGGTTGAAGGGGAATATTTAGGTGTGAATTTCCGATTGGTTTCAGCAGACTATCTTCAATTTGAACCGTATAAATTGCATTAAGGGTGTTTCTGCGGACGACTTCAATAGAAAATAAACGGGAAACATAGTTTTTTAACCTTTTTATTTGATTTCTGGATGCGTTGTGGTATAATATAATGGTTAATTTTGCACCCATAGCAAATAGCTTACGAACCTATACATATTAAGGTATATAAAAACTAAATAACGGGAGGATTTTTATTAAATGAACGTTAAGGTAGAAAACATTGAAAAGAACGTTGTTCAACTAGAGATAGAGGTTGATGCAGCGAAGTTTGAAGAAGGCATGCAGAAGTCCTATTTAAAGAATGCCAAGAGATTTAATATTCCTGGATTCAGAAGAGGAAAAGCACCTCGGAAGATGGTAGAAAGATACTATGGGGAACAGGTGCTTTATGAAGATGCGATAAATTTTGTTTGTCCTGAAGCCTATGATAAAGTGGTTGAAGAAAAGGATCTTCACCCCGTGGACAGGCCTGAAATTGATATTAAACAGATCGGTGAAGGTCAGAACCTGATTTTTACTGCAAAAGTGACAGTGAAACCGGAAGTTCAATTGGGTGAATATAAAGGCTTGGAAGTTAAAAAAGCAGAAGTAAACGTAACCGATGAAGATGTTCAGAAGGAACTGGATAAGGCAGCAGAAAAGAATGCAAGAATTGTAACTGTGGAAGACAGGGCAGTTCAATCCGGAGATACCGTTGTTATTGATTTTGAAGGTTTTGTTGATGATAAAGCCTTTGAAGGCGGAAAAGCATCCGACTATAACCTCGTAATCGGTTCAGGACATTTTATCCCCGGCTTTGAGGATCAGTTGATCGGTAAAAAAGCTGGTGAGGATGTGGATGTCAGTGTGACTTTCCCTGAAGACTACAACAGCAAGGAACTTGCTGGAAAGCCGGCTCTTTTCAAGGTGAAGGTAAAAGAAATCAAAGTAAAAGAAATGCCTGCTCTGGACGATGAATTTGCCAAGGATGTCAGCGAGTTTGACACGCTGGAAGAATACAAGGCAGATCTGAAGAAAAAATTGCTTGAAAAGGCTGAACATGAAGCAAAGCATCAGACAGAGGATGCCATTGTAGAAAAGGCGGTTGAAAATGCTACGATCGACATTCCTCAAGTGATGATTGAAAAGCAGATTGACAGTTCCGTTCGTGATTTCGACTACAGACTGCGTTACCAGGGCCTTGATTTACAGAAGTATATGGAAATCATGGGCATGGATCCGACTACTTTCAGAGGACAGTTCGCAAAGAAAGCAGAAAAAGATGTAAAAGTTCAGCTTGTACTTGAAAAAATCAGTGCAACTGAAAACATAACGGCTTCTCAGGAAGAACTTGATGAAGAAATCAAGAAGCTCGCGGAAAATTATAATCAGAATCCCGAAGATTTTAAGAAACATTTAAGGGAAGATGATATAGAATATATTAAGGGTACGGTTGTTGTTAGAAAAACAGTAGATTTACTGGTTGAAAATGCAAAAATAGTTTAAATTGAAATAATTGAAGATTAAACTCAGATCAAATTGGGAAACAATAAGTAAAACGTAATGAGGAGGGTACATATGAGTCTTGTTCCTATAGTCGTTGAACAAACAAACCGTGGAGAGCGGTCATATGATATTTATTCCAGACTGTTAAAGGATAGAATCATTCTTCTCAGTGATGAGGTCAATGATGTAACCGCCAGCCTGGTGGTAGCGCAGATGTTGTTCCTGGAAGCTGAAGACCCGGATAAGGATATCCAGCTCTACATCAACAGTCCTGGAGGTTCAGTTACCTCCGGCTTTGCAATCTTTGACACAATGCAGCACGTAAAGCCTGATGTATCTACAATTTGTGTCGGTATGGCTGCAAGTATGGGTGCATTCTTGCTGGCAGCAGGTGCGAAAGGAAAGAGATTTGCACTGCCAAACAGTGAGATCATGATTCATCAGCCGCTTGGCGGAGCTAGAGGCCAGGCAACGGATATCAAAATCCATGCGGAACAGATTTTAAAGATCAAAAGCAAATTGAACCATATTTTAAGCGAAAAGACCGGGCAACCCCTGGAAAAGATCGAAAGAGACACTGAAAGAGATTTCTTTATGTCAGCAGAAGAAGCTAAAGCATACGGTATTGTTGACGAAGTAATGGTTAGAAGAAAATAAATGGGGTGGAAAGATGTCCAGGTATGATGAAAAAAAGCAGTTGAAATGCTCCTTCTGCGGTAAATCCCAGGAACAGGTAAAGCGTTTGGTTGCCGGCCCTGGAGTATACATTTGTGACGAGTGTATCGAACTTTGCTCCGAAATCATTGAAGAAGAGTTTGAGGAAGCAAAAGCGGATACTGAGCTCAATGATATACCGAAGCCCAAGGAGATCAAAGAGATCCTTGACCAGTATGTGATTGGACAGGAAGGGGCAAAAAAATCTCTGGCTGTCGCTGTCTACAACCATTACAAACGAGTAAATTCGGATGTGAAAACCGGTGATGTCGAGCTCCAGAAAAGCAATATCGTGATGCTTGGACCTACGGGTTCCGGTAAAACCTTATTAGCCCAAACCCTGGCAAAAATATTAAACGTACCTTTTGCGATTGCAGATGCCACTTCATTGACTGAAGCAGGGTATGTTGGCGAAGACGTTGAAAACATTCTTCTAAAGCTGATCCAGGCTGCAGACTATGACATCGAGAGAGCAGAAAAGGGAATTATCTACATCGACGAGGTGGACAAAATAGCAAGGAAGTCTGAGAATCCTTCCATCACTAGAGATGTTAGCGGTGAAGGTGTTCAGCAGGCGCTTTTGAAAATCCTTGAAGGAACCGTTGCTTCCGTTCCGCCACAGGGAGGACGCAAGCACCCCCATCAGGAATTCATACAGATCGATACAACCAACATATTGTTTATTTGCGGTGGTGCCTTTGACGGCATTGACAAGATCATCCAGAATAGAATCGGAAAGAAATCCCTTGGGTTTGGGGCTAAAATCGAAAGCGCCAAGGACAAGGATATGGGAGAAATTCTCAGCCATATTCTTCCGCAGGACTTGCTGAGATTCGGCTTGATCCCTGAATTCGTCGGAAGACTGCCGATCATTGTTACATTGCAGTCTCTAGACAGGAAGTCTTTGGTTCAGATATTGACAGAGCCTAAGAATGCACTCATTAAGCAGTATCAAAAGCTTTTCGAGATGGATGACGTGGTTCTGGAATTCGAACAGGATGTTTTGGATGCAATTGCTGAAAAGGCTATTGCAAGAAACACAGGAGCCAGAGGTTTACGTGCGATTCTGGAAGAAATGATGCTGGACGTGATGTATGATCTTCCATCCTCCACCAATGTGGAGAAGTGCATTTTGACAAAAGCGACAGTGGAAGAAAAAGCACCTCCGACGCTCATTTTGAATGAGAATAAGAAGCCTGTAAAGAGGACCATGGGAAAAAAGTCAAGGGTTAAAAGAGAATCTGTATCCTAAGATTAGAAGCACTATCTGAACGATAGTGCTTTTTTTGTTGCTTTATTTCACTTGCATGAGGATAAAATCAGTGTGAAGGTTAATAATATACAGTGACAAGTACTGTCATGAAACCTTCAAAATCAGGATGCATTCATTGATTTTGAGATCGTAGGTTTAGCGGTGTCTCTAATCTACATAGAGCACGGAATGCAGCATTCACAGCAGGGGGAGGAGAAGAAATTGCTTACAAGTACATTTTTTATCATACAGTTTTTCTTCTCAATAATTATCGGGTTGTATTTCCTGAATCTATTGAAATCCCAACAGGGGAACAAAAGTGCAATAGAGAAGGAATCGAAAAAGGAGATGGAAAAGCTCAGACGTCTGAGGGAGATCCGTTTGACGGAGCCCTTGTCGGAGAAAACGCGGCCTGTAGAAATCCGTGATATCGTAGGACAGGAACAGGGATTAAAAGCACTTAAAGCGGCTTTATGCGGTCCGAACCCGCAGCACGTCCTCATCTATGGTCCTCCTGGGGTTGGGAAAACAGCTGCAGCCAGGGTTATCCTTGAAGCGGCAAAACAAATCCCAATTTCACCTTTCAAGAAGGACGCAAAGTTTGTTGAAGTAGATGCAACTACATTACGCTTTGATGAGCGGGGGATTGCCGACCCATTGATCGGATCCGTTCATGATCCGATCTACCAGGGCGCTGGAGCCTACGGAGTGGCTGGTGTACCGCAGCCTAAGCCTGGCGCAGTCACAAAAGCCCATGGCGGAATTCTGTTTATTGATGAAATCGGAGAACTTCACCCGATCCAAATGAACAAGCTCTTAAAGGTTCTTGAGGATCGGAGAGTTTTTCTGGAAAGCGCTTATTATAGTTCGGAAGATACCAATATTCCATCCCATATTCATGAAATCTTCCAAAGAGGACTGCCGGCAGATTTCAGGCTGGTGGGGGCGACTACCAGGACAGCTGATGAGATATCACCGGCGATTCGTTCCCGATGTGTTGAGATCTATTTCAGGCCGCTGACAGCAGAAGAAATTTCAATGATTGCAAGGAATGCAGCAATTAAGGGTAGCTTTAAGTTTGAAGAAGGTGTGGAAGCGCTGATCGCCAAATATGCAAAAAACGGACGCGAAGCTGTCAATATAGTTCAGATTGCCGGCGGTATTGTACAGGTTGAAGGAAGAAGTATAATTACCAGAAAAGATATTGAATGGGTCATTGAATTCGGACATTACAGCCCACGCATTGAGAAAAAGATAACCGCAGGAGAGCAGGTTGGCTGCATCAATGGATTGGCGGTGTTTGGAAACTGTACCGGAATGGTGATGGATATTGAAGCATCTGCCATGGAAGTAGGAGCAGGGAAAGGCAATATCAAGATTACCGGAATCATCGAAGAAGAGGAAATGGACGGAAGAGGACAGAAACTGAAAAGAACAAGCTCTGCAAAAGCTTCCGTGGAAAATGTCCTTACAGTTTTAAAGAAGTTTATGGAAGTTGACTATAGAGAATATGATATTCATTTGAACTTCCCCGGGGGCATCCCCATTGACGGCCCCTCTGCAGGAATTGCCATCGCGACCGCAGTCTATTCGGCGATGAAGAACATTCCTATCCGCAGTGATATTGCAATGACAGGGGAAATCTCCATTCGGGGAAAGGTTAAGCCGGTAGGCGGAGTTGTAGCAAAAGTGGAAGCGGCACTGCAGGCGGGAATAAAAAAGGTATTGATCCCGAAAGAAAACTGGCAGGAATTGTTTGAGGAGATGGATATCGAAGTAATTCCTGTTGAAGATATCTCAGAAGTGATGGAAATCGCTCTGAATATCAAGAAACCTGATATTGAAGAGATCACAATCACCAAGCAGACCGTGAATATTGCCACTGCATCGGGGGCCTGACTGACAGTTGGGAAGATTGAATAAACAGCAATAGATCAAGAACTGAGGATAGCCTTCTGCTATCCTCAGTTCTTGATCTATTGCTGTTATTATGATTGAAAGTAACAACGACTAGAAAAGTCAGTCATATTTTGCGCGTATACCTAATAACACGGTATCTATTGAATTGATAAGTCCTTTTGTTGCTTCTTCCGGATTCATAAGCGCTTTTCCAAGTTCCAGCGATGAATATCCATGGAGCAAACTCATTAATAAACTCAATATCTCATCTGTTTTCTGTGATTTCAAATTGCAGGATGAAATAAGTTTCACTATAAGCGCTTTGTAGTTATCAAATATCTCTGCTGTTTCGCTGTTGCCGTGCCAATGAGCCCATTGAATTGTTTCATAAATTCCGGGATGGGCAATGATATAGTTGAGATAAGCGATGCTAAGAGACTTTATTGCCTTGTCCCCGGAATTACCAATCGCTGCATGTGCCATCAGGTCATTCATTGCTCTCATTCCATGATGTGCTACTTCACGCAATAAATCATCTAAACTTGCAATATGATTATATAAAGATGGAGTGCGAATATTGAGCTTTTCAGCTACAACTTTCAAAGAAACCCTGCTAAGACCGTCTGCATCGGCAATATCTGATGCTGCCTGTACAACAGCTTCTTTTGTTATGCGCATGATTGTCCCTTCCTAGTTAACGATTATTTATGACTACTCATATAGATTAACTAATTAAATTAGTTTAGTCAATAATTATATTCGCAAAAAAACTACTGGTATTAAAAAGCATATTGACAAATCAGGTCCACCTTTGTACAATACTAATGTAATTAGTTTATTAGTTAATATAGTTAGTTTTACTTGTAAGGGAGACATATTTATGAAAAAGGAACATTTGGAAATTCAGGGAATTCCGTCTATTCTTTGGGGAGAGCCCTCTAAGAAGCTATATCTATTTATTCACGGACAAGGGGGGTGCAAAGAAGAAGCAGAATCTTTCGCTGAAATTGCCGGTTGTTATGGTTGGCAGGTTTTGAGTATTGATCTGCCAGAGCATGGAGAACGCAAAGCGGAGAAAAATTCGTTTGACCCATGGCACGCTGTCCCGGAATTGATGACGGTTATGGAATATGCAAAATCCCATTGGGATTTAATTGCATTACGGGCCACCAGCATTGGGGCGTGGTTTGGTATGTTGAGCTTTTCAGATGAGAATCTAAAAAGATGCCTTTTTGTATCGCCAATTCTTGATATGCAACAACTCATTCATAATATGATGAATTGGGCAGGTGTCTCGGAAGAGCAGCTCCGGCAGGAACAAACAATTCCGACATCTTTCGGGCAAACACTTTCGTGGGAGTATCTATCCTACGTGAAAAAACATCCAATTACTAAGTGGAGTTTTCCTACGAATATTCTATACGGGGACAAAGACAACCTTACGGAACGTAACATTGTGGAGAACTTTACAAGACGTTTTGGGTGCAGCCTGACTGTTATGGAAAATGGCGAACACTGGTTTCATACTCCAGAACAGCTGAAGGTCTTGGATCAGTGGGAAAGGACTTCATTAGAAAACATGGGGTGATATTAAAAGAGAAGAAACAGCAGCTTTCTCATTACATAGTTTCAAAAAATCATAAAGAATTACGGGAGTGTCTTGCGCTCATATTTCATTCGACACCTTTCAGTCATATCATCGGAAAGGTGTTTTTTTGTGCTTTTTTTGACTGCCATTTTATTGGACGAGCCTTGCCTCATCGGGTTAACTTGGTCTGGCTCGAGGGTACACTTTATTCTATACAACAATACTTGCTCATATATCCTCACAATGCAGTACACTTTAGTGATATAATTAAATCTATCGCAGTAGAATACGAAGCTTATTCACAGCATATCACTAAGAGAGGGATGTTCAATGAAAAAACTGGCAGGTTCAGTTGTGTTGGCTGCTTTGGCAGCAGTAGTTTATTTTTTTGGGGGATTCTCTTCGGTTAAAACAGACACTCCGCAGGAAATCAGCAAAACTGAGATTCCTGCCCGAATTGCTGAGGTCAGTAAGAACGATCTTGCTCCGAATGCCTACATCGAAGCCGAAGTAACGAAAGTAACGGATGGAGATACTTTGGAAGTGAAATACAAAGGGAAAACCCAAAAAGTCAGGCTTTTATGTGTCGATACCCCGGAAAGCGTAAAGACCAATGTACAGGTTCAGCCCTATGGCAAGGAAGCTTCTGAGTATACGAAACAGAAGGTTCTAGGGAAAAAAGTAAAGCTTGTGTTTGATAAAGGGTTAAGAGACCGGTACGGCCGACTCTTAGCTTATGTAATCATCAATGATCAGTACTTCCTGAATGCTGATCTGGTGAGAGCAGGGTATGCCCGGGTAGAAATTGTTTCGCCGAATTCGAGCCAATCTGAATACTTTAAAAATTTGCAGCAGCAGGCAGTAAAGGATCAAAAGGGGATATGGGGCTTGCCGGAAGGCCAGCAGCCGTTTGTTAAAGGTAAGAACGGGAATTATGTTCCAAGATACTGGGATGAAAAGAAAGCTTCCTAGTGGGAAATAGAATAAACGTATTTACAAATTTTGTTTTTGATATTATACTCGCATGAGGGTGTATTTGTTGATGAGTAAAGGAGTGTCGAAGCTTTGAGTATCTTACAAGCATTTATTCTTGGGATTGTTCAGGGGTTAACGGAGTTCCTGCCGATCAGCAGTTCCGGCCACCTGGTATTATTTCAAAAACTTTTCGGAATTAGTGAAGGTGCATTGACCTTTGATGTTGCAGTTCATTTGGCAACGTTGCTCGCAGTATTTATTGTGTTCTGGAGGGACATTGTCAATATCCTTAAAAAGCCCTTTGGCAAGCTTCCGATGCTGATCGTTGCGGGTACGATTCCAACATTTATACTGGCAGCTGCATTTAAAGATTTGTTTGAGCGGTTATTTGAGTCAGGAAAGACATTAGGGATTGAATTTATATTTACTGGACTTATTTTACTTTATGCGGAGAGTGTAAAAAGCAAGGACAAAGGGTTGGAGAAAACAACCTATACGGATGCGGCAATCATAGGATTGGCACAGGGGATCGCCATACTACCGGCAGTATCCCGTTCCGGGTTGACCATTGCCGGGGCACTCTTTAGAGGGCTGAACCGTGAGTTTGCTGCAAGATTTTCTTTCTTGCTATCAATTCCGGCGATCCTGGCAGCAGCGCTGCTGGATATCTACAAGCTCATCAAAGATCCAAGCGCTTTTGGAACCACGGCCGACTTACTGCCGCTGGGGGTCGGAATGATGGCTGCGGCAGTTTTCGGATACTTTGCCGTCCGGTTTATGCTGAAGATTTTAACAAAAGGCAGTATGAAAGTGTTTTCTTACTATGTATTTGTCATTGGGGCATTAGTGCTGCTGGAACAAATATTTATTGGTAAGATGTTTGGAAAACTGTTCTAATCTTGAAAGTTTTTGTCGAAGATAGGACCGTAGACCTATAACAATGAGTTCGAAGGGACTATATTCAGGATTAGAACAATTTGGTAATATAATAGTGAACATTAGCATTTCTCCTATTTTTTGGGCATGGAGTTTTACTCCATGTTTTTTTGTTTTTTCTAACTCTAATTAAACAAATCATAAATTTTCATGATCTTCGCAATGGCTGCTTTTTTTCGATGATCCAAGACAGGCTCCAGAATGCTTAAGGAGGTTACAAAGGTTTCCTTGTTCACGCCTTGTCTCCTGGCTGAGCGAATATGCTGCTTGAAACTCCTATAGGTATTGCAGTATTGTCTGCATATATTGCTGGTGTCCGATAAGGGGCTTCGATAATTTTGCGGGGAGTATTGGGCGACAGATTGAATAATCTCGCTTAAAAGTGCGATATTGTCTATGGGAATCGAAGAACGAGCGGCATTATCCCGGGTCTGGCTTTGTAAACTTTTTATTCTGTTGGCAGCATGAATACTATTGGCAATGCTTTCTAAAAGCTGATATTTGTTCATATGCATTTTCCTAAGGTTTTTCCTAGTGATATTTTATGTTAAATTGCCTGACATCGTTACAAAAACTTGAGGATTTATGTTCCTGTGTTTTTGCTGCCGTGCAGGAAATAATAGAGTTAAAAAGATCGAAGGAGATGTGTCGATGAGAAAAAGACGAGGGATTATCAGAAAGGCGCTGATTGTTGGAGCAATGATTCGCTTGGCAAGAAAACTCTTCAGATAGTCACAGTACGGAAAAGTATATGTGACTCAAAAAGAACAAGTTGAACAATAGTTTGTTTTCGATATGAATTTATCCTCCTTTTTGAAATTAGAAGGGGGATTTTCATTCTTGTGTATCCGTAACGATAACGGTATACTAAGTTTAGGCTATGGAAACGGAATAAAATAACAAGAACAGAACTATTCTTACAAGTTCAAGGAACAATAGGATTTTAGCTGCGACTTTGAGAATGATCATAAGGATTAAGAAAATATCAGTTAGAAATAGTAAGTCACAAAATCTAATATAGAAATGCTTGAGGTATAAAAATGGATAAAGTAATTTGTGTATATAGTTCTTCCAGCTGTTCTATAGAAAAGGTATATTTTGATGCTGCAGGGCAGTTAGGAAAAGAGATTGCTGTCAGGGGAGATATCCTTCTTTTTGGAGCCGGAATGACCGGATTGATGGGGGAAATTGCTCTGGCTGTACATAGAAACGGCGGAAAAATGATCGGAATTATACCGGAAGCCTTGAATGTAAAAGGAATTGTATATGAGACCTGTGATGAGCTGGTGGTAACTAAAGGGATGCGTGAACGGAAAGCAATCATGGACGAACGTTCTGATGCATTTATAGCGCTTCCGGGAGGGTTTGGAACTTTGGAGGAGCTGCTTGAAATTATCACGCTAAAACAGCTTCGATATCATAACAAGCCGATAGTGTTATTAAATACCCATGGCTTTTATGATAAGCTGATCGAGCAGTTTGAAGAAATTCTGGTTCAACGGTTTGCAAAGCAGGAGAGCAGGAATTTATATTTTGTGGCAGACCAAATAAGCAAAGCATTGGAATATATTGATGCCTATGTACCTCCGGAGCATGGGGAAAGATGGCTGACCGATGTGGAGAAGAAAGAAACTTAGCATTGAAATATAGGGGATATAGGCCTATAATAAAAAGAAGGGTTTATTCCCTGGAGAGAAATGGAAAGCCGGGATACGGGTGCGTATCCCCTTATTCTATATAGAGGAAGAGATGGTTGGATGGGGTATAAAAGTTTTGATGAGATCAATGAAAAGATAAAGGGCGGCAAGGCTGTTGTTGTCACTGCGGAAGAAATTATCGGTATTGTAGAAGAGAAAGGTGTAAAGCAGGCTGCAAAAGAAGTAGATGTCGTAACAACAGCTACTTTTGGACCGATGTGTTCCAGTGGAGCGTTTATCAACTTCGGACATTCGGATCCACCGATCAGAATGGGAAAAGTGTGGCTCAATGACGTGCCAGCTTATGCCGGAGTAGCAGCGGTGGATGCTTATATTGGCGCTACTGAACCTTCAGAGACCAGAGGGCTGGAATATGGCGGAGCTCATGTAATCGAAGATCTGATCGCCGGAAAAGACATCAAGCTGTATGCAGAAAGTTATGGCACAGACTGTTATCCAAGAAAAGAGATCAGTACATGTATTAATAAAAACAACGTCAATCAAGCCTATATGTTCAATCCGCGCAATGCCTATCAGAATTATGCGGCTGCAACGAATTCGTCCGATAAGATCCTTTATACCTATATGGGAACGCTCTTGCCCCAGTGCGGAAACGTGACCTACAGTACGGCAGGAGAGTTGAGCCCGTTGCTGAATGACCCTGAGTACAGAACCATTGGGATAGGAACCCGTGTTTTTATTGGGGGAACGCAGGGGTATGTAGCATGGCAGGGAACCCAACATAACCCTGGGCAGGCAAGAGGTGAAAATGGCGTGCCTTTAGCGGCAGCAGGCACACTTGCACTGATTGGGGATCTCAAACAAATGGATACTCGTTTTATCCGGGCTGCTGTGTATGAAAAATACGGAGTGTCCTTATTCGTCGGCGTTGGAATACCGATTCCTATTTTGGATGAAGAGATGCTGATGAAAACAACGATTAAGAACAGCGAGATCTTCACCAAGATCTTTGACTATAGCGTTCAAAGCAGGACTCGACCAGTTTTGAGGAGTGTTTCTTACGAGGAACTGCGAAGCGGAAGTATTGAATTGAATGGAAAGACTGTTCCTACAGCTCCGCTGTCCAGCTTGAAAAAGGCTAGAGAAATCGCGGAGTTGCTCAAGAAACAGGTTGGAAACGGTGAATTCCTGATCTCACAGCCTGTCGAAAGCCTACCGGCGGCAAATAAAGTGAATCCTCTGGATGTAAGGGAGGGGTCCTAATGAAGACGATTAAGCTTTCATTGCATTTTCCGGCCAACCATGTAACAAAACCGTTAACCTATGATCTGGTGAAAAAGTTTGATTTGCAGATCAACATCCTGCATGCGGATATTCAGCTCAATAAAACCGGGAAGCTGATTCTCGATATTACCGGAACAGAATGGAATATCGAATCCGGATTGAAGTATATCGAAGACCAGGGAATCAAATACAAGCTGTTCACAAAAAGCATCATTTGGCAGGAAGACAGCTGCGTTCACTGCGGTGCCTGTACGGCGGTATGCCCGTCTGGAGCATTACAGATGGATAAGATGGATTGGAGCCTGACCTTTGATAAGGAAAAATGTATGGTGTGTGAGTTGTGTGTAAAAGCATGCCCGCTGAATGTAATGTGTGTGACAATTTAATATTCTTAAGAAGATCAACTTATTTAATAAAAGCCGGAAAATACAAGATATCAGTATTTCCGGCTTCTTTGCAACCTTTGCTTAATATCAGATAGAAACCTATTTGCTCAGGATGTATTTCTTCCATCCGGTATAAAAGAGCAAAACAGCGATCAATAATACACCCTGCCATGATAATAAGAACGTAAATATTCTGTCCACAAGTGAAAAGACAGAAAGAAAAATATCGACGACTAGGCCCATGAGGAAATGGACAATGTTTTGCGAACGGCCGGTAATCGTTTCCTGTCTTATGATGTGAATATAGCTGCTTTGTGAAATAATCAGAATGATTAACCCAATCCAAATGTAAGCCTTTTTTAGTTTCACAAGAATTCCTCCAATATATCTTAAAAAATCTCATCCACTGAATCAAAATCACAACATGTTTTTAAAGCCGATTCCCTGGGGATTCAGTTTTGAGGGATCAATCATTTTTAAAACTGATTTTTCCAACCTTTTTTCCATAAAGTTCGCCATCTGATGTTTGAAGTAGGACACCTTGGTTGGAATATACCACCTGGTTTCTGCTTTATAAGCCTCTTTATCGCTAAAATATTGATAGTCAGCTCTAAGGATATTGGGGGCGATTTTACTCAAGGTTCTGAAAGCATGAAAGATCATGAGACCTCCAAAATCAGGTTTGATTTCTTGTGGGTGTTGCAGTTCTTTTGCAAAGGCGGAGGCGGCTTTTGAAATTGCAGTTCTTCTTTTATCAAGCTCCTTTTCGGATAGTGGAAAAGGTAACATTTCCACATACAGCTTTCCGGCGAACTTGAATCCGGCACCTCCAAGCCAGGTTTGCATCGGTGCGAAGACACTTTTCTCCTGCCACTTGGTACAACTGGAGATTAAAAAGGCCTTTCTCCCAAAATACTTGGGACGGTGACAATTATAGGCGACATGATCAAGGAAATTCTTCATGATTCCTGTCACACTGAACATATAGCCCGGGGTCGCTAAAATGACTGCATCGGCGGAGAGCATCCTGTCCTCAATGGATTTTACAACTAAAAAATGCGGACACCGGTCTTCACCAATGAAAATACAGTTGTGACATCCAGTACAAAAATCAATATCATAATCGCTAAGGTAGAGATATTCAAAATTACAGGGAATGATTTCAGTCAATTTTTTCTCGAAGTACTTAAGCACTTCGGTAGTATTTCCAGACTTGGATGACCCCACGATCGCCAATATTTTCATAGCACCCTCCCAAATAATTGCTGCTTGTATCTTATGCCATCATTATATCATCCATTTGTATCCAGGCCTATAGATAAATTCGGCGTTTCTATGGAATGTGTTTGATTGTATACTTTCTGATCAGTTCGGCAGTCTTTTTTCTGGTTTTCGGGCTGACAGAATCTGTCTGGCGGAGGATAAACTCGAGGATTTCTTCTTGGCGGCCGGAAGTCAAATATAAATCATCAAGAATTTCTAAAATGCCATATTTTAACAGCTCTTTCTGCTTGACGGAATAAGTACAGCAACGATCGATATATAAAAGAATATCAAGGATACGGTTCGTCAGCACGGGCTTATTGCGAATAATTTTTTTGATATTTCGGATACAGCATTCAGCAGTCATGAATTTTTCATCATTTACATGAGAGAAGTAAGCTTCGGAAATCTTCTGAAACCGATCTTCACCATCAACTACTGTAAGGTTGGCTATTAGGGTTAAGGCGATATCCCGGTGGTATGAATTTTTATGATAAAGCAAGGATTCGAAGTCATTCCAGTGTTTATAGAAATGAGAGGGTTCCACCTCAGCTGCTCTTGAGAGGATGTAATAGCAATGGTAATAAACCATAATGAAGGGGTTCGATACCAGCTGCTTTACCAGTTCTTCTCGAACCCAGGCATCATTAATTGCCAGCTCAACAAAGTGATCGATATCTAAGTTCTTATCCGATACTTCAAGGAGTAATTGATTTGTATCCATATTCTCTCCAAGTAATCATTAAACCTAATGCACAATTCTTATTTAGCGTGATTTCCCCTCATGGGTGCGCCAATATGTTTGCGGTATGATCATTTTATACCTTCAATATGTCAACAGTGTGTCATATTACAATCAAACTATTGTCTCACACACTCTGCCAAGTCAAGACCCTTTCTTTTCAACAAGATCCTTGATATTCTTCGCCAGTTCCAGAACCTTTACATCCGGCTCGGTAGTATAGAGAATATGTGCCTTTCCTTTTGAAATGATCAATCCGTCAAGCTTCCACCATAGCCAGTGCAGTCTTGACTTGTTTCTTATATCTGCTGTATCTTCCCATATGAAGACACTTCCGTCCATGGTCACATAAACAGTTTCACCCTTATAGCCATAATCCATGGTGAGAACGAACTTATCATTGGCGAGTTTTCCAGTGTAGGATCTTACGGCAGTTTTATCCTTTACTGTGGTATGAAATTCCCGGAGGATGTCGCGATTGGAAAAGACAATATCCGAAGGGAAGCTGTTGTTTGGCAGGTAGATGCAAAATTCGGTTGGCGGGTCTTTGCGCAGTAAACTTTCAACGCTTGAGTGTTCCACATCAAAATGTATTATTAGAATACCTACGGTTAAAAAGCAGAGAAATACAATGATAACTGCTATAATAACTTTTTTAAGCATCTACGTAATCCCTTCTTGATTGATCCAGTGGAGATTGGCGGTAATTCCTTTCTATTGTTGCTACAAGCAAAACATGTTGGCATACGATATCGGAAGTAATATATAATCAGAGCCCTCCTGGAAAGGAAGGCCCTGAGATATCTATATTTTTAATAAAAGAATAATAATGGACATTAGACTTAAGCAAACACTGATCAAACTTATAAATGTGACCACCTGCTTCGGATTTAGTCCGGAGGACAACAGCCTGTGATGGATTTGCCCCGCATCTGCCTTATAAATAGGCTGTCCATTTAAAAACCTTCGGGTTACCACAAAAAGATTATCAAAGATGGGAACGCCCAAGGCCAGTACTGGAATCAGAATGGATACAAAAGTTGCTTGCTTAAAGGCTCCGTCCAGGGCAATTACACCAAGGACGAATCCCAAAAAGTTAGCGCCTGAATCTCCCATAAATACTTGGGCAGGGTGCCGGTTGTATCTTAAAAATCCAAGAACGGCTCCAACGACAACAACTGCAAGCAATGCGGAGTCATTCTGACCTTTAGCCAAAGCGACAACAAACAATGTCGACGCAGCGATGGCTGTTAAACTTCCAGCCAGACCATCCATACCATCGGACCAATTGATGACGGTAGTAACTCCCAATACCCATAAAATCGTAAGAATAAACTGCATAAACGCTGGTAAAACTATGTACTGTTGTGTAAAGGGGTTCGTAAAGCCATAGAATACGATTCCCGATGAATACACCATGATGGCGGACAAGATTTGGATGAATAACCGCGGCCAAACCGAAAACTCCTTGCCATGGGTTTTATACCAGTCATCGACTAACCCGATGAAAAGAATTAAAAACGAGGCAGCCAGAATGGAAATAAACTTCTGGTTGATGGGTCTTATTAAAATCAAGTAACCGCATAGGAAACCAAGAAACAGGACGACACCGCCAATTAACGGGATGGGTTCCTTGTGCTTTTTTCTTTCTGTAGGTTGATCGACAAAACCGATCTTCAAAGCAAATTTTTTAAAAAACGGCATGAATGCATAAACAATCAGAAAAACCATCAATAAGGATAAAATATACTTCATTCAGGTTCTCTCCAGTTCATTAATATCTTTTGTAATTATCATTATCATTCCTATTATACCATACAACTTCTCTGGATAATATTTCGAATCCATTTACAATTTGTAACATTTTTATTAAATAAAAAGTAAAATCAAATGCTCAAATTGATGATTCAAATGATGAAGTGATCGCTTCCTGCCAAACATCACTGAAAAATGATAATACTTATACAAACAGTCAACATCCATAAAGCCAATATCTCTAAGCCAGCTTAGTTGTTGATCAAGTGTGGATTCTTTATCGAGCTTTATTCTTTCATAGGCAGATTGAATTTCTTCCTTTAAAATGAATTCACAAGAAATGATTACATTCATTAAAGCATTGGGAAACTTCTCTGACAATCAATGCAAAAAACAATCATCAATATCGTGAAAATTTCGGCTGTACCTGGGAAGAAAACGGAATATTCAGATAAGAACTGCAGCTTCAAGACAATTGGAGAGTAGTGTTTGCTACGTAGTAGGGAATATATCAACTAATTGAAGAGATATACGGAATACTATGTTTTACCGATAGCTTATTTTAATTCATGGCACCCACCCTGGGACTTAAACGTATTATGAGACAGAACCTTTTATTCGGTAATGTCATCAAGGAGGAGTCAATATGGCAGATGCTATCGCATATTCCTGGGGCAGTAATTCTGCAGGACAATTAGGAAACAGTTCAAACATTCCCAATAGTAATGTCCCGGTTCAAGTAGTAAATACCGGCTTGATGAGCAATATAACTGCTATTGCAAGCGGCGGTGATCATAATTTGGTCATTAAGTCGGATGGAACAGTATGGGCGTGGGGACGGAATGACAGAGGCCAACTCGGGAATGGTTCAAATACAGAAAGTAATGTTCCGATTCAAGTAAACAACATGAATCTTTTAAACGGGGTTACTGCTGTTTCCGGAGGTCTTTTTCATAGTTTAGCCGTGAGGTCAGACGGAACTGTGTGGTCTTGGGGATTTAACCAGTATGGTCAGTTGGGTAACGGTTTAAGTGGCCCAGGTACCAATAGTAACCTGCCGGTTCAAGTGAACAATACCAATCTGATGAGCAGCATAACCGCTGTTTCAGGGGGAAGATTCCACAGTTTAGCCCGTAGATCTGACGGTACCATATGGGCTTGGGGACAACAGCCATTAGGAGATGGAACAAACATTGATAGTAGTGTTCCAGTTCAAGTATCTATAAACAATGTTACAGCAATTTCAGCAGGAAATCGATTTAGCTTGGCTATTAGAACAGATGGAACAGTTTGGTCATGGGGTATAAATTCAAATGGACAGCTAGGAGATGGAACGAATAATCCGGGGGCTGCTGCTCCAGTTCCAGTAGTTAATACCAACCTTATGAGTAGTGTAATTGCAATTGCAGCTGGGTCGCTTCATGGGCTGGCTCTCCGGGCGGATGGAACAGTATGGGCATGGGGAGATAATAGTGAAGGACAATTAGGGAACGGTTTAAGTGGTCCAGGTACCAATAGCAATGTTCCTGTTCAAGTAGACAATACGGATCTAATGAATAGTGTAATTGCTATTGCTGCAAAAGGGAGTCATAGCTTGGCTCTCAAAGCGGATGGAACTGTATGGTCTTGGGGCAGCAACAATAACGGACAGCTTGGAAACGGCTCAGCTATCCCCTTTAGCAGTATTCCAGTTCAAGTAGATAACACTAATCTAATGAGCAGGATAGTTGCAATTTCGAGCGGAGTTGAGCATAGTTTGGCTTTACAACGACAGGTTCCATTGAGCAGGGGGGTACCTTTCATTTAGGGGATGATTACATTAAGGAGGAAAATCAGGTATCGGTTTTCCTCTTTAAATGCAATTATATTTGCTATCAAGGGCGGAAAGCTTCATTTTTACATTTTAGGATCATAGTATTTTCTAAAGTCATGTTTATTCATACCGGGTGAATAATTCCATTTTTCATGTTTGTTATCAAAAGCACCTACCAGAATATCTTCAACCTGCTTCATTTTTACCTTCGGAGCTTCGAATTTATTATGAATTTTATTGATCATGAAAGCGGAGACATAAGAAAATGCAGCTTTAAATCTTAGATAGTCTTCCTGGGAGCTTTTATTAAAGGGTAATCTTTCGGAGTTTGACACTTTCTCTCTCCATAATTGAACGGACTGTCTCAGGTTACCCAGCATGCTTTCCAATTCTTCTTTATTATCATCTTCATCCGCAAATTCACAACCAATTTTTAAGATAAGAGCATCAATTTGGGATTCAGCTTTTATAACCTCGCTAAATATGCTTCTTTTGACAGTGATATCGTTTAAGTCTGTCAATCCTGAGTTAATGAGCCGATACAGCTCCATAAACTTGGAAAAGAGGGAATACAGCTGAGTAATGGTGTTGTATTGCTGCTGTCTGATTGAATTTATTAAGTCAATTTCCGTATCTCTTTTCTTTTTATAATAAGCGTAAATATTTAACAGCCATTGGCCTCCCAAAATCAAAGCCAAGTTAGGAAGAATAGGAATAATAAATGGCATAATAGCCTGTAACTGTGCAGACATTGATGCATGTCCATCCTTTGTGAAGAATTTATTGCAGCCAGATACAACAATTAAATATTACCATTTTTTGGAACAAATATCAATAAGTTAATCATGAAAATAAATGTATAAGACTCAGGAAGTCTCAATCTCGGCTTCTGCTTCATCAGTACCCCGAAATAAATCCTTGAAGACGACAAGAGAAATGGCAGTCACAACAGCACCCGTCAAAAATACGGACTGGATTCCGAACTTGTCGCTCAGGAAACCACCAAATGCACTACCAATGATTCTGGATAGGCCGGAATATACCATGGCGTACAGTGCTTGACCGGAAGATCGCAGCTCCTTCGGAGCTTTTTTGCTTACATAGACCACCATAGAGAACAGAAGAAAGACAAGAGATGGACCATGCAGTACCTGCAGAAATAGAATGATATAAGGGTTGCTGATAAAAGACATCAGCAGCCAGCGTATGCTTAGAAGCAATACGGAACCGAATATGGCACGCTTCACTCCCAGTTTCTCCAGGATTCTATCACCAAAAAAGATAAAGGGAAGCTCACTCACGGCAGCCAGTGCAACGGAGATACCGACGAGTGCATTTCCCGATCCCAAATGTTTAAAGTAAATCGGGAAGAACGTATTATAAAAACCGATAAATGTATGGGTAACCAGAACAAATAGCATTAACATGAACATTTCACGGTTCTTAAGAAGGCTGAACAGGGAGACTTTCGATTTCCCGGATTGATGTCCTGGAATCCTGGGGAACATAAAAGTGGAACCCGCAGCAAATGCAATAATCAGCATATACAGGATAAAGATCAAATGCATATCATTCTTGATTATTATCCCTGCAGCAGCTGCCATGATGGCATAGCCTAAAGTTCCTGATGCCCGGATGGGTCCATATTTCCATCCGGTATTCTCGGTATATTCTAGGGTGATGGCATCGCTTGTCGGCCCTAAGGCGGACTGAAAGAAAGTCAATGCGGACATAACGATAAGAAGGTAGAAATAATTCGTAGACAGGCCAAAAAGAACGACGCTAAGTCCTATTCCCAGAAGGATGATTCTAAGTATATCGGCTTTGTTCTTGGACCTGTCGCCGGCCGCGCCCCAGATTGGTTGTCCCAGCACTGTGGCAACAGGACCGATAGAAATCAAAAAGCCGATGGCTGCCTGGCTGTAATGAATACTATCCAGGTAAATGGGAATAAAGACTCCATAGAGTGCAAAGCCTGAGAAATACAGTAAATAATATAAAATAAAAAAGAAAGGATAGCTTTTCAAATCTTCTCTTGCCATAGATAACCTCAATGTGATGAAATAAGTAAACGACTACCATCATTTCATTGTACACCTCAAGATTCTATGAGTCTATAGATGAACAGTTTTTTGTTAATACTGATGACTAGGAAGCAAATAAGAACATAATGATAGGTGTTAACATAATATGCTATTATAGGTAATAAAAAGGAAAGAAGAGATGATGTATGGCAAAGCGAAAGGGTTTCGACGATAAAAAATTCAACGAAATACTGCATTTGCTGGATTTAAGGCAGGAACTGCTGAGAGAGCAGGGTGCCGTAAATATTGAAGGATATGAAATTGATATTAAAATCAAAAAAATGAGGGACACTTACGGATTGCAATTGGATGAGTTACGAAAGAGGTTGGAAAGGAAGGACACAGCAGCAGTGAAAGAGTTGAGAGCAATGTTTGAGGAATTCCTGGAAGCCTTCGACGACCAATATCAAAGGCAGCTGAAGCTAAGAAAAAAGGCTGAGTACATTCAAGAAGAGATTTATAAAACAGTAGAAGAAATCATAAAATAAGCGAGTAGGGTTCTACTCGCTTATTTTGTTTGTACGCTATTTATTCAGTTTTGACTTGATCGTATTCCAGTAATTTGTGTTTTCAAGCCCCAGCCTCCAGATTCCTACACCTTTCAGGTCTCTTGCATTCGCCAGGTCCAGTTTGTAGGCAATGGTTTCTCCATCTTCGAACCAGACGGTATGTGCTACTCCATTGACAGTGTATGTAAAGTACTTGGATTTGGTTGCACTGTCAAAGTTTATTGTCGCTCCATACTGATTTGCAAGGTTTAGGCAACCATTGATGGAATACGCTTTTGTAGTGGTGCCCACCCAGTCATAGCCGTAAGCTGCCATGCCTAAAACGATTTTTTCCTTTGGAACAACGGTCAAAGCATAGTCGACCACACTGGTTACCCAACCAATCGAAGCGATGGAACCGGCTTTTCCTCCGGGATAATGCTCGTCATAGGCCATGAGCATCAAGTAATCAGAGTAAAGTGCCAGTGACTTGTAATCAAAGGCATAATTCCAGGTTGCTGTAGAAGAATCATAGGTCTTTGCCGGAACTGCTACCGATACCTCATAGCCAAGGGGCTTAAGCGCACTATAGATTTCACTCATAAAGGTTGTAAAATGAGTTCTGTTTGCAGCAGGGATGTTTTCGATATCAATGTCCACACCCTTATAGTTATTGGCTTTGAGCTGGTTCAGGATATTATTCTTCAGGTTCTGTCTGTTGGTCGGGCTTTCAAGCATTTGTTTTGCAATATTCGGATCAAAGTTATTGCTGACCATCAGTTTTGTGATGATGCCGTTGTTATTGGCATAACTGATTTGGTCTGCAGGCGCCATCCCGGAAAGGTTACCGAGTCCATCAATGCCGTAGGTAGCGGTGGCGATTTCATTTAAGGCATTGACATTGGCGACCATTGAATTATAGGAGGACATATCCGTTGATGAATTCTTGACGGTATATCCAAGCACTATTTTCGTTATGTTTGTTACTGCGTAACTTCCCTCAATACTCCAGTTCCCAACGCTATCTGATGACTTGGCGTAAATGATGCCATTGGAGCTAACCTTAATAGGGGCGGTATAGTTTGTCCATGTACCGGCTGCACCGACCTTATATTGCTTAACTGTCGAGTCTCCGCTGTATAGAATCGTCAAGGTTACCGGGCGGCTTGTCCAGGTTGTTGTAGATGCACTGAACGAAGGCTTTTCAGGAGCAGTGGCATCAATATTACTGACGGTATAACTTGCCTCAGGCGTCCAGTTTCCTGTACTATCGGAGGCTTTGGCATAGACTGTATTATTGGAACTCAATACTACAGGAACCGTATAGTCGGACCATGTGCCTGTAGTCCCAATTTTGTACTGTTTCAGACTGGAATCGTCACTATAACTGATGGTGATGATAACCGCCTGGTTTGTTGGCGCAGTGGTCGATGCTGAGATCACCGGATTCGCAGGTGCAGTTTTATCAATGTTGCTAACGGAGCAGCTCACCTCTTGAGACCAATTCCCGGCACTATCGGAGGCTTTTGCATAAATTATCGTGTTGGCGCTGATCAGAACAGGGCCTGAATAATCCGTCCAAAGGCCTGCATCACCGAGTTTATACAGCTTGATCGAAGAACTCGTACTGTAAGTGATGTTGATCACTACATCCTGATTTGTCAATTCGGTACTTGAAGCAGTAAATATAGGGTCGGCCGGAGGTGCTTTTTGGATATTTGTGATTTCATAACTTGTTTCCTGTGTCCAGTTTCCTACAGCATCAGAAGCCTTTGAAAAGATCATATCATTGGCTTCCAGAGTGATGGGACTGGAATAATCAACCCAATTTCCGATGCTTCCGAGTCTATACTGCTTTATAACGGAATCGCTGCTGAAGTTGATGGTGACCGTTACACTTTGATTTGTAGGCTGTATTGCAGAGGCTGAAAATGTTGGAGCATCCGGTGCTGTTTTATCAATGTTCCCTACAACATAGCTTGCTTCACTGGACCAGTTCCCTGCATTGTCGCAAGCCTTTGCGAAAACTGTATCGTTGGAACCGACCGCAACCGGGCCGCTGTAATCCGTCCAGTTTCCGGAACTTCCGAGCTTGAACTGCCTGATGGATGAATCACTGCTGAATTCAATCCTCAAAGCAACATCCTGGTTGGTCAATTCAGTAGTAGAGGCAGTGAGAACCGGTTCAGCAGGGGGCACTCGATCTATGTTGTCAATCGTATAGCTTGATTCTGCGGACCAGTTTCCTGCAAAATCCGAAGCTCTGGCATAAATGGATGTATTTTCACTGATTATGAGGGCCTCTGAGTAATCGGTCCAGGTGCCGGAACTACCAAGTTTATACTGTCTCATATTTGAATCAACGCTGAACTGGATGGATACTGTAACACTTTGATTCGTTGGAGATGTTTCCGATGCTGCAATCACCGGGTTGTCGGGTGGTGTTCGATCGATATTGCCGATGGCATAACTTGCTTCCGGAGACCAGTTGCCCGCATTATCCAAAGCTCTGGCATATACCGTATCGTTGGAATCTATGGATATAGAACTGCTATAGTCTATCCATGAACCTGAACTGCCTATCTTGTACTGTTTTACCACGGAATCCGCACTGAAGGAGATGATTACGGAGATTTCCTGATTTGTCAATTCTGCTGTTGAGACAGTAAAGACAGGACTCATGGGAGCAACCTTGTCAATATTGGTAATCTCATAACTTACCTCAGAGGTCCAGTTTCCAACCTGGTCAGAAGACTTTGCATAAAGAATGTCATTCGAACTCACAGTGACAGGTGCGGAATAATCCGTCCAAGTTCCGTCGCTGCCCAATTTGTACTGTTTCACATAGGAATCAGAACTGAAATTGATCGCAACAGACACACTCTGATTTGTAGGAGTGGTACTGGATGCACTGAAGGTTGGATCAGCTGGAGGGTCTTTATCGATATTGGAGACAATCAATGAACCCTCAGCCGACCAGTTTCCTGCCGAATCCTGAGCTTTTGCGTAGACGGTGGTATTTGAGCTTATCACCACCGGGACAGAATAATTTGTCCAGGTTCCGGAAGTTCCTACCCTGTATTGTTTCATACTTGCATCGGAGGGGTAGCCGATAGCTACATTTACGAGCCCATTGGTGGGAGTGGTCGTATCTGCTGTCAAAACAGGTACGGAAGGAGCAGTTTTATCTATATTGGCAACAGTATAGCTGGTGATAGAACTCCAATTTCCGACATTATCGGATGCTCTGGCGGAAATGGTATTGTTGGAACTTAGTACTACCGGAGCAGTATAGCTGATCCAAGTAGTGCTGCTTCCCAATTTGTACTGTTTTGATGTGGAATCAGAGCTGAAGTTAATGGCAACAGTAACACTTTGATTGGTCGGGGCTGTTTGGGACGCAGTAAATGTAGGGCTTGTGGGAGGCGTTTTATCGATGTTGGTAATCGGTAATCCTCCCAAAGTAGACCAATAACCTGTTTTGGTTTGATATCGGGCGTATACATAGGTATTTGCTGTTACTGCAAATGAATTTGAATATTTCGTCCATGTGCCGTTAGTACCGAGTTTATACTGCTTGACTGCTGCTGTGTTCGGGTAGTAAACCGTGATAGTCACATTGCCGTTAGTAGGCGTGGTAGGAGTTGCGCCAATAGTTGGTGCCGGCGGGGGAGTGGTTGAACTGGAGGTTGCTGCAAATACGCTGGTGGGGTTGGCAATGAGTATGAAAATTACAAGAAGGATTGCCAGCCAATGGTTTCTTTTTCTCATGTTGATTTTCCCCTTTCGTCTTTTGTTTTTATATGCAGATGACCATATACTTCGGCCTTATATGATCATTGAATATACGCATTTGGGATTTGCTGGAGGTTTTGTATTGGTGCGTAGGTTTGAAGAAGATGTAAATCTATAGCTTTCAGTGCAATCATATTGATAAAAGTGCAAACATAATAACTTAACGATATACAGCAAGTTGATTTCTTGTATTCGGTTATAGCTTGTCAAATTGCTGTGTGATGCTAGAAAAATGTGAAATGTTGTGTAAAGAAAGCATTGGGTTATATAAAAAATGTTTCATTATTATGTTAACTATAGATATTATGTAAATAATTATGAGGGATGGAGGTTGAAATTAAAATAGTACCCGTGGAGTGATTATAAATAAGTCTGCAGACCTAGACCTCACCCCGAATTTTTTGTCGAAATTTTCGAAGTGTATTTTATTGGAATAAAATTCTAAATGCTTTGAAATAAAAGCACGGAGGGATAACGATGAAAAATTCTATTCTGAAAACGGAGTATTTAAAAAGCAGCAAAGGTTCCTCGATTGTTATATTTGCACTGACCCTCACCATCATTATGGTCATGGCGGCGCTGGTCATTGATCTGGGCAATGCATTCCTGGTAAAGGCAACGATTACAAGTGCTGTCGATGCTGCAGCTTTAGCCGGGGCTCAGGAACTGGTGACGGATTATTCCAATGCAAGCAATATGGCCCAAAACTATGTTTTAAAAAATGAATCCAATCTGAAAAGCATCGTAAGTACCATTGATGCGGACAAACGCGGGATTGAAGTGAAGGCAACAAAGAATGTCAGCTACTATTTTGCCAAAGTCATCGGATTTCAAAGCAGGGATATAACCGCTGCAGCAAAAGCCAGAGCCGAAAACATATCGTCTTTGAAAGGAGTGAGGCCTTTGGCGGTTGTGCAGCAAACGTTTACCTATGGAAAGCTTTACACCCTCAAGGAAGGCGGGGGAGGGGGAACCACCGGAAATTATGCGCCCATCGAACTTGGGGGGACAGGAGCACAAAAATATCAGGACAATTTATTGAACGGCTATAACGGAACGATCAATATTGGTGACGTTATCTATACCGAAACCGGAAACATGGCTGGCCCCACTCATACAGTCATACAGCAGCTTGTTAGCAAGAGTGCGGATACATATGACAATTATAGTATCGATTGTCCTAGAGTTATCTTTTTACCGGTGGTGAATACCCTTTCTGTAAATGGTAAAAAAGCCATCAAAGTTTTGGGGTTTGCCACATTCTTTCTTGAAGGAGTTACGATTGGATCAAACGGAACGGCCGACGTTGTAGGGAGGTTTATCACTTACTGCATGGATGGACAAACCTCCAGTACTGCTTCCGACTTCGGAACTTATAGTATTAAACTGGTGAGATAACTGGCTTCAAAGGAGGTAAAGGAGGTAGGATTCTGCTGACCCTTCACTTCTCACTGGAGCAGGGAACAGAATAGTATCGAAGAAGCAAGTAGTTAAAAGAAGCATGCTTGAAAAGTATAATTGGAATAAAAAGAAAGTGCACCTCTACTGAGCGAGGTACACTTTCCGCATATGAACATTTTTATGGTTCTATACTAAACATTGGGGTAAGGAAAAAATAAATGAGGCACAATGCTTCAAATTCTTGTAAACTGAAGTTACCACACACCAATACACAAGAAGGAGAAACCATTATGCCTCATTCAGATTATATCTCACAACTACTCGATATAGGAAGTATTAGTATTTCGGATTTGAATTTAGATGAAAATACAATTG
>JAOAAU010000107.1 GCA_026418695.1 Clostridia bacterium
AGCTGGCAACATGGAAGAGAAGAAGGGGGATGTTACCTCCTTTTCAACGACTATTTCTAATATTTTTCTGGGGACAACATACAGAAAATGCGATTTGTTTGGCGTAGTTCACCAAAAAAATCGCATTTGTCTTCAGTCTGAGCTGCTTCTAGGAATAGAAGCAGCTTCCGCCCAAGAACTCTCTTATGATTGAATTTAAGGGGATCTCTTTGGATTCAATCGGTAGAAAATAACTAAGGAATTCGATTAGTCTCTTTGCTTCGGAGTACTCCGGCTGGCTGCTGTCGATTTCAGCAAGCAGTGGCTCTGCCAGTGTTTTTAGCGTTCCCAGTTCATAAATCAGGGAGGAATTGAACATGATATCCGCTTCTTCCTGGAAGGGGAATATGTTTTTATCTTCTCCTCTGCGCACGGATGGCCAGCGCTTGATGGTATTGATCGCTGAACAGCCTCTGAACTGATAGTCTCTTACAATTCTTCTGATGATCCTTGTATCCGTCGTGGGGATTCTGTTATGATCGTCAATGCTCATGGAAGTTAACGCACTGACATAGATTTTAAATTTTTTATCTCTTGGAATCGTAGCCGTAAGCTTCTCATTCAGACCATGAATCCCTTCAATGACCAGAATATCTCCCTGGTTCATCTTGAGTTTTCTGCCAACGCTGTCTCTGCATCCATTCGGAAAATTGAAGATCGGGATTTCCACTTCTTTTCCGTCAATCAGTTCCGCCAAATGCTTGTTGAAGAGTGGAACGTCCAATGCTCCCAAAGCTTCAAAATCATAATCTCCGCTTTCATCTTTCGGTGTTTTCTCTCTATCCACAAAATAGTCATCGAGTGAAATTGTGACCGGCTTCAATCCGTTTACTCTTAATTGTATCGCAAGCCTGTTGGCAAAGGTAGTTTTACCTGAAGAAGATGGGCCTGCAATGGTTACAAGCTTTTTCTCGTGCTCGTTAAAGGCAATCATGTCGGCAATCTGTGCGATTTTCTTTTCATGAAGGGCTTCAGCAACTCTGATGATTTCACATACTTTTCCTTCTTTTATGATGTCATTCAAAGCGCCTACATTATCTACTCCCAGGATCTTATTCCATTTTTTAAATTCAATAAATATATTAAACAGCTTTCTTTGTTCAGCAAACTCCGGAAGTTCCTTAGGTTTTGAGGTCTCAGGAAATCTCAGGATCAATCCAGGCGCATAAAATTTCAGGTCGAAGAGCTGGATATAACCGGTATCCGGAACCATATACCCATAGAAGTAGTCATCCAGTCCTCCGCAGTTGTAAACTGTCACATAAGGTTTGCTTCGGTGCTCGATGGCATGATACCTATCCATCCTGCCGATCTTTTGGAAATAATCTTTTGCAGCTTCCAGGGAAGTAATCCTCTTCACAAATGGGATCTTCGCGTTCACAAGTTCCCGCATTCTGGCTTCAATCTGATGAACCTCTTCCTCTGAAAGCTCTTTACTTCCTTTCACTTCGCAGTACAGTCCTTTACCGATGGAGTGGCTGACAACCACCTTCCTGTCGGGAAACAGTTCATGAACAGCTTTTATCAGGATAAAATAAAGGCTTCTTCTATAGATACGCAAACCGTCATTACTTGTCAAATCAATAAACTGGACCTTGCAATCGTTGTAAAGGTGAAAATTCAATTCCTTAATGTCATTGTCCACCTTGGCTGCGACAATGGTAGATTTAAATTCCGTTTCATAATCCTTACTTAGTTCTAACAGCGAGATTCCTTCTTGGGCATATATTTCTCTACCATCTGTAAAAACGATCTTAATCTGCTTGATATCTTTTTCTATCATTGTAATGCCCCCCATAGTCAGTTTATGAAATCAACCAAGTGTGTGTTCGAAAAATAGCCTCCTATATTTATTCTATATGTGTATTACAAATTCCTTTTGGATAAATAAAAAATTGTCGTATCTCCTGCATGCAATAGTTTCCAAGGTTTCCTTTCCATCTGCTGAATTCCCGTGGTTTAGCCCCTAATTCAATTGACAGGATGCATCAAAATAATATAAAATTAAATTTGCTGTCAACAATAAAAATACACATTGGATGTTTATTTTGCATCCAGTGTTATTTCAAATATAGAAGTAAGCGAGGATTTAAATGAGCAATATTAAAGAAGCAATTACCCATGAAGTATCAAGGCGAAAAACCTTTGCTATCATATCGCACCCTGACGCGGGTAAAACAACCCTTACCGAAAAGCTTTTGCTCTATGGTGGCGCCATCAGGCTTGCAGGTTCTGTAAAAGCCAGAAAAGCTAACAAATATGCAGTATCAGATTGGATGGAAATTGAGAAACAAAGAGGGATCTCTGTTACCTCCAGTGTAATGCAGTTCGATTATAATAATTATTGTATCAATATTCTGGATACCCCCGGTCACCAGGACTTCAGTGAAGATACCTACAGAACTCTGGTCGCTGCCGATAGCGCCGTGATGCTGATCGACGGAGCCAAGGGTGTCGAAGAACAAACCATTAAGCTGTTCCATGTTTGCAGAATGAGGGGAATTCCGATCTTCACTTTTGTAAACAAGATGGACAGAGCCAGCAAGGATCCCTTTGAACTCATGGAGGAGTTGGAAAATGTACTTGGAATCCGTTCATATCCGATGAACTGGCCTATCGGTATTGACGGAGATTTCAAAGGAGTTTATAACCGTAAACTTGCCCAAATAGAATTGTTTGATGGAGGCAATCACGGACAGACTGCGGTCTCCTCCACGGTTGGAAACGTTGACGATAAGGTTTTTGCCGATCTTTTAGGCGATCATTATCATAAAAGACTGTGTGATGAAATTGAACTATTAGATATGGCTGGGGATGAATTTGACCGTAAGAAGATCCTGAAAGGTGAACTTACCCCGATATTTTTCGGCAGTGCAATGACTAACTTCGGTGTTCAGCCTTTCCTTGAAGAGTTTTTAAACCTTGCTCCTTCACCTGGTGTCAGAGAGTCTACCTTAGGTGAAGTGGATCCATGTGATGAAAAATTCTCCGGCTTCGTGTTCAAGATTCAGGCCAATATGAATCCAACGCATAGAGATAGAATCGCGTTTATGAGAATTTGCTCCGGCCGTTTTACCAGAGGCATGTCCGTTAACCACGTACAAGCAGGTAAAGAAGTAAGGCTTTCTCAGCCACAGCAGTTTATGGCTCAGGAACGCGCGATCATTGAAGAAGCTTATCCGGGAGATATTATCGGTGTATTTGATCCTGGAATTTTTAATATCGGAGATACCTTATGTGAAGGAAACAGCCAGATGAGATACGAAGGAATTCCGATCTTCCCTGCTGAACACTTTGCAAGAGTATCCGCTGCGGATTCCATGAAGCGCAAGCAGTTCCAGAAGGGAATCAGCCAGCTGTCGGAAGAAGGCGCGATCCAGGTATTCAAACAACCGGATATTGGGCTCGAGACACTGATTGTAGGCGCCGTAGGTGCACTTCAGTTTGAAGTATTGGAATACCGACTTAAGAATGAATATGGGGTAAGCTTGAGAATTCAGCATCTCCCCTATAAATATGCCCGCTGGGTCGCAGAAAGTCCAGTTGAGCCTTCCAAGCTCAACCTTCCCAGTACGACCATGATTGTGGAGGACAAAGATAAGCGTCCGGTCATCCTATTTGAAAATGATTGGTCCATTCGCTTATCTGAGGAGCGAAACAGCAAATTGCGATTGACAGACATTGCAAAATAAAGTTTTTCGCTAAAAAGACCGGAACTTCACAAATATATTATTAAGCATCAAACATTATAACCATAAGAGAAATGGCTGCATATTCATTCAGCCGTTTTATTTTATCAATCTAACTTTTCATTTATTTTTTAGAGGATTTACCTCAATAGGATCGTGAATTTTTGGTATTTTAACAGCAATTTGATCATGAATCTCCGGGGGTGGAACAATAATCAATGTATAGGGTGTTGTATTCAGATTTACTTTTGAATTCATTTCTACTGAGGAGCTTTTTTCAGAATACTCAAATGGCTTCTTTTTGGCTTTCTTTGTACCCGTTGCATTACTTTGAGCAAAACTGGTGTTTGAAAAGCTTAAGGCAAGGAATATTCCCAGGATTAATATGCTCATCCCTCTTCTTATCATCGGCGTCACGCTCCGTTATTCAATACTTTTATGTCTTTTGACGCGTCACCTATAAAAAAAGTTCCCTGAATCTCCCACAAAATTATTGCTTAATAAACATATCCGCCTTTGCCTTCTTGGAAAAAAATAATACAATGAATGCTGGCAAGCCGTCGCTTAAATGTTTAACATTCCTTGAATAAAGGGTTCTACTTCCTTTTCCGGAATAGGTTTGCTTAGAAGATATCCCTGAATAATCGAACAATTACTCTTTACTAGATAATCAAGCTGTGCCCGAGTCTCTACCCCCTCAGCAATTACACTCAACCCTAATTTTTGAGCCAGAAGGACGATCGACTCTGTAATGCCATTGTCATCTGGAATATCATCGACAAAAGCCTTGTCAATCTTTAGTGTATCAATCGGAAGCTGTTTCAAATAAGTCAAGGAAGAATATCCCTTCCCGAAATCGTCCAGAGAAATCTTTACACCCATCGCCCTTAATTCTTCAAGCTTCCTTAAATTAGATTCGATGGATTCCATCAGCACCGTCTCAGTAATCTCCAGATTCAAATATTGTGCTCCAAGACCAGTCGAATGAAGAGCTTCCGCAACGATTCCTACAAAATCTTCTTGTACCAACTGAATCACTGAGATATTTACCGAAACCTTCATATCCTCGTATCCGGCATCCACCAGCTTCTTCATAAAGCCGCAGGCAGCTTTTAATATCCAAGCTCCAAGGGGCACAATCAATCCGGACTCCTCTGCAACTCCAATAAATTTCGCAGGTGAAACAAAACCCATCGTAGGGCTATTCCATCTGACCAGTGCTTCAAATCCGATTACCTTTTTCAATTCCACATTCACCTGAGGTTGATAGTAAAGGACAAATTCTTCCTGCTGGATAGCTTTCTTTAAACTGCCTTCAAGGGTAATTCTTTCGAGAATGGCATCATTCATTGCTTTTTCAAAGAAAGCATAGTGACCCCGTCCCAAATCCTTTGCTTTATATAATGCAGTATCCGCACTTTTTGAGAGCTGCTCCAGGTCTTCCCCATCCTCAGGGTAAACAGAAATTCCTATGCTTGCTGAAAGATCAAAGGACATATCCCCCAGCTCAATATTCCGATCAAAACACCTCTGAATTTTCTCTATACAGCGAATAAGCTCCTGTTTTCCCTGAACCGCTATGAGTAACAGGGTGAATTCATCTCCACTCTGTCTTATAATGATATCTGCCTCTTTGATCTCTCCAATAAGCCTTTTGCTGACTTCCACTATAACCCGGTCTCCTGTAGAGTGTCCGTATGAGTCATTGATAAACTTGAAGTTATCGATATCCACATACAGAAGAGCAGCATTCCCTTTCCCTTCAGAGACATAATTTTTAAACCGTTCCTCGAGACTGACCCGGTTTGGCAAGCCTGTCAATGGATCAAAATAGGCAAGCTTAAGAATGCTTCGTTCATATTCCTTCTGCCGAGTAATATCCGTCAGAGAGCCTGCCATCTTTGTGTATTGCCCTCTTTCATCAAATAAAGCCTTCCCTCTTGAAAAGAACCACTTGTAATCTCCATTTTTAGTTCTTAATCTATATTCGCAGGCAATACTTGGAGTTTCACCGCTGGTATGCCTTTCAACTTCATTCATTACCCGCTCTCGATCCTCCGGGTGTAGTGCACCCATCCATTGATTCAGGCCAGCTTCTACTTCGCCGATCTCATACCCCAACGCTTCATACCAGCGTTCAGAAAAGTACATCTTTTTATTCTTATCATCCCAATTCCACAAAATATCGTTTGAACCTTCTGCAGAAAGCCTGAACCGTTCTTCGCTTTCTTTTAACTGCTCCTTGCTGCTGAAGAGTTCATTATACTTTTCCTTCAGTTCTTCCCTTGACGCAGACAGCTGCTCATAGCTTTCTCTCAGCATTTCTTCATAAGCAGCTCTATCCGTGATATCAATTCCCATGATTTCAAAGCTATTTGCATTTTCTATCTTGTTCTTTTCCTTAGAATAGTTCCAAAGAATAAAAGCACTATTTCCGCCTTTTATCCTTAACGGCAATTCAAAATTGTTCACATGATTTTCTTTCTTTAATAGTTCCAAGAGTTCCTCTGCTCTTTTCATGAAGTCGGCAGGAACCATGTCAAATAGCGTCATTTTTCCGACAGTTTCCTCTTTAGAAAAAAGAATAGCATTTTCAACATGCTTGTTTATAGAGACCACTTTTCCGCTATGTTCAATCCTCATAATGAGAATATGTGCCGCTTCAATGGCATTACTGGACGTGATTTGCTCCTGATGCAAACGCTTTTTAAGATATCCTGTATAAAAGCTCAGCATAAAAAACACAATCAGCATAAAAAGAGAACCCGAAATAATTACAATGAGTGCTCGGTCTACACTCCTGAACACCTGACTTTTGGGAGCCGAAACGGCAATAGACCATTCCGTTCCCCGAATAGGCGCATACCCCATGTATTTTTCCGAACCCTCAAACTTATATTTTCCTGCTCCACTTTTGCCTTCAGTCATCTGCCGGATAAGTGCAGCTAAAGGTACCAATGCCGGTTTCATCTTGGATTCCTCTTGAATATTCGTCATTGAATGAACAAGTTTTCTATCATTATGAGCAATGATAATTCCTTTTTTGTTGACAATAAATGAAGTGCCCGCCGCTCCCAGCCGGATATCATCCGCAATTTTGCTAAGGGTCTCAACGTCATGGGAAGCATATAGAATTCCAGTAATCTTTTGATTGTTATATATTGGAACTGCGTAGGCCACGATCATTGTACCGTCTACCCTGCTGATCATCGGATCAGAAACACTTTTTCTTCCTTCCAGCGCTCTCTTAAAGTATTCTCTATCTCCAATATAAAGGCGGCTGCTGTCCGTAGTTTTTGAATTTCCTTTCAGGTCTGCAATACTGACCCGCTTCAACCCTTTCCTTTTCACTTCAGCCTCAAGAAGTTTTAACTTTTCATCCAAAGGGATATCCTCATTCCGTACCTGATCCATGTTTGCAATCGCTTCTAAGGAATCAAGGTAGCCCTCGATATCCTCTTCAACAACTTTAGCCCCCTGCTTTGCGATTTCTGTTAAGGATTCCTCAACATTTATCACCAGCGCCTGGGACACAAAGAAATAAATGACAACCCCCATCGTCAGACACGTGAGGGACATCACCAAACCATTGAATATGATTTTCTTAATGTTCCTGCGGTTGATCATAAAACCTCCGGTCAGCAAGAATATATAGAATATTCATGCAATTCTTGAAGCAAACGAAAAACATAGTCATTCTATTGTAAGGGAGTCTATATTTCATAAAATCTGCGATACTTATATCAATAGGTACTGATTTACATTAAATGCTTTTTTGATAGCAATTTCTTATTTTATTTGCTGTTTTCGCGGGGTACAAAAGGAAAATATATGAAGGTATCTTTCAATACAATTATATACAAAATTCGACAAAACGCAAAGTGTTTCAAGAAATGATATTTATTTCCTTGATTTTTCTTTATTTAGAATAGCATATAAAGGCTTATTTTTCAGAATAAATAGGTCATCAAAAGCTTTCTTTGAAATTCTCACCAATACTTATAGATATCAATACATCATATCTTTCCGAGGAAAATAATTTAACACTTAATGTTCACGTTCTCCTAAATGCAAAGCCTGGAGCCATTCTCTCTAAGCCACTTGCGCCGCTCCTTATGATCCGGCAAAATAGACTCAACCAGGTTCCAGTAGGTCTTGGAATGATTCTTTACTTTGATATGGGCGAGTTCATGCACAACCAAATAATCCACAATTTCAACGGGTGCCATGACAATCCGCCAGTTGATATTGATAGCATTGTCTCTTGTACAGCTGCCCCAAAGCGTTTTTTGCGATTTGATTACAATTTTCTTAGGAAGAACGTTTAGTTTTTTAGAATATACCTCAATTCTTTCTGAAACAATTTCTGCAGCAATCTTTTTAAGACACTTGGTTAAAGCATCTCTTATGATTTGAGTTCGTTGTTCCAATTGTTTTATTTCCGGAATGATTAAACAGACGGCACTGGGGCCAATATCGAGTTGTGCAGTTTTGATCCCAACCTTTTCAGATATGCAAAGATAATACTCCTTTCCAAGAACCATGAGTTTCTCACCCGGAGTAAATTTTCTTTCAGCTGGTTTCGCATCTTCAAGTTCCTTCAGCTTTTTAAGAATCCAACTCGATTTCGTTTGAATAACATCATGAATATATGTATCACTTACACGGTAGGGTGCACTCACCTTCAATCCCTGTTCCGACTGGATGCTGATCCCTATCGTCTTTCTCCTGCTCCTTACCACCACGTATTCAATGCTCTTATTTCCTATTTGGATTTGATTTTTCATGAAGATTTCCTTTTTATTTTTTATGTGTTCTTTTATCTTTAGCTAATCCAATTCGTCCAAAGTCAGCGTAAAGCTTGGCATAAACTTTTCCATAAAATACTTTACTTCCGGCAGTTTAATACGGATAATGCTCTCATAAATTGATTCTCCTGCCTTTTTAAACTCTCTGTTTCCCGCCTTTTCCTCTTCCAGGCACTTAATATAGGCAGAAATTCTATCGGCCGCCTTTACGATCTGCCAGCAGCGCTCCTCATCCTTTTCATGCAATAGAATATCTGAGTATACTTCTCTTAACTCTTCCGGCAGCATATGAATCAGTTTTGTCTTGGAAATAACCTCAACATCCTTATATGCTTTTCGTATATCGGGATTGAAATATTTGATCGGGGTTGGCATATCTCCAGTGATTGTCTCGTTCGCATCATGATAAATTCCCAATACAGCTACCCGATCCGGATTCAGATTACCTCCAAAGAACTTATTGCAGATTACCGCCAGGGCATGCGCAATGACCCCAACCTGTAAGCTATGCTCCTGTATGTTTTCCGGCTGAGTATTCCGCATCAATCCCCAGCGATTGATGTATTTCATTCTCGATATAAAAGCAAAAAAATGATAGTTTCTATCTTCACCCATAGCTTTACTCCCATCCTTTTTGATCTATTCGAATTCCTATTTCACTTGATGTTTATCAAGTAACTTAAGTTTCATCAACATATTAATCTTTCAAAATTGTTGCTATTTTAAGTTTAACATAATGAAGAACTACTTCAAGCCAAAATATAATTACTAGAAAAATGTCAATAACCTAGCATGTCCTTATCTTACCTAATATATTTTATTAAAACTATTGAAGTCTTTTGAACTAAAGATCACATTTTATAAACTTGCCCCAATCTCCATCTGGAATATGAATCCCTACCTGCTTAACTTCTTCGAGTTTCACATACTTATATATGTATACCATCACCGACTCACAGCTCTCCAACTGAGCATATCTCTTTTCCCTATTGTAAAGATTGCGTTCATCCCCTTCACCAAAGTAATCTTCAAGCATATCAATCTCCCTTAGTATTTCTTCATCTATATCATAGACTTCACCTTTAATAGTTCCAGTACCGTCTATTACTGCCGGATATCCTTCTGGCAAGTGATACAATACACCTCGTGTAAAAGCATTTCCAATAAATCTTGATTTTTCTATGACGTAATGATTTTCAAATTCCTTCATCAATGTGCCATACACCATTAGGAGCATTGAATGAACCTCCTTTTGCAGCTCTAATAAAAATGAAAAGTAGTATCAATCTTATAATATGAGATTGTATAAATGCAACAAAGCCTTATGGCGATAACCATAAGGCTTTGGAATAAATCTGGCGATGACCTACTTTCCCGGGACGTTGCCGTCCAAGTATCATCGGCACTGAGAAGCTTAACTGCCGTGTTCGGTATGGGAACGGGTGT
>JAOAAU010000136.1 GCA_026418695.1 Clostridia bacterium
CGGGATTTCAGAGCCGATTTCCTTGATCAAACGGATGGAGATCCCGGCGTCCTTCGGGAATCCGGGGCCCGGTGAAATCACAATATGGGAAGGTTTCTTTTCTCTGATCTCATCGATGGTAATCTTATCATTTCTGATAACTTCAATATCCGGGTTAATCTCACCCATATACTGATACAGGTTATATGTGAAAGAATCGTAATTATCTATAATCATAATCATCGGATTTCACCTACTTCCTCTAAAGATTTTAACAGGGCCATCGCCTTGTTGATGGTTTCCTCATATTCCTTTTCCGGTACTGAATCCGCAACAATCCCTGCACCGGACTGTACATAAGCTTTTTTACCTTTGAACAGGATAGTTCGGATAGTAATGCAACTGTCAAGGTTTCCGTTAAAACTGAGATATCCGATGGCGCCCCCGTAAGTTCCCCGTTTAGTAGGTTCCAGTTCGTCTATGATTTCCATCGCTCTGATTTTTGGCGCTCCGGATAGTGTTCCCGCTGGCAGCACGGAAGTCAATGCATCAAATGCAGTCTTGCCTTCCTTTAAAGTTCCTTGAACACTGGAAGCGATATGCATTACGTGAGAAAATCTTTCAATATGCATTATATCCCTCACCACTACCGACCCAAATTCGGATACCTTTCCAATATCGTTCCTTCCCAAATCCACCAGCATACGATGCTCTGCCAATTCCTTTTCATCCGCCAGCAGATCTTTTTCCAATGCTTCATCTTCCTCTTTTGTAGCTCCTCTTTTTCTTGTTCCTGCGATGGGACAGGTCTCCACTGTACCATCTTCCACTCTTACAAGCATTTCCGGTGAAGAGCCGGCCAGGCAATAATCATCGAATTTTAGAAAATACATATACGGAGATGGGTTAATGATTCGCAGCACTCTATAAACGTTAAATGGGTTTTGCTCTGTCTCTACTTCCAACCGCTGGGACAATACTACCTGAAAAATGTCTCCGTCCTTGATATACTGCTTGGCTTTTTCAACATTTTCACAGTACTTTTCTTTTGAAACACTGCTTTTGTAACTGAATTCCGACTTTTTCTGTTCAAAATCCGGTTTGAACCGGTCTTCAATTTTCCATCGTGAAGAGATGATTTCGCGATAAATGTCCTTCAAACGGGTGACTGCACTGTTGTAGGTTCTTTCAACATTACCGTTCATATGCATATTGACAATAATATGAATTTTCTGTTTGAGATGGTCAAAGACGATGATCTCGTCCATGAACATAAAATGACTTTCGGGAAGCCCCTGATCATCCTTGGGTACATTGGGCAGATATTCACTGTGCCGTACCAAATCATATCCGAAGAACCCAACGGCTCCCCCATTAAACCTGGGAAGTTTCGGAACAGGCGCCCCTTTATACTCACTCATGATATCTCTCAATACATGGAGTGGATTCCCTTCAACCTCACGTTTTTGACCGTTTTTGTGAACAATCTGTGTTTTTTCACCCTGACTTTTTACGATGAGAAACGGATTTCTTCCAATAAAGGAATATCTGGCCCACTTTTCTCCGCCCTCAACACTTTCAAGAAGGAAACAGTATTTCGTATCTTCGAATCTTTTGAAAATACTGATCGGAGTCTCCATGTCGGCATAGACTTCCATGGATACAGGGATCATATTGTATTTACAGGATAACATCTTAACTTCTTCCAATGATGGATAAAACAATGGTGGACGCCCCCTTCTTTGATGAAGAAGACATGAGAATGGACAAATAAAAACGCCAGGATAAGAATCCTGGCGATATAGACATAATGAATCAGTATTCACTGCCGCCTCTTCTCATCTCTTCAAATCTAAACTAAAAACTCAACTAATCTCTTCTGAAAACAATTAATAAATATATTAGCATAAACCTATAATAAAAGCAATGAAATTTTACAGATTCCTCCAGTAATTTTAATTATTTATGGATTGCTTATTAAACCGGACTTCTATTCAATGGTATTTGTTCCTCAAAAAACATTGAGTTACCTGTTTTCTTTTGGCTTCAAAGTATGATCTATTTATTGATTTACCCGAGGTTATAAGATATAATTTAGTGTGGTCTAAAAATGATGATTTTTGAACTTTTGAAAAATACCTGAAAGGATCGATGAAATAAATGCGTTTAGGAATTGTTGGTCTGCCCAATGTCGGAAAGAGTACATTATTTAATGCCATCACCAAGGCCGGTGCTGAGTGCGCGAATTATCCCTTCTGCACCATAGAGCCAAATGTAGGGATTGTGGCAGTACCTGATGAAAGACTGGATAAGTTGGCGGAAATGTATAATCCGGATAAAGTGACCCCTACCACGATAGAATTTGTTGATATCGCGGGCCTTGTTAGAGGTGCCAGCAAAGGCGAAGGCCTGGGTAACAAATTTTTGTCCCACATCCGCGAAGTAGACGCCATTGTTCATGTGGTTCGCTGCTTTGAAGACGGTAATATTGTTCATGTAGACGGTTCGATTGGTCCAATCCGTGATATCGAAACCATTAATCTTGAATTGGTTTTTGCGGATTTGGAAGTCATGGAAAGAAGAATTGACAGGACCCGTAAGATGTTAAAATCCGGCGATAAGAAATATCAGATAGAGCTTGAGCTTTTGGAAAGCATTAAGGATAACCTTGAAAAAGGAATTCCCGTAAGATCCATGCAGTTTGATAATGAGCAAAGGGCTCAGGTTGAACAGTTCTTTTTACTGACATCCAAACCGGTGCTGTACGCTGCGAACGTGTCAGAAAATGATCTGCAGAACAATGATAACCCATTTCTTCAGGAATTGAAGGCCTTTGCCGAAAAGGAAAATGCTGAAGTCATGGTGATCTGTGCGAAAATTGAAGAAGAAATTGCACAGTTGGATGACAGCGAGAAGAAAGAGTTCTTATCAGAACTTGGATTACAGGAGTCCGGTCTTGACAGGCTCATCAAATCCAGTTACAAGCTGCTCGGCTTAATCAGTTTCCTCACTGCAGGCCAGCAGGAAGTCCGT
>JAOAAU010000076.1 GCA_026418695.1 Clostridia bacterium
TTGCTTACTGGCGTACTGAAAAGAAGCCCCAACGCTGGTTTGTAACTATTTGTGCATCCATTTCCTGTGTTTTTCTCTTATCGGGATTTAGCTGGTGGATTATTTATCCGTTGATGTTATTGCTGAGTGGTTATATCCATTATCGCATAGCTGATATGAACCAGCATAATACTCAGAAAATATGAAAAGTCCCCAAGCTATGAGGACTTTTTTAATATTAAGATACTATACAAGAGCTAACAGAAACTGCTTATTCTGCTTTTCAGTTCCTGTACCTTCTGTTCTATTATTTGAGCAGTCTTAATAAATTCGCTCTTATCCTTGCCTGTTGGATCTTCCAACCCCCAATCTTCTCTGTGCTTACAGGAAAGATAAGGACAATTCACATTGCATCCCATGGTAATAACTATGTCCACAGGGGGGATATCCGATAAAAGCTTTGATTTTTGTGTTTCGTTCATATCAACACCATACAGCTCTTTAATTACTGCAACTGCATCCTGATTAATCTGCGGTTTCGTTTCGGTCCCGGCCGAATATGCATCGAAATCATCCGGTGCAATGATCTTTGATATAGCTTCTGCCATCTGAGACCGGCATGAATTGTGAACGCAAACAAATGCTACTTTTACCTTCATAGAATTAATCTCCTTTGTGTTATCGACTATATGGTATTCCATCTTCATTAAAGTACTTGCGTTTAAATGCCAATGCGGCGTTCACTAAAGCAATCATTACAGGCACTTCAATCAATGGCCCGATAACAGCTGCAAATGCTTGGTCCGAACCGATACCGAAAACTGCTACTGCAACAGCAATCGCAAGCTCAAAATTGTTGCTTGCCGCCGTAAACGCCAGGGTAACCGTTTGGTCGTACCTAAAGCCGCCCTTATAGGACATATAAAAGCTGATAAAGAACATAATCCCGAAATAAATCAGAAGAGGAATCGCAATTCTGATAACATGACCTGGCAGTTCAACAATAACCTGCCCCTTTAGTACAAACATTACAATGATTGTATAAAGAAGAGCAATTAATGCGAGTGGTGAAATTTTCGGAATAAATACCTTTTCAAACCACTCTTTTCCTTTTGCCTTAATCAGGCTGAATCTTGTGATAAACCCGGCAGCAAAGGGGATTCCTAAGTAGATCAATACACTTTGTGCCACACTCCAGATGGTAACCTTCTCAAGTCCTTCAACGTTCCATGATAATCCAAGAATTCCAGGAATCAGCCGCACAAAGAGGTATATGAAAAAGGAGTAAAAGAGGATCTGGAATATGGAGTTTAGAGCTACCAAGGCCGCGCAGTATTCGTTATCACCTTTTGCAAGGGTATTCCACACGATAACCATGGCGATACAACGTGCAAGCCCTATGATAATAAGCCCGATGGCATATTTAGGCATGTCGGGTAATAATAAGACCGCAAGGACAAACATCAGCACCGGCCCGATGATCCAGTTTTGAATTAAGGAAAAGGTGAATACTTTTTTGTTACTTGCAACCTTGCCTATTTCCTCATACTTGACCTTGGCAAGCGGGGGATACATCATAACAATAAGACCGATTGCAATCGGCCAGGAGATGGTGCCCGTACTCATTCCCTCCAGGGTTTTACCAAGGCCAGGGAAAATGAAGCCGCCGGCAACGCCGATCGCCATGGCCAGGAAAATCCAAAGAGTTAAAAACCTATCCAGAAATGATAGTCTTGCAGCTTTTTCGTTTTGCATTCCATTAACCTCCTAATTAATTGAAAGATGATTTTTGACTTCCTAGCTACATAAATTCTCTTTTCTTTTTTGCCACTGGTGCAAATGTTCTAAATCTTTTTGGAACTGTTCTAGATTGCGTAGGTTATCAAACACGATGCTATCAATGAACTTTATACTGTCTGCCCGTACGATTGAATAGTACGCCCATTGAGCTTGCTTCCTGTCTTTAACCAGACCGGCGTTTTTAAGGTATATCAAGTGTCTGGAGGCTTTGGTCTGAGTAATTTTTAGAGTTTCTACGATGTCACATACGCAAAGCTCTTTTTCAAACAGGAGATTGATGATCCTCAAACGGGTTTCATCCGATATGGACTTCAAAACATTCAACAGGTTTTCCATCCGTCTGCACCTCTACATAAGATTTGTACATGCGTATAACCGTTTAAACGAATATAAAAATATTATATATCATTTTATCCGTAAATAGAATCAAAATTTCATTATTTTCTGTTAATTCCTCGTAAAAAAAAGGACCGAGAAATCGGTCCTTTCACTAGCGTTACCACATTATTTCATATCAATCGCATTACCACAGCACTCTTTTGCACAAGTGCCGCACTCCTTGCATTGATCATAGTCGAATTCAATTCTTCCGCCTAAAGGTGCATCTTCGTCTTCAAAGTACGAAATTGCATTTTGGGTACAGCTTTTGATTGCAGTACATAGATTGGGATCAACATAGCATTTTCTATTATTAATATATGGTTTCAAAGTATCTCCCCCAAATAATCTTATAGTTTTTCTACAATTCTCTTTGCCACTTCAAGAGAATTCGCTTTGATATCTTCTTCAGACATCTCATCAATTCCAAATAGATTTGTATCAAAATCAAAGAGTTTATCCGTAATGATGACTTCCGGTTCCATCCCATCAACAACACCCTTCATCATACGTGAAGCACATTTGATAAAGCAGCCTTCTAAGGCTAATATCCGTTCTGCATTTCGTACTAAATTACGCTGTCCGCCATCTTTGGTAAATGCTCCACCCAGACACAATCGTACCGTCTTTTCCGGCAATAATGAATGACAAATCAAATTTGCTGCTCTTCTGGATACCTCACCTCTTAGGCATGCACCTTCACAGCTCATGACTACAATGGGTTTTTCCGACTGTTGTTTTGCATAGTCCTCACACATCGGACAGACATTTTTGATTCTTTCTATGCGTACCAATTCATATTCATTCTCAAAATTCTCTTTCAATTCCCTTACCTCCAGTTAGCATATTATTTATTTCAAATCCACCAGCTAAATTACTTTTCAAATATTGATATGATCCTCTAAAATCAGTTACCCTTATCCTGCTGCTTTTCAACCTTGATGCTCAATTTCCCCTTCTGTGCTAATCTTGAGAGAAAATAGATCACGCTATTCTTTGAAATTTTAAGATGTGCCGCAATTTGTTCAGGATCAATCGAACCGCTGTCATTCACATAATTCAGTATCTCTTCATCCACCTGCTGCACCCATTCCTCAAACATTTGACGGACTTCAGGCGTTGCAAAAGTCGCGATCTCACTGCTTTGTGAAATCGTGGACATCATTTTCTTACACATATCCATGGGATTGAAGCCTTTTTCTCCAACTTCCTCTTTTCCGCCCATCATGCTCATCATCGGGCTTCCGCCGCCCATCATGGATTTCATCATGGAACCCATCATATTGCCGCCTGCACCCGGTTCACTTCCGCCCATCATCATTCCCATCATTTTAGGCATCATATTGTTCATCATTTCCTGTTTTTCTTCTTTTGTCATGTTAGAAAAGAAATTCTCCATCATCTTATCCATCATTTCTTTTCTTTCTTCTGAAGACATGCTTCCCATCATGCCTTCCATCATCTTTTCCTTAAAGCCCATTATAAAATCCTCCTTGCACATGCTGATTTTTTTCAGACTAATTTTTCATGAAAATCTCCGGGTTTACTTACTCCCCCAAAAGGAAGTCCACCAGGGTGGAGAACAAAACATAGCCTCATGTGGCTTTCTATCCTTCAGTTCTCCGGAAATTTCCAACAGAATACCTAATGCGCTTAAAAGCCTCTTATCTTTTAACTTATAGTAAACAAAAGGTCCTTTTCGTTCTGTCTCGAGAATCTGACTTTCCCGGAGTGTTCTTAGGTGGTGTGATACCAAAGGTTGAGAAAGTCCGGTAGACTCAACAATTTCTGATACTGAGCACTCTCTTTCCCCAATGTAATTGATCATCTTTAATCGGTTCGCATCTCCTAAGGTCTGTAAGTACATTTGTAGTTTAGCTGCATCGTCCATATAAACCCTCGTTCATATAAATGTTTGTTTATATGTTAATAGATATTCATTGCGTTGTCAAGTAATTCCAGTAAGTATCAACAAATTTTTCAAAATTTCAAACTATTCTCTACACAAGGAAATATGGTTACCAGAACGGTACTTAGCCCTTTGACCGGGAATGACGATAAACTCTTTGATCGTACCGAAAAAAGATTGAACCTATACTTCAAAAAGTATACAATTCAATTGATGCTAGTAAATTACAGCAAGAATCGGAAAGTATTCAAATCTTTCATCATGCTTTAGCTGAAAATCAACATTAAACTAAAAGAAATAACTATTCGCTAAATTACTTAAGACGGAGGCTTCTATGATAAACTTACACGATAAAGTATTTATTGTTTCCGGATCAAGCTCAGGTATTGGCAGAAGTATAGCTGAACTTTTACTTGAAAACAGCGCTTCTGTAATTGGCCTGGATTTTTCTCAAAGCATAATTACACATCCGAGGTTTAGGCACTATACGGCAGATATCCGTGATGAGCAAATGCTGATTTCTATTATGGACGAAGCCGAAACTTTGTTTGGTAAAATTGATGGTCTCGCTAATTGTGCCGGTATATATTCGAGTTCGAAACCCTTCTTTGATCTCGGCTATGATGAATGGAACCAAGTCATTCAAACCAACTTAACTGGTACATTCTTATTATCCAAAGTTGCAGCAAGGAAAATGATGAAAAACAAAAAGGGAAAGATCGTTAATATTAGCTGTATCCGGTCCAGGATATTCAGACCGAATATGTCAGAATATGCGGCATCAAAGGCTGGTATTGTTGCCTTAACCGCTGCTATGGCATTAGATCTGAAGGACTACAATATTCAAGTAAATTCCGTCGCACCTGGATTTACATATACCGGAATGACCGCAGCAGCATTTGATGTTCCTGAAGTAAGGGAGTTCTCCGAAAGTATCATTCCCGCCGGAAGAATTGCTGATCCAAAAGAAATTGCGAATGTAGCACTGTTCCTGTTCTCAGGTTTGTCAAACTATATCAACGGAGAAACCATCTTTGTTGATGGTGGTTTTAAAATATCAAAATAAAAGTTACTACCGTTCTTATTTTTGGTAATAACTTTGTTTACGAAGATAAATTCAGCACGATCGTCCTACACAGGATCGATTTATCCTTATGCTTATACTTCATCCTGAATATATTTCTTGATTTCATCTTTACCAGGAACTCTTCCCATGGCTTTGACTTTTCCGTTTACTACGATAGCCGGTGTCCGCATAACTCCATATCCCATGATTTTCTGCATATCGCTCACCTTTTCAACGGTCGCAGCAACACTCATTTCCTTAACGACTTCCTCAGTTGATCTTTGCAGCTTTTCACAGTTTGAACAACAAGACCCAAGAATTTCGATCTTCATTCTTTTCACAACCTTTCATATTCATTATGCTAATATATTATTAAATAAGTAACCTATGCAGATAATGGTTACTGCCATAATCCCTACAAATACGCCAAGCAATCTTGGTTTCAATACTTTTCGTAATATGATGAGTTCAGGAAGACTCAGTGCGGTAACCGCCATCATAAAGGCTAGCGCCGTGCCCATTGCCATTCCGCCTTTTGTCAACTCACTCACAATTGGAAGAATCCCTGCTGCATTCGAGTAAAGCGGGATACCTACAAGTACCGCTACAAATACTGCAAATGGATTATTCCTTCCTGCATATTTTGTAAGCCAGCCTTCAGGAGCATAACCGTGCATAGCGCCACCAATGGCGATCCCACCAACAACGTAGGGCCAAATCTTTTTCAGTATTTCCAGTACATAATTCCACGCATCATTTACTCTTTGCTTCCATGTGGGTGTTTCAATCTCAACATCACCCATTTTTATGTTGTAAACATATTCTTCGACGTATCTTTCCATCTTCAGTTTCCCTATAACGATCCCTGCAATAATCGCAATGATCACCCCTGTAGCAATGTACAGCAAGGCAATTTTCCATCCGAATAATCCCCAAAGCATCACTAACGCGACTTCATTAACCATCGGTGAGGAAATCAGAAACGAAAAAGTAACACCTAACGGTACACCCGCTTCAACAAAACCAATAAATACAGGAACCGCGGAGCAGGAACAGAAGGGAGTCACGATCCCCAAAAGGGCAGCAAAGACATTTCCCAAAAAACCTCTTGCCTTCCCTTCACCCAAAAGTTTTTTAGTTCTTTCAGGAGGAAAGAAACTTCTGATAATGGATACAAAGAAAATGATGACAGTGAGCATTAAAAAGATTTTCATTGTGTCGTAGAAAAAGAAATCTATTGCACTCTTATATCGCTCATTCTCCAAGAAGGAAGTGTTTAACCCAAATATACCTACAATCGCTCGAATGAGCGCTGTAAACGCATAACTCAAATAATAAGCCAACTGCTTCAAAATCCAATCTATAGCTGAAAACATTTATATCACGCCTTCCATCCCTAACCGCAACAGCCTGAACTATCGCAGCAGCCAGAGTTTCCTTCACCGCCGGATTGTTTTCCCGGAGCGGTCCAACCCGTATTGTCTCCAACATATTCTATGGCACCGACAGGGCAAAGGTTTCCGCAGCCATGACACCCTTGCACGCAGCCTTCGGGCGATACAACCACAGGCCGGCTGGCTTCCTTTTCATAGACTCCATGTTTACATTTATCCAAGCAAGCCCCACATTCTATACAAACCTCGTAATTCAAAACCGGATACCAGGTTTTAGACATTTATAAAACCCCTCTCAAAATTATTTCTTTGTTAATACAGATCTTGTTTCCTCGATCTGCCTTAAGATAATCCCCTCTGCAATATCAATCATCTGATGAACTTCAGGGCTTTTGATCCTATAAATCACCATCAGTCCATCTTTTTTACTCTCAACAATCCCTTGGTTTTTCAATACTGAAAGATGCTGGGATGTATTGGATTGTTCCGACTCCAACTGCGGAAGAATATCGCAGACACATAAAGGCCTTTCCTTTAACAGCCTTACAATCTGAAGCCTTGTCGGGTGTGAAAGTGCTTTAAATATATTCGCGATCAATTGATTTCCCATATCTGACATCGTGTTTTCCTATCCTTTCTCGGGTGCTTCTTCCACCGCTCTATTGATTTTTATTTCAATGAGGTTCTTGATTTTCTCTATATCTTCATTTTTTATGTCAAACACCCCTGGGGTCTTCTCAATGTTCTCATCAGTGATCACAATGAGTTCATCTACTTTAAGCCCGACATGCTCTACCATCTTCTTTGCACAAAGAACAGGACAACCGTCAATGACAATAATCTTTTTCGCCTGCTTAGCGGCTTCTATAATTCCAGGCACATGTCCTCCCAAACCGGCAAGACAGTACATTTTTGCTTTCCCTTCCTTTGTGATCTCAAGTGCTGCATTGTTGGCGATCTGGCCCACATTGGAGCCTCCACCTGAACAAGCAAACAACATAATTTCAGAAGGCTTGCATATGCATGCTTTACTCACTTAACCCACCTCACGAGTACATTAATATATTAGTTTTTTCTAATATTATAGATAAATTATAGCCTTTCATCCAAAAGATGTCAATGTACTCCTCATTTAATTGTAATGCGGATCACAAGTTTCCTTGGGGGACATTCCTGAAATTTTGACAGTTGATAATGATTCTCCTGTTAAGCAGTATTGATTAAGGCTTGATTTTCTGGTAGATAGCATTAAGCTTTTCACGATAGATGGATTTGATGACTTCTTCCTGATCTGCTAATGGTTTTGAAGGTATCAGATCAATTACTTTTTCACTCGATAGTCCTGCCTCAAACATGGTTGCGATGGCACCCAACATCATACTCTTAATTCCTTCTTCAGCTTCTTCGTTGGACAGTCCAAAGTCTTTTACAATTTCCTTGAGTTCATACAATTGGAACCACAGATAAGTAGGTCCCATCGCTGTGAGGACTGCATACGCTTCAAGATTCTTCTCCGGAACAATTCTATATTCGCCTAATGCCGTAAATAATACATCAAGCACTTTTTTATCGGCTTCTGACACTCCCGCGGAGTAGGTAACAGGGTTAAATCCTTTTCCGATAACCGATGGAGCATTAGGGATCATTCGAACAACTTTGGCAGCACCGTTGCTTAATTCCGATAACCTGGATATCGTGAGTTTAGGAGCAAGAGATACGATCACGGAGTTTGGCGGTACATCCATTTTTAATTCCTCAAGTGTGCCGGCAAGTACCGGTGGATGAAGTGCGATAAAAACAATGTCTTTTTCAATGGCTTGCCTATTTCCATTCTGGATCGCAGTGACTTCAGGAAACTCTTCAGTTAATCTTTTCAACACATCCGGATTGCTATCACTCACTACAATGCTATTTAGGTTTATTCCGGAACGCTTAAAGCTCTCCAGGAAAATCCGTGTAATTCTGCCTCCACCTATGAATCCTACTGTTTTGTTCATCATACGAAAATCTCCTCCATATTCTTAGTTTAGTGATTTACTATATTAGAAATTCCTAATTTAATAATTTCATTATATTCCCAGAGTAAAATTCTGTCAATAAGTATTTTAGAAATCTCTAATATATTTTTACCGGTTTGAAGGCTTCGTTAATAGGAACAATAGAATGGGGCACAAATATTAAATGTTACTTTGTCCGCTATAAAGGAATCAGTGCTACATAAAGTTGGAATATCCTATATTAAAGTTCCGCAAAGCAACTCTTGTTTCAAGCATTCAATAAAGCATATTATTCAATATGCTCATTCTACGCCAAAACGTTGGTATGCAATCCTTTTCCCCGTAATTGTCCTGAAATTTTGTTCAATGGTTTCTTTTATTTTCAGCTTATCTTTTTGACTATCCATCGTTGTTAAATTCTCTAACAAATCTGCTTCCCATTGTATTTGAAAATCAATTCCGTCAATTTTTGATGGAGTATGATGATTTCCGATTATAAAGCATATTCTATCAATATTTCTATCATACCCGACTTTTTTCAAAATCTCACGAGCTACTCCCGGTCCTTCTTTTTCTTGATATACAGCATCTATGGAACCATATTTTTTTTGTGCTTCCACTGCGCCAATATCATGAAGTATAGCAACAATCGAAATGAATTCTTTTTCTTCCTCACTAATATTTTCGTTTTTCATGATATCTTCTGCATTTTTCAATACTTTAAGCGTATGTTCTACCCCAAAAGGGATTTCTTTAAAAACTTCTTTCATCTCTTTAATGATTTTTTCCTTATACATAAATTCCTCCATCGTTTTGCTAAACAATTCAAAATTAAAGGATATTCCATTTAACAGCTCAATAGTATGCTATGTAATTCCGCAAGTCAAGTAGACTGGCCCGCCAGACTTGTACACGTTGGTCTTTGAAAATGCATGAGAATAACACGTCCTTCCTCTGTGTAAAAACTTGAGGATTCGCTTGCAAGGATAAAATAAAAAGCAGAAGCTACTTGCACAACTCCTGCTGGTAATGTTTACTTTAGTCATTCATTCTCGAATTATAAAAAAGAAACGCCTTGCCTATTTTTAATATTTGATGAATCACTCCATAGGCTCTACATGGATATGAACGTTCTCAATGCGGTCAAAGCTGACCTTTAGTTTATTGGAAAGATTCTTTGACACTTTTTCAACCTTCTCCGTACTAAAGTCGCCAAACAATCCGCAGTGCAGAAAAATATTCAGCCGTTCACCCTGCTTATAAATCTTTATATCATGGCAGTTCAGCTTATCCGGCACTTTATTGATCATAGCATCAATCCTGCTGATGATCTCACCGCTTTTCTCCGTAACGTCTTCTGCTTGAATCAGACTTCGTGTAACATGCTCAAAGTTTACGCTGACATCTTTCACGTCACTCAAGGCTTTTTGAATCAACTCGCTGATCTCATGCGACAGTTTGTGGGACTGACACAAGGTCATGTTTTCCTTGACCTCCAGGTGGATCGCGATGTGCTTTCCATCTGCCAGTTCATAAACATGAATATTATGGATATTGGTGCAAATCGGGAAGTTATCCACTACCTTTTTCACGGTATGATATACTTCCATGTCCTCCACCTCAGCGGTATCTATGGGAAAAGTACTGATCACAATATCGCTGTTGGGTATTTTAGATTGAATTTTCTCCCGGATCTCATGCACAATCGCATGAACTGCTCTATGGCTTTCATTCCTGTTCAGACCTACGTTGATATCAATAAAGTAGTTGGGTCCCGAAGGCCTTACCCTTACATTGGCAACATCCAAAACTCCATTGATATTGTTTACTTCTTTGAGAATCTCACTGACCATTCCTTTCGGTGCCGCATCCAGTAATACATCGATGGTGCGCTTTCCCAATTGAATGCTGACGAGGATAACCAACACTGAGACACCCAGGGCTGCAATCGGGTCCCCATAGCTTAAAACAGGCCATCCGAAATAGTCTCCGATTCCTACACAAATCAAGCCACCGATAACAACCAAGGAACTCCATACATCGCTGTCAAAGTGAAGTGCATCTGCCTCCAATGCCTGGCTCCCATACTTTTTGGCGGCCTTTTTCAAAGCTCTGGATCTGGAGATATTGATGATGATGGAAAGTACCATAACCCCAACACCCCAGGCGGTTCCTTCCACCTTGACCATTTTACCCAGAAAGAGTCTTTCCGCGGCTTCATAGATAATCCAGGCACAGGTTGCCAAAAGCAGAAGCGTTTCAATCAATGCTGAGAAGCTTTCTATCTTTCCATGACCATAGTTATGGTCCATATCTGCAGGTTTATCAGAAATTCTGACTGCAAAGTAGGTAATAATTGCAGCCCCAAGGTCCAGCGCCGAGTGTGCAGCTTCTGAAAGAATACCAAGACTGCCGGTAAATACTCCAACTACAATTTTTACGATTGTCAGGAAAACCGCAGCAATAACAGAACTCAATGCAACTTTTTGCTTTTCACTAGACATTAAAATCCCCCTAATAAATAATTAGACCCATGGAACATTGTTCATGTCCCACGGGTCATCGTTTACTCCGCTGCCTTTATAAGGCCCAGCCCCACATGCTTTCGCACATCGCCTGCTCACGTTGATAAAAGTATTCTAATGTTTTTTTAGTATATAGTATGCGGTTTCCCCTTGTCAAGTGCTAAAAACCTAATTATTATCATGATGGCATACAAGATCGATTACAATGGCCATCGCCAGATTGGTCACCTGGTCTTCCCGATCATCAATGTCTACACCATATGTATCACTGAATGAGAAGAAACTCTTCGATATTCTTGCAACTACAATCCCGTTTTTTACGATATCAAATTCATGTGCCCAAAAATCACCGTCAATATAGTATTCCCCACCTGATCCGGAGATAATAAATTCTTTTTTAAAAAAGGTAAATTTCTTCTTGATGTTTGCCGTCAGACCACCGCCAACATAGATGTCATACTCCGGCATGAACCTCAAAAGCTGCTGTTCGATATAGCATAGTTCATTCCCCGCCATATCATAAATTCTGAGTTTGTGACCAAAGGAAAGCAGCTGGCTTTTTACCATAAAGATTTCATTGCCCGCTTCATCTTTGATCTTAAAGCTGTCTCCAAATGAAAAAATCTTCTGTCTGATGATATACCTCATGGTACTCCTCCCCAATAATTAATTTAGAATTTGCATGGCTGAATCAGCCCCGCAATTCTTTCTCTACTATAAAAATCCATGAAAAAAAGATAGGTAATCCATACCTATCTTTTATATTATACGATACAATTTTACTTTTTCTTCATATTCATGGATTCTTTTGCTTTTTCGACAATATTCTTTGCTGTTAAACCATACTTTTCAAGGAGCTCATTGGGTTTCCCTGACTTCCCAAACCGGTCTTCAATGCCCACACGCTTGATGGGAACAGGATACTTATCCGCCAGAACTTCAGCGACTGCGCTGCCCAAACCGCCAATTATGCTGTGCTCCTCGGCTGTAACCACAGCCCCGGTTTCCATGGCTGCCTTAACTATGAGTTCGGAATCGATGGGTTTAATCGTATGTATGTTTATGACTCTTGCCTGTACTCCTTCCTTTTGGAGAAGTTCCCTCGCTTCCAGGGCTTTCTCAACCATAATGCCTGTTGCTATTATGGTAAGATCATTGCCTTCCTTGAGTACAGTACCTTTTCCAATTTCAAACTGATAACTGTTTTCATCAAAGATTACGGGGACAGAAGCTCTGCCTAATCTTAAATAAACCGGTCCATCGTATTCTATTGCTGCCTTCACAGCAAACTTTGTCTCCACACTATCTGCAGGGCTGATAACAACCATATTGGGCAGCGCCCTCATGATTGCGATGTCCTCTACGGTCTGGTGGGATGCGCCATCCTCGCCTACAGTAATTCCAGCATGGGAAGCACCAATTTTTACATTCAACGCAGGATAACAGATAGAATTTCTTACCTGCTCAAAGGCCCTTCCGGCAGCAAACATCGCAAAAGAACTGGCAAAAACAATCTTTCCGCAGGAAGCGAGTCCCGCTGCAACCGTCATCATATTGCCTTCTGCAATCCCCATATTAATAAATCTTTCCGGGTACTTCTTTTTAAACACTTCTGTTTTTGTCGATTTGGAAAGGTCGGCGTCCAATACTACAATCCTGCTGTCGGCACCAAACTCAGCTAACGCAGCTCCGTACCCTTCCCTCGTTGCCATCTTCTGGGACATTTATTCCACCTCCAATTTTGACATGTACGCATCAATTTCTGCAAAAGCTTGCTCTGCCTGTTCCTGACTTGGTGCGGTTCCATGCCAGCCCGCCTGGTTCTCCATAAAGGAAACCCCTTTTCCCTTGACAGTTTCCGCCATGATCACAACCGGCTTCCCTTTGGATTTTCCAGCTTCATTTAATGCTTCAATGATCTGAACAAAATCATGGCCATTGATTCTGATAACCTTCCAGCCAAAGGCTTTCAACTTGTCCTCAATGGGCTCAGGAGATAAAACTTCGGTGATTTTTCCATCAATCTGTAAGCCGTTATAGTCTAAAAATGCCACCAGGTTGTCCAGCTTATAGTGGGCAGCAGCCATAAACGCTTCCCAAACCTGGCCTTCCTGCAGCTCTCCGTCTCCAAGTATTGAATACACCCGATAGTCCTTTTTGTCCAGTTTCCCTGCCAATGCCATTCCTACAGCCGCAGAAATGCCTTGTCCCAGTGAACCTGTAGACATATCTACTCCCGGTACGCTTTTCATACTGGGATGCCCTTCAAGGTAGCTATCTATATGCCTGAATGATTTTAAGTCTTCTACCGGGAAAAATCCCTTTTCAGCCAGTGCTCCATATAAAGCAGGTGAACAATGTCCTTTAGAAAGCACAAAACGGTCTCTATCCTCCCAACGTGGATTTTTCGGGTCCACTTTCATCTCATGGAAGTACAGAACCGTCAATATATCCGTACAGGATAGAGATCCGCCCGGATGCCCGGAAGCAGCATGCAGCACCTCAGTGATGATGTGTTTCCGAATCTTAGCGGCCCATTTCCTGAGCTCTAAAATTTCTTGCTTTTTCATTCTCTCTTCTCCTTTTTTTCACATTTCCCAAAACAGTATACTATAAACTTAATTTGCTAGTCTATAGCCCATGGAGCTAAAAACTTATAAAAATCGCCAAAATATTACTGAATTTTGTTGAATCAGTTTTCATAAGTTTTGAACCCCTCACCGAGAACTTCCCGGATGTCGGTAAGGATGATGAATGATTTTTCATCGACACTCCGTACAATCTCTTTCAGTTTTGGAATCTGCCCCCTGTGAAGGACACACAGGAGTACCTTCTTGTCATCGCCGGTATACATACCGGTGCCGTTCAATGCAGTTACACCCCGATCCAGATCTACTAAAATCCTGCTCGCAATCTCGTCTGAATGATCCGAAATAATAAACACTGCCTTGGCAAAGTTAACGCCCTCCAAAATCGCATCAATGACCTTTGATGATACAAATAGAGTAACAATGGCATATAAACCCAGGATAAAGCTTTTAAAGGCAACAGAAGCCAGGATAATAACGCTGGTATCAATAAACAACAGGATTTGCCCGATGGTAAAGGCAGGAATGAAATGATGAACGATTCTTGCAGCAAGATCCGTTCCTCCCGTTGTAGCCCCTGATTTAAATACAACTCCAAGTCCCACTCCCATGAGGAAGCCCCCGAAAATCGAATATAGCAGTAAGTCCGGTGCAGAAGGCGCAGGTTCAAGCTTTACCAGAAAGTTTTCTACAAAGTATTTTGAAATATCTACAGTTGTATCGATGATCACCGAAAGAAGAATCGTACTGAACAGCGTTCTTACCGCAAAGCCCTTTCCGATGTAGCGAATCCCTGCTATAAACAGCGGAATATTCAAAGCCAGCATGCTCACGCCCACGGAAAGCTTGCCTCCGGTAATATAAAACAGCACCGTTGCAATACCGCTGACTCCTCCCGGCGCGATCTTATAGGGAACCATAAATACATTAATCGCAGCGCCGGTCAGGAAGGATCCGATAATAATCCAAGTATAGGTCTTAACCCCGCGAAGGATATTTTTCTTCGAAAATAGTTTATCTGTCTGTGTCATTTTACATCCTAACCTAGCAGTCCTGCAACACATCAAATTCACAGTATTTTACTGCATAACGCTGCTTCCTTCATGCAGTGGTTTATTTACTGTAAATCTTGTTACTGACCGCTATAGTTAAAAATTGTTTTCTTTCTTTAATATGCCCAAAAAATAAAAATTATTAAGCAAGAAAAAAGCCATTGAAAATTCAATGGCTTTGACATCTTCTATTCACTGATTGCGTTGATACCCGGTTAGCGCAAGGTATCCAGCATTTCTGGTGTCTCTTATAATACTTTTTGTAAGAAGGACTTTGTTCTTTCATGCTTGGGATTTGAGAATATTTCCTCAGGAGAACTCTCCTCAAGGATCTCGCCCTTATCCATGAAAATAACCCGGTTGCATACTTCCTTTGCGAATCCCATCTCATGGGTAACAACCACCATGGTCATACCTTCCTTTGCAAGGTCCTTCATTACTTGTAATACTTCTCCGACGAGTTCAGGATCCAGCGCTGAAGTAGGTTCGTCAAACAGCATGATCTTGGGCTTCATAGCCAGGGCTCTGGCGATCGCAACTCTCTGCTGCTGTCCCCCGGAAAGTCTGGAAGGATATTCATTTTTCTTGTCTTCCAATCCTACTTTTTTAAGCAATTCGATTGCAAAAGCAACCGCTTCTGCTTTTGAAACCTTTTTCACCGTCATGGGTGCTTCAATGATATTCTCTAGAACCGTCATGTGCGGAAATAAATTAAATCTCTGAAACACCATCCCAAGTTCCGAGCAAATCTGAGCTACCTTTTTATGAGAAACTTTCAGCTGATCCTTTCCGTCTACCTTCTCATCAATAAGCTCGCCGTCGATAGTGACTCTGCCTGATGTGATTCTCTCCAGGTGGTTCAATGATCTCAACAGCGTACTTTTTCCGGATCCGCTGGGGCCGATGATGCTAAGCACCTCACCCTGTCTTACTTCCAGGTCAATATTTCTCAACACTTCAAGGGAGCCGAAGGATTTGCATACTTTTTCCAGCTTTATCATTACATTGCTCATCCGATACACCTCCCTATTCGTAAACGGAATATTTCTTTTCGAGTCTTTCAAAAACAATTGTAAATACAGTCGTCATTGCCAGATACAAGGCAGCAGCCGGGATATAAATCATGGCATTACCGGTCCTGTTGGATATCTGGGAGGTAATTCTCATCAGCTCTGTCATACCGATAACCGCAACAAGTGAGGAATCTTTCAGGAGCATAATGAATTCATTACCTACCGGCGGGATCAATCTTCTATAGGATTGAGGAACAATGACTCTCCTCATGGCCTGTCCATAACTCATACCGAGTGCCTTGGCGGCTTCCATCTGACCCTTGTCGATAGACTGGATCGCAGCTCTGATAATTTCCGCAAGATAAGCAGCGGAGTTCAAGCTTAGTGCAATCAAGGCTGAAGGGAAATCCGGAAGACCTCTTGGGGGATCAAAAAATAAAGGAAATGCAAAATATATAAAGAATATTTGCATCATTAAAGGCGTTCCTCTAAACAGCCAAATATAAAACCAGCAAAATCCATCAATAATCTTGTTCTTTGACAGTCTGCCCAGAGCAAGGAAAAGTCCTAAAATGAGTCCAAAGAAGATGGAAATGATGGTCAATTCGATTGTGACGACGCTTCCTCTTAACAGCGCCGGCATAGCATTCATTATCTGATCAAATTTCAAGAATAACAGCTCCCCATACGCAAGTATAACGAACTTCAGCACTTTGACATAATGCCACGTTGCACCAAAGTTCGTTACCTATTCTGCATCATTGATATTTAGAATTTCCTGGACATTATTGTACGTTGCTTACCAAATCTTCGCCGAACCATTTTTCTGAAAGCTTCTTCATTGTGCCGTCCGCTTTTAAGTCATCAACGGCTTTTTGCACTTTGTCTCTCAGCTCTGTATTGCCTTTCTTGAAGCAAATACCGATCGGCTCATTTGTCAATCTTCCCCCGGTTACCTTAAAGGAAGCATTGTCGGTCTTAGCATAATATCTGGCAACAACTTCGTCTACAATAATCGCATCCAGTCTTCCTACCTTCATATCGGAGAAAGGCTGAATAATCTGTTCATACTTCTTTAAATCAAACTTTGTTTCCTTTAAGAACTTTTCAGCAGACTCGTCCGCAGTTGTTCCAACCTGGACGCCTACCTTCTTGTCCTTAAGATCTTTCTCAGACTTGATATCCGTATTTTTTGCACCAACGATAATCACCTGAGCATTTGCAATGTAAGGCTTTGTGAATTCGAATTCCTTCAGTCTTTCTTCATTGACACTTACAGAAGAAATGATGCAATCAAATTTTTCAGCTTTAAGCGCTGTAAAGATTCCATCCCATTGCGTTGACTGAAATTCAACCTTTTTACCCAGCTTCTTACCGATTTCATTGGCGAGATCAACGTCAAAACCGACAGTTGCACCTTTGTCATCCTTAAATTCCATTGGCGGATATACATCATCCACACCTACACGGAAAACATCTCCACCTTTTGACCCGCTGCAAGCGCTCAATGAAAATGCTACGAGCAGCATTACTGCCAATCCCAACAATACTGATTTGGATCTTAAAACTTTCATTCTTTCTTCCTCCTAACCCCTATACATTTGAAATTGAATTATGTAAAATGATATTTTATTTTAAAGATATATTATATTAAAACTTAACATTTTACAATACCCTTGTACCCCTGAATTTTCGACCTTAACAGCTATTAAAACCACCGAAGCCGTTGCTGTTAACATAAGTTTGATCCCGTTTCCCTCAAGAATTTAATTTTTTAAAGATTGCGTCTTTAATTGAATTGCTTACGTGAATGGTATTGGAATTCTCATTGATCAAGGCTTTCCGGATATACTCTATTTCCGCTTCCGTCAAAAACACAATTCTTCCTTTATGATCCGATTTCGTACTTTTCAGTATTTGAGCAACAGCGCTTTTGGCGGCATCAATACTGCCGAAGTAATATACATCCTGACTGCCGTCATAATCCCCGCCGTTTCCTACATAGATATCTTTAATCTTTGCAGCTTCCACGCCAATAACCTTGGAAATCTCCGTAATTTTATAAACGCCCTGGTAATCGATATAGTAACTGTTTTCCCTTCTGCCGGAAATTCTAACAATAAAATTGGATTCGTTGATCATACCAGTTCCTCCTTAAGGCCTTTTTTATAGACAAGCAAGGGATGCAAAACCGTTTTAGCTTCCACTTGTACCATCGTCAATTTCATTATATCAGTATCAATCTTGCGAAACAATAATATTCCATTGGAGTCATTGAAATTAAATCTGCATAAACAATCCAAAACATACATGCTATTTATGGTCAAAATTCATTCCATTCATAAGATTCTTCCTTTTTCACCTGCCGTGCCTGCTTGTCCATGAAAAAAAAGCGTCATATAATGATATTTAAAGGGATGTATGCTATAATACTATAGGCATGGGCCATACAACTTTTTTTGATCTGCACTGGCCCTGTCCAAATGATATCTATGTGAAATATAAGGAGACTTATAATGAAAGTTCTTCATTTAATCGGCGGAGGCGATGTAGGCGGAGCAAAGTCCCACGTACTTTCGCTGGTAAAAGAGCTGGGAAAACATATCGATGTTAAGCTGGTCAGCTTCAGACCCGGTCCTTTCGCAGACGATGCCAAAGCCATGGGAATCAATGTGGAGGTTGTAAAGACCGGCAATTTTATTAAGGATCTTAAACGCGTCCTTGAAATCATCAATACCGAGGGTTATGAAATCCTGCACTCGCACGGCGCCAAAGCTAACATGTTTTCCGTGATTGTCAAAAGATTTCTGCGCCTGGCAACGGTTACCACCGTACATAGCGACTACCGTCTGGACTATTTGCAAAGCATCCTTAAGCGTGTATCCTTTGGGGTGATCAATACGATTGCACTCCGTTTTATAGATTACTACATCGGTGTTTCTAAAAACTTCAAAGAAATGCTGGTGAAGAGAAACTTTGATCCCGAATTGATCTTTACTGTTTATAACGGAATTGACTTTGACACTCCTATAGAGAATTATTCCAGGAGTGAGTTTCTGAAAAAGTACAATCTCAATGATATAAAAGAAGATGATGTCATTGTAGGCATTCTGGCAAGGCTGGACCCTGTCAAGGGCCTGGGTGTTTATCTCAATGCTGCGAAAATCGTCCTTAAGCACAATCCTTCAGTGAAGTTCCTGATCGGCGGTGACGGAAAGGAAAAAAAATCATTGGAGAAAAAAGCAGCTGCTCTTGGTATCAAAGACAGTGTTTATTTTCTTGGTTTCGTGAATGAACCCTACAATTTTATGAACTGTCTGGATATCAATCTTTTAACTTCCTTAAGCGAAAGCTTCCCGTACGTAATCCTTGAAGGAGCCAGACTTAGGAAAGCAACCATCAGCAGTAATGTCGGCGGTATCTCAGACTTGATTGAAAGCGGGGAAAACGGATATCTTTTCAACCCCGGCGATTATAAAACACTGGCAGAGCACATCATTCGGCTTGTCGATGACAAGACTCTTAGAGTCGATCTGGGTGAAAAAATCTATCAGAAAGCTTATGCCCAATTCTCTTTAAGAAACATGTGCAATACCCAGTTGGATATCTATCGCACCATTTCTGAAAGAGGGGTTATCAAGGTTCACCTGGCTTCCAAATATGACGCCATTATTTCCGGATATTTCGGCTTCAATAACATCGGCGACGACGCCATGCTTCTTGCCATCATCAACAACCTTAGGAAGCATAAGAAGGATATGAAAATCCTTGTATTGTCAAAGAGTCCTCAGCAAACCCAGGCGGCATACAATGTTGATTCCATTTACCGTTTCAACATTCTGCATCTTTTATACATTATGAGCAATTCCAAGCTCTTTATCAACGGCGGCGGAAGCTTGATCCAGGACAACACCAGTACAAGATCGGTGTTTTACTACCTATTAATGATTTGGCTCGCTAAAAAGCTGGGCATGAAAGTCATGATTTATGCCAATGGAATCGGTCCGTTAAACAGGGAATCCAACCGCAAGCTGACCAAGTTTGTCCTCAATCAGGTGGATGTCATCACCCTCAGAGAAGAAATGTCCAAGAAGGAAGTCGACACCTTGAACATCAATAAACCGAGGGTTCTTATCACGGCCGATCCTGCGATGGCCATAGATTCCATCGATAACAGTGAAATCGATACCATTCTTGCGAAAGAAGGGATTGAGCAGAGCGGACCCTTTGTAGGTTTCTCCGTGCGAAAATGGAACGATCAGGAGAAGTACGAGCAGGTTATCGCTAAAGCTGCGGATTATGTGATTGAACGTTACCACGCACAGCCCGTATTTATTCCCATGCATTATCCTCACGACTTAACTGTAATTAACAATATTGTATCCCGGATGAAGGGTAAAGGTTATGTCATCCGCAGCAGCTATGACGGCCGACAGGTCCTTGGGATCATCAAGCGGATGGACCTGCTGATCGGAATGAGGCTTCATGCACTCATTTTCGCCGCCAGTGCTGAAGTTCCCATTATTGGACTTGCCTACGATCAGAAAGTGGAAGGCTTCCTTGAATATATCAACCTCACTTCCCAGTCTTCCGCCGGCCACGTAAAAGATCTGAACTTTGATCATCTCAAAGAATTGATTGACGATATGTGGGGCAAACGACAAGAAGTAAGGACCCATCTGAAGAATATCACCTCGGTTCTAAAAGAAAAAACACAGCAGGATACAAAGATTGCTGTGGAACTCATGGAGGAAAAGTAGTTTATGATCAGAAACACAGTGGATATTTTAGGAGTCCCTGTAGATCACGTTTCAATGAGTGAAGCCTTGGAAAAGGTAAAAGGTTTCCTGGCTTCCGACAGGGCGCATACTATTTATACACCCAATGCAGAGATCATGATGGCTGCCCAAAGGGATTCCGCTCTCATGGAGATTTTACGTCAGGCCGATCTTCTGGTCGCTGACGGTGCAGGTGTCGTGCTTGCATCAAAAATTCTGAAAAGATCTGTCCCTGAAAAGGTTTCAGGAATTGATCTTGTAAGAAAAACATTTACCCTCAAACAGTCCAAAAAGATCCGATACTTTTTGTTCGGGGGAAAGCCCGGAGTCGCTGAGGCAGCTGCTGAAAAAGTGCTGGCACAGTATCCCGATGCAGAAATTGTCGGCTGCAGAAACGGCTACTTCAAAAGCGAGGATGAAGAAGCCATCATTCTGCAGATCAACGCATCGAAGGCAGATATTCTTCTGGTTGCCTTGGGTGCTCCCAAACAGGAAAAATGGATCCATATGTATAAAAGTCAGTTAAATGTAAAAGTCTGCATGGGGGTTGGAGGTACATTGGATGTCCTGGCAGGCCAGGTCAAGCTGGCGCCCGAATTCATGCGCAAAGCCGGCTTGGAGTGGCTTTACAGGCTCTACAAGGAGCCCTGGCGTTATAAGAGGATGCTGGATTTGCCCAGATTCACCCTGCTTGCAGTCAAGAACAGATTTTTAGGCTAAATGGAGGAAAAGCGCTTGAACAGAAATAAAATCCTATTTGAAAGCTTTAATAAAGCCATCAATGAATACTTTGAACGTCATGAAAAGGAAAACGAAAAGAAAGCGGAGCAATTGGCCAAGTCTTCATCTCAGGCAGAATTGGCAAACTTTATTGCTCAAACCGTAAACCAGGTACAGGACGTTGCCAGGGAATGGGAAAACACCCCGAATCCTGACTTGGATCAAAAAACCCCAAAGGAATACATCGAAGGAATCAATGACTTTGACACCCTCATGGAAGCGTTTAAAATCGGAGCAAAAACAGTGGATGTAGACCTGCCTTATACATTTCTGGAAAAGCTGAAATCCTTTTCACAAAGAGCGATGGATGCTCTGCTTGAACTTGCATCCGACCCGTCAATGCTGCAGATGGACAGTGAAGATGCGGCAATTCCATTAGCCGCCATTAGTGCTCTTGGAATGTGGAAAACAGAAGAAGCTGTACAATCCTTAATCGAGCTTATGGCTAAATCCGACCCCAACTACGAGCTCCTTTTTGAGACAGTTTCCAATACACTGATCGAAATCGGTACGCCCTCTATAGAACCGCTTGTCCGCAAATTGGAGGCCGCTGAAACCTACGGGATCATTGAAGAATATCTCTTCTCAACACTCTCCAAAGCAGGCGCTACGAATAAATCAGACAGAGTATATAAGTGCTTGAAAAGCGCTTTTTCCAAGCTTGAGAACAAAGCGCTGGGCGCCCTGTTCCTTGCCGAATATGGGGATGGCCGGGCGATTCCCGCCTTACGGGGATATGTTGAAAAGAACGTATCCGCGCTGAACCGTGAAATCTTTTACGATATCAAATATGCCATCGAAAGGCTTGGCGGAAGCATGGAAGATATCAAATTTGATTACAGAGGCCGTTAGTATTTTTTATCAGTTTTGTGATTACAAAAGGGATTCCGTATATGGAATCCCTTTTACTCATTGTTCCTCTTTTTATTCATATTCCAGTATAAGTCCAACTCCCACTTCCTTAACTTCAGTGACTTGCGATAATTGAATCTTTGATTGAAGATCCGTACAGTGGCAGGCATGGATTTGCCGGATCCCTGATTTTCTGATATAGTCCAGGGTAGTTTTCATCTGCTCCCTATCAGGATTTAACAGGTGCAGGCCCCCAAGAATATCTAGTATCCGTGTTTCACTGCACACCTTTTTTGCATATTCAACAATATTGCAGATACCGCTATGGGAGCAGCCTGTGATAATCACGAGACCTTCCTTTGCCTTGTACACTAATGCAGAATCATCCAGAACATAGTCGTCTGTTTCTTCATTTTTAGTGATCATCCTGCCAATGGGAATTTTATTCTCAAAGCTGTTGGTTCTCTCGATCTCACCAAGAAAAACCAGCCTTTCACTGATCCAGAAAGGGCTTCTTTGCAGTTGAAGATCAAAGCTTTCACAAATCTTTTCCGCGGTTATATTGATGCCGATCTCTTCTCCAAGATCAATTTTCCTATTCATTACCAGAGGGTGCGCAATGACCTCCAGCCTATTTTTCAAGTCATTCTGCTGTTTTCTGCCAGAATAATGTTGTATCAAGTGGCTTATTCCCCAGGTATGGTCGTTATGGCCATGCGAGAAAACCACCGCATCGATGTCCAAAAGATCTATTCCCATTTTTCGAGCATTTCTTATAAAAACATCCGAATATCCACAATCGAATAAGATCTTCTTTCCTTCGGCTTCAATGTAATAGGAAACTGCCGGTTCTCCAAGAAGATACTCATCAATCCTCGTATTGTTGTCCACAAGTACCGTTATTTTCATCCGTTCTCCTTCTTAAAAAGCTTTTCATTGACCTTTTCGAACGCCAGCAGCACCTCCTGAAACTCTTCCTCATTCATGTACAAAGTCACATATTTGGAGGAAAATCCGCCGCTGTTTACTTCAAGAATCACATTTTTCTTTTCATCATCATACCGTATTTCAATTTGGTCCTTTTCCAGAACGGTTATCCATCCCATAAACCGCCTCCTCGGCTTTCACGGAAATTCTTTGCTAATATTCACATATCATATCAAAAATTTTTTCAAATATCTACCTTAGCAAATGTTAGGCTTAGCAGCAGGTTTTGGAATCAATATTTAATACTTCGTTGGACAAACTAAGAATAGTTGTGAGAAAAATCTTGATTCGATGAGGTATTTGTACATGAATTTGCTGTTAGGTTTGATGATTCTCCTTCTGGTTTTAATAATCCTTGCGTTAACAATCGCTTTTAGAATCAAGCTCATATTCAGTTCGAACAACGCAAACATGAGTATTACATTGCTCTGGCTTTATCCGCTGCTCAAGGTCGTAATCACCAACATCGAAACCCGAATGTTTCTCCAATTCTATCTGCTGAACAGGCAAGTATTCCAAAAGCCAATCAACAACAATAAGGGAAATGGAAACAACCTGGACCTTGTCAAGGAAGTTAAGCCGAAACATGTTCATGTGAATGCCTATTACGGGTTCCGCGACCCATTTTTCACCGGAGTTGCATGTGGTGCAATCAATATTGCCTCACAGTTTATAAATATAGAGTCCCTCTCCCAGTTTCCTGATTTTTTAGCGGACAAGGACTATATTTATGTGGACGCAACGGCAAAAGTAAAACTAGGAAGAGCCCTCCTCAACTGGTATAGGCGGAGACGCGCTGTCCCTAGTACCTAGAAACATTATCATAAAAGGAGGAATTTTTTATGGAACTGAATTCATCACTAAACCAGAACGTGGAAACCTTATTTTCAAATCTGGAAAGCTTTACCCAAAAAGAAGGCATCATCGGTAAACCCGTGACTCATGGGGACAAAACCTTCATTCCAGTAGTTTCCGTGACCCTTGGATACGGCGGAGGCAATACTAGCTCCAATTCCAATCAGCAAAACAACACCGGAAGCACCCAGGGAGCTGGTATGGGCATGGGCATGGGAAATATGGGCGCAGGAGCTCTTGGTTTGGGTGCAAGACTCAGCACAGATGCCGTCATCGTGATCGACAAGGATAATGTATCCATGATGCAGCTCAATATGGCTGGAAATGCAAATCAGCTGATGGACAAAATCCCGCAGATCCTGATGGGCATGAATCCAAACAACCAGCAGCAGGGGCAGCAAGGACAGCAGCAGAATCAGCAGCAAGGTCAACAATCCGGTCAGGGCCAACAGCAGTAATACATCCGTAGCCAAGTCGCAATTTACAGTATAATTTCTACAAATAGAAATGTCCACTCTTTTCCAAATGATGAGTGGACATTTCGTGTTTTCTTTTGATTTTATATTCAAGACTGTCGCCTGAATCAATTCTGCGGATTTAAATTTAGCTCTTCATATGTGCACATCCCTGTATCCAATGCGTTCTGACGCAATACCAAATAGAGTTCTGCTTGAGTTGCATTGAAGTATGGGTTGACAAATAACACCCCGATAAATAACGCTAACGTTCCAAGTAAATACCATCCGATAAATGAAAGGTCTAACACAAACATTCTCCATTTGTGACCGCGTGTCATTTCATTGCTTAATTCTACGCCTCGCCTGTAATCAATATTAGGATTATCTGCAAGGATGTACGGCACCATTCTGTAAGCATAGGACTTTATGATTCCCGGTATGATCAGCAGCAGGGACCACAGAAAATTCAAAAGCGCTCTCCAAAGCATAGCTTTGATAATGCTGATATATCTCCCTTTCTTGAAACCGTATCCCAAGTAATTCATGTCCACATCATTTTGTGCGGATTGTATAAAGTAACGTCTTCCACCGACCTCAACATGGTATCCTACGAAAATTCGTAAAGCAAGTGCAAACAGTAAGGCAAGCAACACAGCAACGATAATCGCGCCAATAATGATTGGCAGTATTTCGTTATTCGCACCATTAAAGGGATCGGCGTTGTTACCAGCATTTCCGCCACCAAAATTTCCGTTGAAGCCGCCTCCGCCTCCACCGCCCCCTCCGACGATGGCAATCACCAAACTCACTATGAATGCCTTCCAATATGATATTCTCAACACGTCTTTTGCTTTTGCTTTAAGTTCTGCTCGAGTCCACATAATAATTCCTCCTTATATTTCATTTATGCAACCGCAACTATTATTTCGTCAACTAATACTATATACGTTACATCATCTTGTATGTCTGTCTCCTTTACGGTTTCATGTTTTCTTTGCCCCAGTCGTACATCATGCCAAGGACCGGAAGCAAGGTAGCTCCTTTTTCCGACAAGGAGTATTCAACCTTTGGAGGAATCTGGTGGTACTCTACACGGTTGACCAACCCGCTGCTTTCGAGCTCTTTGAGCTGATTACTCAGCATTTTATGGGTAATTCCTTTGATCAGGCGTTTCAGTTCTCCATACCTTTTCGTACCGCCATTCATCAAGTAGAACAATATCATCAGCTTCCACTTCCCTCCGATCGTGCTTAAAGTATACTCGATAGGACATTCACTTTTTTCATTACTGCAAGTCAGCTTCAAAGGCAATTACTCTCCTTTTTTATAGTATCTAACAAAAAAGTGCATACTTTTCTAACTGGAACTATTTTCTATAATTAATATATATCAACCTGCTCTACATGTAAAGTAAGGCTTTGAACAATTAATTCTCAATATTAAGAGGTGATTTTAATGGAATTTAACGAAGTAATCAAATCCAGAAGAAGTATACGGAGATTCAAGTCAGACCCGATCCCGGACAGCGCTATCAATGAAATTATGGATGCTGCCCGGCTGGCCCCCTCCGGTTTGAATCTTCAGTCCGGCCGGTATATCGTGGTGAAAGACCCCTCCGTACGTAAAGAAATATCGCAGACAACGCCCTCGCATTTTATATCTACAGCTCCCGTAATCATCGTCTGCTGTATGGATACGAAAGCTTTTGAGACCACCGGGGCAAGGATCAAGGAACTGGCGGACATAGGCGCCTTTGTAGGGACTTCCTTTGAAAAGTATAATTCAGAAGATTTCTTTGCAAACGTGGATCCTTTTTTGTTAAAAGCCAATCTTATGCTGAATGGGACCATTGCTGTCGAAAACATTTTACTCAAAGCCACGGATCTGGGTCTGGGGAGCTGTTGGATCGCAACATTTGATCAGGAAAAGCTTAAGAAAATTGTGGGACTTGAGGATAGATACGAAATTCTGACGATACTTCCCATCGGTTATCCGGATCAGAATCCCGGTCCGCGGCCGAGACTTCCGCTTAATGAAATTATTTTGAAAGAGATATAAGTTTTACAGTCACTTTTTGGATACTCCATCACAAAAAAGTGCGTACTTGTACCAAGTTTCATTCTGGTTTACGCTTGAATCATAAAATTAAAAGGAGTGGAAACTATGAATGATATGTTAAAAGGAATTCTTAATCGAAGGAGTATCCGAAAATACAAAGACCAGTCAATCCCAAAAGAATTAATAACAACCCTGCTGCAGGCAGCGATGAGTGCACCATCTGCTTGCAATCAGCAGCCCTGGCATTTTGTAGTGATTGAAGATAAAAAGGTTTTAAATGAAATATCAAAGATTCACTCGGGATTTCACGTGCTCAAGGGTTCCCCCCTGGCAATTCTGGTGTGTGGAGAACCGCAGGCAACCCAATTGGACTTTTATTGGGAGCAGGATTGCTCAGCCGCAACACTGAACATCATCCTGGCTGCTAAAGCTTGCGAACTCGGTGCTGTATGGCTTGGTATCAATCCTCGCGGAGGAGAGGATTCTGATACTATTCGAAAGATCGTAAATCTCCCCGACCACATCGTACCCTTTTCCTTAGTTTCGGTAGGGTATGCAGCGGAAGCACCTGCACCTGCTGACAGATACAATGAGAGTAAAATACACTATGGCAGTCTGTGGTGTTAGCGGACTCATTTAATTTATTACCGGCACCTTGATACCAAAACACTTGATAATAAATTAATCGATGTAAAAACCAAAGCATGTTCCAGCGCGTTACTCGAACTTTATGGTTGAAACAATATCCAGCTTGGAAGTTTTCAGTGCCGGACTGATGGAGGATACAAGCATAATCACTGCACCAGCAATCATATAGGCAGCAAAGGTTCCGACAGGGAACTTGATATCGGGAATCGAATTAAGCCCCACAAGTACGCAGATCATGACGGAACCGCCGGCAACCCCCAGCATTCCTCCTACCAAGCCTCCAGTGAAGGCTTCAATGAATATCATCTGTATTGACTGAATCTTGCTCATTCCCATCGATTTCAGCACAGCTAAAGAGAATTTCCGTTCAATAAAGCTAATCAGCAGATTGTTGATGACCCCAAAAATTCCGATAAACATCGCAAGCACACCAAATCCGCTCAACAGGGCCATCCCCTGCTGATTGCTTTTCTCACTTTTTTGCTGTGCTTCCGTCTTTGTTTCAATATAAGGGTCCAGTTTTTTAAATTCCTGCTTGATGGCTTCTTTCACTTCCTCCGGCGACTTGAATGTTTTGATATAGAAGCTTGAATAGTTCTGTAGCTGCATATCCGATTTCAAGTATTTCTCCGAAACCAGGGAGTAAAACGGGGCATCAGAGAAAAAGCCCAGAACCTTATAACTCTTTTCCCCGCTTTTCATCTTAATTTTAATGAAGTCACCCTTTTTAAGGTTAAAAACATTTTTAGCATATTTATTTAGAAGAATGCTTCTTTCAGCATCCAGTTCTTCTAGGAGCTCCTGGGTTATCTCACTTTTTTTCATAGTCCAATATTCCAGAAACTTTGTTTTATCTACACTGGAGATATTGATTTTATTTGGGTTTCCTACAACCTCCAGCTGTTCTGTGGTGATTTCATTGTAAATATCTTTCACGCCATCCACTTTAAGAATATGATTCCTTTTGTTTTTATCCGCATTCCAGACAAACATCCGAATATCATAATTCTGTTTTTGAAAATTGCTTACCAGCTCTGTCGCAGAAGAATACCCAGCAGTATTAATCATCAGCAGACTGGACATCCCGATGGCTAACATGGAAATATTATTGAGGATACTGTTATTCTCCCGCAGATTTTTTGCTGCAAGAATGCCGACATTTCCAAAAGCAAGATCGTAGATTTTCTCAAAAAGTTTCACAAGCAGACGAGTTACATACGGTACAAGCAGGATCAGTGAAATCAGAGAAAAGATCATTCCCAGCCCGCCGCATATCGGCCTTAGCATCTCTGAATCCGGTATGGAATATAAAAAAGCAATGCCAATAAATACGATGCCCAGGATCAATCTTATCCTTCCACGCTTTTTAACCTTTTGAACATTATTCAGAATAATATCCTTCACCGGAATTTTCATTACTTTGATGATCGGGAATATGGAACTGATAAAACATAGAAATATCGCCACCAGAAATGTGAGTACAAAATGCATTCCGGAAAACTCCAGCGTTGTTTTAAACTCCACATTGGAATCTCCTGTTACCATTTTACTGAAGGTATTGGACATAAAATAAAGAATACCGATTCCCAGACTGCACCCTCCGATGCCGCCAAGTACTCCATAAGCTATACTCTCTCCCAGGAGAAGCAGATCCGTCATTTTCCTGGTAGCTCCAATGCTTCTAAAAGTGCCGATCATGGGAAGCCTTTCAATGGTAATCACCTTAAAAGACGAGTAAATAATAAAAATACTCATAAAAAACACAACGGAAGACAGTGCAATGAATACAACGGATACCCCCGCTGCCATGGTTTGAAGCTGTTCAAAAGGAAATGCTTCGGCAACTCTATACCGGTTATACTCTTCTGACAGTTTTTTTATCATCTCTTGTTTATCTAAAGGGTTCTTCAATTTGATATAGATTACATTCGCTTTACCTTTTGCATTCATAATCCCCCCGAGCGTTGTCTTGGGGACAATTGCATTAATATAATTGCTTCCCTGGGTTTTAAAGGGACCGGCTGGCTTAGCGATTGCGCATATTGAAAACAGTTCCGCATTTGAATTGAATTTCAATTTGATGCTGTCGTTTAACTTTAAATCATACTTTTTTGCCGCATCCTCGCTGATGATGATCTTTCTGCCTTCAAAAGGCTGTAGACTGCTTTCCTGCGTTATGGTAAAAGGGTTCATTTTTTGAAGATCTTCAAGGTCTGTACCTTTTATACTGACATTGACCTCCTCATTCCCCCTGGGATTGAAAGATGCTCCTCCTTCCAGTTGTCCAAAAGCATACTCAAGCTTTTCCACAAACTGCTTAGCCTTTTCTATATTCATAAAGCGGGTAGGAGACTTTTCCGTCGCAGTAACCACCAGATCCGCATTTCCTATAAACTCAGTGATTGTACTGGTAAACATTTTCATCAGACTGCCTGAGATCGCCAAAGAAGCAAAAAATACCGCTGATGAAATTATGATGGATAAGACGATTAAAAATGTTCTCAGCTTTTTATCCAATATGTTTTTAAAGAGAAACCTTATGATGATCCCCACGATTTAGCCCTCCTGTACTGCTTGGAACATATGGTTTGCATGCACTAGCCTTACTGCAGCCTGTTGTAAACAGCAAAGACAATCTATGAACGTCTATTCGCAAACGTTCTTTACTTTTAAGTTTTATTTTTTACACATTCTTTTCTCAACAGGTCATAAATCAACCTGTCCAGTTCTTCACTTTTTTTGATTAAATCATTATAGTTCGCTTCATCTCTGTCTTTTAGCATTAAGTATAGTTCTTCTTTTCTCTTACATATTTCTTTTCTAATCTCTATTTCTTTCATACCTTATCTCCCCAAACCCACTTACCGATAACAAATACCCTATCCATTTCCAAAACATATTTTGTAATTTAATCCTCTATGTGGAATTAAGCCTGTACATTTTTACATTATATTATAGTTCTGGTCTTAAATCCAACTTATTGAAACCTTAAATTTTCCTTAAAAGTTGCAATACCTCCATCATTATAAACAACGTTTGAAAAAGTCATATCTCGGAAATCCCATAAAAAAACCAACTTATTTCTCAAAGTTGGTTTTCTTATTATTATGAATTATATTTTAATACGTGATGTTTGTCCCTGTATAAAGCCTGATATTATAAGCGCCTAGGTAATAAACATCCTCCATGGTCAAAACATCCTTGTCCTTCATCTTCAGCTGAGCAAGCTCATCGATATACTCCTTCTTGCAGGCCTTACTGTAGAAATCCCCGTGTCCAGTGCTTTCACCATGAAAAGCCAGAAGCATTTCCCCAACCCTTTCCTTCGTCAGCTTCTGACTATTGATATAAGGCCGGATCCTTGAATCAAAGCTATACCCATATTTCTGAGGAGACAGCCGGTAGACGCCGTTCAGCAAAATGTATGCCAAATCCTCCTGCTGGGCTGCCTTATTGAACCTAAAGTTATTGTCCAATCCACCGGCCACCAGGCCAAGACTCATCAGCTTCTTTAAGGAATCGTAGCACCAGACGGAAGCATTCTTATTCTCAACTTTAAACTCAGGAAGGTACATCCCCTGCTTTTTCAACAACTTAAGAATCTCTTTCATGGTATTGGTGTCTTTCTCCTTGGCGATCTGACGGGGTGTCATATTTCTCGTGAGAGAATACACTGCTACAATGCCTGCGGACTGGCCAGTTGAGATATTGACCGAGATTTTGTCCGCGCTCGTTGCAGCCAGTGAAGAATAGGATGCTTTACCGCCGGTCATCATCAGATTCTCTGCCTTTTTAGGAATAAGGCAGCCCAGAGGGATTCCATACTGCACGGGCTTCCCAATGATATACCTCTTCTTGCTGTCGGCAAAAGTCTCAACATAATGCGCTCCCACGGCTATTTTATCCTCAAAGTCCCTATTCTCCATGACATCCACGACGCCCAGGGTTTCTTCCCCATGAAAATGGTTGATTTCGGGCAGGATCAAACGGTCTGCCGCCTTCACAAACCTGGTTTTATTAAAGACTTCAAGCCGGTTTGCAAGAAAAGCCGCAAAATTTTTCGCTTCATCGACTGCATCCTGATAAGCTCTATCCAAGACCTTGCTGTCTCCCATATGCGCGTCTGAAATCTCAACTCCCTGGATAATCACCCGGTTTTCACCGTTGTCAAGGACTTTAAAATCCCTGATTTCAATATTGATATGGTACGTTTTATATTCCCCGATGATTTTGGTGAACTTGTCACGATGAAGATCCGCAACCTTCTTGACATCCTTATAACCAACGCCTTCTACCTCAAAATTCAACCTTGCCGGCCGAACCAGATCTTTCATGTTCAGATCCTCTGCCCCTTTCGTAAAAGGCACATTACAAGCAGCTAAAACCATACCGCTTTTTGTGGAATCGATAAAGCGTTTTCCCTGGAATGTTTTTTCCATACCATTGGCGGAAGCTCTGATGCCGATGACCGTGTTATCCTGAAGAACCGGAGAAATATTTTTTACATTCGGAACCACTTCGAGGTTCTTTTCTTTTGTTAGAAATTGATTGACCGCTTCAATATATTTATCTACAGTAAACTCTTCCCCCAGGGCGTCATGCAGCTCTGCTAAAAATCCTTTGTTGATGGAGCTGCCTCTCTGACCGAAGACGGAATCCAGCCTGGTATATAAGCCATGGGACACAATCCCTCCCATATCGTTCGTCTCAGACAGAAGTAAGGTTTTAGCTCCGGTTCTTGCCGCAGCAACAGCAGCCGCAATCCCGTCAGGCTCATCTCCAATCACAACAATATCATAAACTCCGTTCTCACGAGAGAGCATGCCGGCGGCCCAGGTATCTTCCTTCAGGTTCTTGGGTGAAGAGCTTTCCCCAATATAAGGTTTCAACCCAAACTCATATACAAGAATTGCTATACATACGACAAGTACAATTCTGAAAACAAATTCTTTCTTCATAGTTCCTCCATAAACAATATAGAGCAGGCCATAGACCTGTATCACACCCCCTCTCTGTTCCAAAGAGGGGCTTCAAAGATCCGCTTTTCCTCCCTTCTTTTGAAAAGAGATGGGAGATAGAGGGATGAGTTTTTAGTTAAAAATGTGATTTTGTATTCTACCGTCCTTGAGTATATCGGTAAAATTTGAATTTTTCTCCACCTCTCCGGGAAAAGTCAATGAAAAAGGAGCGGTATAATCCGCTCCCTAAGCTTTCATCGATTTACTTTATCGTATAGTCACCTTTCACGAGGATCCATGCTTTTGCCGTTGTCTTGATTCCGCGTCCGTCATTTCTGGAAGAAAGCAGAAGATGATTCAACGGAACCGCTTGACCTTTTCCGTACTCTGCTCCATTTCCGGAGGAGAGGTCCGCCAATCCGCCCTTCTCACCGGAAATAGCTACTGCCTTTCCACCCCGTAGAACCATCTCGGTGCTTTCTCCAAGAAGCATTTCTTTTCCTGCTTCAAGTTCAATCACCATGAACTTGGGCACCGATGTCTTTTGAATGGAAGCCATTTGTTGGTTCAAGGCATCCACAGAAATCTTCATCTCTGTGACTTTGCTTGTAAGGTCATTGACTTTGGAATCCACATAATCCTGCGTTACTAACGGATTTGCATCCGTTCCCGGTTCAGCCGTTACTGCCTGAACAATATGTACAACTACAAAACTGAAAACCAAAACTAAAAAAATTACAACATTTCTCTTCTTAATGTTTCTTAAACCCTTCATCTTTTGCACCCCCGAAAATGATTCACTATTGAACGCGAGAAATAATTAACTTCCTCAGTTCTACTAGCTTCAAAATCCTTGTCTGATTCTCCAACTTATGTATGTACTCCAACACCAGTCCTATACCCTTCGATTGCCTGTTGGTGTTTATCCCTACTCTTAATTTTATCATTTTTCTACAAACAATCTACATTTTTTTCTAACATTCTATAACTTATTGTTTATACCGATTAACCACTAGTCCACATTTTTTTGTTTTTTACTATCTTCTTTCTACTTGTATATCCCATCGCCTATCACCAATTACCTACACTATATATCCAAAAGCCCAAAGCTGATGCTTAAGGCTTCGTTTACCCTTTCCATAAGTTCATCATCCAAGTGCCCGATTTTCTCCCGCAGCCTTTTTTTGTCGATAGTCCTGATTTGTTCAAGCAGGATTACCGAGTCTTTCGCCAAGCCATACTCCTGCGCACTGATTTCTATGTGTGTAGGCAGCTTGGCTTTGTTGATCTGGGAGGTGATGGCGGCTGCAATCACTGTAGGACTGTACTTGTTTCCGACGTCATTCTGCACAATCAAAACCGGCCTGATTCCGCCCTGTTCCGATCCTACCACCGGACTTAGGTCGGCATAAAAGATATCTCCACGCTTTATCACCACTTTTATTCCAACTCCCCAAGGCGTTCCTCATATTTGTGTTGCTGCTCGTTATCAACCTCAAAAAAGAGTTCTGCAAGCTTGATATTTATTTCGGCCATTTCCTGATAACCTTTTTTCATCCTATCCCTCATTTCGATCTTTCGTCGCTCCCGGATATAGAGCTTCATAGCTTCTCTCACAAATTCACTTCTGTTCGTCTTTTCCATTGAAACAATCGAGTCGACTTCCTTCAGCAAATTGTCGGGAAGACTTATTAAAATTTTCCGTAACTCAGCCAAAATAAAAACCCCCACTTCTTATTTAACGCACAGGTAATATAGAGAAGCTTAAGAATTATGTTTTGCATTATTTACCTAAAAAATGCGTCCGAAAGTAAATTTTGAGGCAGCAAGGCTTCAGACGCAATGAATCGGCATTGATTTTTTTCGTTTATTTGTTCATTAATATTCTGAGAAGGCGAACTACGGTTTGAAAAACTGCATACAACTGCACCCGCCAAAGCACAGGAGAAATACCCTAGATACGTGTTTTCAGGCATCTTGACCCCTATAGTATAATATATACTCGGTCAAGAAATAAAATACCATTTTTTGAAAACGCCGCTCGTGGTAAAATCCGCAAAAGCTTTAGAATCAATAGCTACGCTTGTTTTAATTATACAGTCAAGGCTGCACAAGGGTCAAATTAAAATTGTATTACGTGCTCCTGTAACATCCTGACATTTATCAGTCTTTTTTACTTTAATCCGCAGGATATCAGGCAGTGGTTCTTTCGCTCAATCCCAAACTCAAAACTTTGGTAATTATTTCATTGAACAAACTGCTTTATTCTGAAAGCCCAAAGAGCCTTCATCCAATATTTTCCATGACTCAAGCCATTAATATCCTTTGCAGGAGCCAAACTTCTCCTTGTAACAAAATCATCACGACATATACATTCGGAATTATTCCCCGGGCGACGAAATAACATAACAGGTATATAATGTAACCTCCATTGGCGTTATATCAAGTAATTCAACACCTGGGATACTTTGCCGTCCTGAATATAGACCCTGGGGATTCTCTTTCCAATGATGCAGACAATCTCATAGTTGATGGTCCCGATCTTGGATGCAATTTCGTCAATGCTGATTTCTCCCCGGCCTTGCTTACCGAATATGACCACCTCATCGCCTACCTTCACTTCACTGCTTAAGTCGGTGATATCTACCATACACTGATCCATGCAAATTTTCCCGACAACCGGGACAGCCTCACCGTTGATAAGGACTTTCGCTTTTTGATTCAGTAGTCTTGTGAATCCGTCGGCATACCCGATAGGAATGGTAGCAATCTTACTTTCCCGCTTTGTGGTAAATATCCTGCCATAGCTGATGCAGGTGTCCGGTTCAACGTCCTTCACCAGGGTAACATTGGCTTTCAAGGTCATGGCAGGCTTCAAATCAATCCTGCTTTTATCCACTTCACTGGACGGATAAAGACCATAAAGCGCAATTCCAGGCCGGACCATATTCAAGTGCATTTCAGGATATTCGATGGTACCGGCGCTGTTTGCAGCATGCTTGATGGGAATATATAGTCCGATCCTGTTCAATTCAGTGCATATGCTCATGAACCTTTCGAACTGCATGCAGGTATAGCTCCGGTCCTTTTCATCCGCTGAGGCAAAATGCGTAAACAGTCCTTCAATGATAATTCCGGGGAGTTTGCTGATCTGAACCACGTTTTTAACAGCACTATATCCCGGCATAAAGCCAATTCTAGTCATTCCGGTATCAATTTTGATATGGATTTTCACATTCCGACCCAGCTTCACGGCAGCTTCGGACAAAGCTTCCGAAAGATCATGGCTGAACACGGTCTGGGTAACATCATTCAGGATAATCTCCTCAGCTCTTCTCGGATCCGTATATCCCAGGATCAGAATCGGCACTTCAATACCGTTCTTTCTGAGTTGTATGGCCTCATCCAGCATGGATACTGCCAACCGGGTCACCCCATTGTCCAACAGAGTTCTTGCTACGGCCATGACCCCATGTCCGTAAGCATCCGCTTTAACGACACCCAGAATTTCTGCATTTTTATTGGTAATTCTCCGAATTTCTCGTACATTATGGGCAATATGATCCAGGCTGATCTCCGCCCATGCCCTGTTCAATAAGTAATCCATTTCAACCCCCGAAAAATCAAGATAATTCTTTGTAGGGGCGGACGACCCTACAGTCTTCTAAAATATTTTCTATTCTTAAATCCCTATTGTCAAATGATATCTATTCCATCATTTTTGCAATATACTTCACGATATCTGCCCGGCTGATAATCCCTACAAGGGTTCCCTGATCTACTACAGGAATCCTATTTATATCCTTTTCGATCATCAATTCAGCCACCCGTTCTACTTGAATATCACCATTCACGGTCACTACATTCTTTGTCATGATGTCTTCCGCTTTGGTAGCCACCAGCTTTTTAAGCTCTTCATTGTAGTGCCTGACCCCTTTGAGGAAAACCAATCCGCCCAGAATTTCGACTACCGCCGGAAACCTTGGCTCTACATCTTTATATAGCAAGTCCTTTTGAGTTACCATTCCAATGACTTTTTTGCCTTCATCCACAACGGGCACGCCGCTGATATTTTTCTCCGAAAGAATATGTGCAATCTCTTCAATGGTGGTTTCCCGTCCGATGGTAATGACTTCCGGGGACATTATTTCACGAGCCTTCATACTCACGCCTCCAATTCATTGAGATCGATTTTGATTTTTAGAAATGATGATCATTTTTCAGTTTCTTCACAAGTTCTTTTATAACAAACGGAATTTCATTGACAAGGTCTCCGGCAATCATTCCGTGCTCCCCTTTGCTTGCTGCAGCACGGTCCCCTGCCATACCATGAAGGTAAACTCCGGCAACAGCCGCGTCACAAGGTTCCATGCCCTGCCCCACCAATCCGGCAATCATGCCGGTGAGAACATCGCCTGTTCCTCCCGTGGCCATTCCTGAATTTCCTGTCGTATTGATGTATACGGAACCGTCAGGGTGGGCAACAATGGTCCGTGCACCTTTCAATACCGTCGTGATTCCCCACTTTACCGAAAACTCCACCGCGGTTTTGATTCTATTATTTTGCACTTCTTCTATACTTATTCCTGCTAGTCTTGCCATTTCTCCCGGATGAGGTGTTATCACCATTTCCGCCTTTCTTTTACTTAAAACGGAAACATCCTTGGAAATGGCATTGAGCGCATCTGCATCTAAAATTAACGGTTTCTCGCTATTTTCAATGATCGCCCGGATAATTTCAACAATTTCTTCGTTTACGGACAATCCGGGGCCTACGGCTGAAACCGTAGTCCTCTGTACATGCTGTAAAACTTGCTGTGTACATTGCTTTGACAGGCTGCCTCTCCCTTCATCTTCCAGAGGAATTGTCACTGCTTCAAGCAGACAGGCATCATAAACCGATGACAGAATGGACGGAACCCCAAGATATACAAGGCCGGCTCCTGTTCTAAGCGCCGCGCCGGCAGTCAGACATCCCGCGCCTGTCATTCCAACCGAGCCGCTGACGATAAATATTCTGCCAAAATTCCCTTTATTGCTGTTGCTGCTCCTGTCCGGAATCATTTGTGCTACGGATTCCCCCTGGATCATATTTACTTTTATATCCTGCGTTTCAACCACTTTGGAGGGAATGCCGATATCTGCGATGATCAACTCGCCGGTTTGTTCACATCCCGGATGTATGAGCTGGCCGATTTTGGGGAGGGCAAAGGTAACCGTTTTTAATGCCTTGATGGCGCTTCCGCAGATTTTCCCGCTTTCTCCGTCTACCCCGGAAGGGATATCAATAGAAATTACCGCTTTCCCGGACATGTTGATGCAGTCAATGATTTCCTTCATGAGTCCCTGGATTTCGCCCCTGATTCCTGTGCCAAGCAAACCGTCTACGATTAGGTCTGCAGCAGCCAGCCGGGATTGGATTGCACCCAAACCGGCCTTGTTTTCTACTTCTGTAAAAGGGACTCCCATCCGGGATAGAATATCAAGGTTCAATTTTGCATCGCCTTCAACCTGCTGTTTTGGGCAAGCCAGGAATACTTCCGCCTGCACCCCTTGATTGAATAGATGCCGTGCTACAGCAAAAGCATCGCCTCCATTATTCCCTTTTCCTGCGAAGACGATGACTTTTTTGCCTTTCAATTCTCCGAGGGTTTCTTCGATTACTTCTATAACCCTTAAAGCAGCATTTTCCATAAGGACAATCCCCGGGATGCCAAGTTCATTGATTGTAATACTGTCCAATTGATTCATTTGCTTTGGAGTTGCTGCTCTCATGATTCCACCTCAAAAAATCGGCTCCAGGTTCTAACGATAAAAAGGAGCCTGGTCTATATTATCTCATAACGTTGTCTTCCGTATTTGTATCATCCAAAATATTCCCGATCCAGTTTTTCCAATTCCTCTCCGCCCAGAAGATCGTGAAAATACGAGTAAACATCCGTATTATCCTGGGATAGGGATTCTTTTTCATCGATGTATTCCTTCAGCTTGTTTCTCGTTTCTTCTATCAGAGTTTCCAATTCACTCACCCGTTTTTGCTTGGCCCGGATATTGAGGTATACATTATTGACTGTGTGCTCAAGGAGCTCAAGGTTTGTCTCCTTAAGAAGATCCGGCATGTTTTCCAAGTCTTTCTCAATAGACTCCATCCGCTCGTTGATCTTTTTAATCTCCTTTTCACAGTTCTGCATTTCCTCTTTTGCCTGCTCATTGTTGTTTTCATAGACTTCCGTTGTGAGCTTTATGATTTTATCCATACAGGTCTTTTTCCGCTGTGCGCTTTCCTTGGATTCTGCAATAAGGCGGGACTGTTCCTTTAGTAGTTCCTTCAGCTTTTCTTCAGCCTTCAGGATTTCAGGGGACTTTTCCGTATTGCTAAACAGACTGTTCCAGCGTTCATCCAGTGTAAGCAGGGAAATGTCATTTTTCCGCAGTACCTTACGATCAAATTTGTTTTTTTGAGTTCCCTGGCGTTTCAAGAATTTAAACATGGTCCATCCCCCTTAGAAATATGGCTGAATGTTTGCAGAACGATTGGACAAATGCAGCTGAGACTTGAAGTACGTATATTCGTATAAATCTATTTTATCATAAACTTCGGAACTGTATTGAAAATTTTACTGTATCTTTCTTAAATATCGCTCTACCCTCCTCCGGCCGCTCTCACAACAGGCTATGCTTTATCCAGATTGTTGGAAATTAACTGGTAAATTACACTATCCTAGTATCCGCGGGCTGAACCCTCGCGGCTGCTAAACTACAACCCCCGTGAATGGGGCTAAGACAAAGCAAATGAAACATATATAATCCAACGGCTCCCATATTATTCTTTCAGCCGGTTTCAACCGGGTTGGTCCTTTAATAGCCGCGAGGGTTTAACCCGCGGCAAATAGTTTAAACATCAGCGCTTAAGCTGATTTTAATTTCTTTACAAACTTGCGGGTAACGCTTAACGGTGAGGGTTATCTATGTATTGATCCATTTTCCATTCTCAGAACTTCCTACGCCTTGATCCACCTGGTATATGCCCATTCCCCAAGCCCTATCACCGCAAGGGTTGCCATCCCCATCAAAATTCCCAAGGCTATACCGTTCAAGGTACGTTGAGCGGATACCGCTACCGCTGTGAATACATGACAGAAACTGTTGACAGTGGAAACACATCCCATGGCAATACCCATACCCAAAGGCAGCAGCAGAATATCCTTACGGTATTTTTTATATAAATAAGCAGCGGCAAAAAGCGCCGGATATCCGATCAAAAACTCTTTGAATCTTGGCCGTGCCACCATAGCCTCTTCAAGAAGATCTCTCACCTTCAATTCAAGGGCAGAAGCTGAAATACCATAATCATTTCCGCTTCGTGCAAGATATACAAGAATGACCAACGCCCCCACAAAGGCCATCAATGCTGCAAAATAGGATACTTTTCCCTTCAAAAACCGAACGGTTCTTTCAAGGAAGCCCTCCAGGCTAACAAAGCAGGCGAAATAGTTTACTACAAACAGCACTAAAGGAATAGAGAAAGTAATAAGTACCCCTTTGAACACTTCAATATTCATCGTGTACCGTATGTCTGCAAGGGTTGTTACGACGGTATATCCGCCAAGCAGGTTGACTCCAAGCATGATTCCTAAAAGCATTGGAATCTGCTGCATTAACGGCCTTTGGTTAAAGTTTTTTAGTGCCTTTAAAACCAGCAAACTGGTGAATGAAGGGTATAGAGCGGCTGCAGTCATGGCTGCAAACTGCTGCAGTGAAAACTTAAGTACAATAATGAAAGCGGCAGCACCAACTACTTCCAGCAGCAACAATCCAATAATGGTCTTATAACGCCCTCCAAGAAGATAGAAAAGGTATAGCGCAGATGCCAAAAGAAGACTCGCCAGAACCGCAATATAATGGAAATTGCCGGGAATTTCTGCGGAAGGTTTACTTAACGCAGCATTAATTCTATAGCCTTTTGAGGTAATAAAACTGTTGAAACTCCTTGCTGAATCCAAAGTATCGCTTAAACTCTTTTTTGCATCCAATCCTTGATTTTTAATAGGATCAATATATATAAACCGGATATTGCGGTCCACGACACAACGGATCCACCGGTGGAACAGTCCTTCTCCCGTCAGCTTTCCCAGGTCCTTTTCCGGAGTGATATATACTCTGTTCACGGCATATTCGGTTCCCTCTATGAGTTCTTTCAAACCTTTTTGATTCACATAGCCTACCTGGGAGAGGGGTTCGATGATCCCAACAATCAGCTGCCTCTCTTTGACCAAGTTGATTAGTGAATCTATGTTCTCCGGATATCCTGCAACTTCTGGTCCGTCAAATATAACGTACTTCACAGGATAAACCGTCATCAGATCCTTATACTCTTCCATTTGCCATGCCGATGGAGAAGGTGAATTCTTAGGTCTTAAAACGACATCAAAGCCTTCGCCGGTCAATGTTTTCAGAAGTTTTTCGTCAAAACCCAGCCCCAATTCATCGAGTCCGTCGGCCATTCCATCAATGTAAAAAATGGTGGTATTATCTATCACAAACTTCATTATTTTTTGTTTATCTACTCTTTTTATCAGCCGCTCCTCAAGGAAAGATATTGTTCCTGGAAGATCCGACACCACAACAATATTGGAAGGGTTTAAATTTTTCGCTGTTAAAGTCTCTCTTGTATTTCTTGCACCGGGTGAATAATTCCCCTGAAGATTTGCCAGATATTCTGCCAAAGGTAATACCAATGCATCCCCCCGGTTGTTCAAATCCACCAGAGTGGTTTCCCGTACTGCAATTGTTTTTGTTCCGGTCTCCTTCAACTGTTTCAATACGTCCGAAATGTTGATATTGGCCTCATTAGCTGCTCTGTAAAAGTTTAAATAATCCGCTACAGGTATGACGGATTTGTTTTTCTGTTCATTGCCCATACGAAGGCTGATTCCGGAGAAAGAAAGCAGCAGGCTGGCAATCAGTCCGATCCAGAGGATTTTTTTCATCGTCATTTTCATGATTTATCCCTTCCTCCATAATGTTTCCTTCAAGACTCCTGTAAAATATGCAATCATCAGATATGCTGCCGCCCCCAGGGCAACCGGTAAAAGGAAGGAGCCTATCAGTCCTTTTAATCCGATAAATCCGACCCCGACGCTGACCCCAATCATTCCAACCAGGCAAACGGAAAGCCTTAACAGGTAGCTTGAGAATTCCTTACCTAGAAATGCTCCTACCTCTTTTCTGACACTAATGCTCATGATCACTGCATAAACCAGGAAGGCAGCCGCTGTTGACCCGGCGATACCGCCGATTCCATAAATGTCAGCAAAGACCATTACCAGAAAATAATTAAGAGCGATACATCCCAAGCTTAATACCGATGGGATTAATACCTTCTTCATTGAGTAATATACCCTATTAAATATCTCCTGACATACATATCCTGCTATACAAAAGCTATAGAAAAGGAATGCTGTTGAAGTCATGGTTGTTGATTTTTCAGTAAAAGTGCCTCTTTCATATACAAGCTGAATAATCTCCCGATTGTACATAGAAACTATTATCAAATAAGGAACTAATATAAAGAAAAGCACTTTGAAAATATATTTCAATATTTTCCTAACATTTATAAAATCTTTCTCGATTGAATACCTCGATAGATCTGGAAATGTCACTGTTGACATAGCAACAATAAAAATACTTGTAATGGTAGTAAATAGTGTACTTCCAAATGAAAGTGCCGCAACAGAACCATTTTCCAGATGTCTACTTGCAAAAGCCCGATCTGTAATGAGGCACACTTGAAGGGCAGCATTGCCTATTAAAATAGGAATAAGCTTGATATAGGTACTACGAATATGCTTATTCGAAAAATTAAATTTGAGGTTAAATATATACTTTTCTTTTTTCAATATCGGAATCTGTACAATAAACTGTAGTAACCAGCCTAAAGTCGTAACATAACCTAGAATAAAAATATCGTTTTTCCAAATCAGTAATGCTGCTATAATCACCATATTAAAAGGGATACTAATTAGAGAAGATATCAAGAAATGTTTGTGTACTTGAAGAATCCCAGCTGTAATATAAGCAAGACTTATAAAAAGCAATGTCGGAAGCATGATTCTCGTTAAAGTTACAGCAATTATTGAAGCTTCTTCATCTAAACCTGGAAGAATAACTTTAGCAATTTTAGGGGCGAAAATTATCCCTAACAGGGATACAACCGTGGCTGTTAGTGAAATTTGAGTTAACAATCCAGAAACGTATTTATTTCGTTCCTCCTTATTTTCATTAGTCAAATAATGTGTCAAATTCGGAATATTAGCTGAGGATATTGCCATACCTACACTCGTAAAAAGAAGACTGGCTAAACCAAAAACCTGAGTGTATATGTCAGCAAGTAACGTTGTCCCAATATTTCTTGCAAACCATATGTCCCTTACAAACCCCAGCGCTTTGGAGATCAGGATCATCATGGAAACGCCAATAAAATTTTTACCCGTTTTGTCATTTGTCATGTTTTTTGATTTCCTCTAATATCTTGTAGTCTAATAACCTACCCCTATTTTAATAAAAAAAACCGCCCTACACAACTAAAACATTCAGCCTTAAACCCTACGCTTTAACCGGGGTTTTGAAAACCAGAGGAAATTCAACGATATTTTTTGTATTTATTGAAGGACTTTTGAAAAATTTGTAGAATATTAGAAATTTGTAGGACTTATGATGTAGGAAATACCAGTTAGAATATTTTAAAAATGAATAGCGATAAGTTCGTAAATTTATCGATAATAGCACACCTGCCGAAAGGTTGGGCCGCAAAGCTATGGATCTAAAGAGTTTATTCTACGATTGCCAGGCTGCCGAAATAATAGTTGTAACAACTGAAATCCAGGCACCTATAAGGTGCCTTTTTCATTGACGTAAATCTTTTTTGGGGGTCGACATGGAGAAAAAGCATATCCCGGCAAAGGACTGCCTTGAAGGTTGGATATTGGCCCAACCGATATTTAACGAGTATGGAACTGTAATAGTAATGGAAAACACTACCATAAACTCGTATATAAAATCAAGATTAATGGAATTCGGTGTTGAGCGGATCTGGGTCTATGCGCCGGACGGCCGGAAATCACATCAGGACGAAAGCAGCACCTATGAGCAGTTTCAGAATAAGTACAAGTCGAATGTGATGGCAATCAAAGATGTAATTAATGATCTCGCAGCCGGGAAAAAACTTGAAATGGAAAAAATCAGCGACGTTTCTAATTCCCTTTACAGTGAGCTTAACAATACGGGTTATGTCACCCGCTGCCTCAATGAAATCAAAGACTCGGATGAGTATACCTATTCCCACTGCATCAACGTGGCGCTTTATACCATGCTCGCTGCAAAATGGCTCAAGCTGTCTGAGCAGGAAATCAAGGAGGCAATTCACGCCGGATTGTTGCATGATATCGGAAAATCCAAGGTACCCTTGGATATTTTGAACAAGCCTTCCAGGCTTTCTTCCGAGGAATTTGAGGAAATCAAAAAACATACGGTTTATGGTTATGAGATCGTTAAATCTATAGACCATATCAGTGAAAATGTCCGTCAAGCAGTCCTGATGCACCATGAAAGGGAGGACAATACAGGATATCCCACCGGGGCCAAAGGGGGAGAGATCAACATTTATTCCAAAATTGTAGCTGTTACGGACGTATTTGATGCCATGACCTCCGACAGGGTTTACAAAAAAAGGGCAACCCCTTTTGAGGCGTTCGAAATGTTTCATTCTGAAGGGTTGACCAGTTTTGATACAAGAGTTTCCCTTACTTTTCTTTCAAATCTATCGGTGAATTATATCGGCGCCAAAGTCATGCTCAATACAGGTGAAAGCGGGGAAGTTGCCTATATTCCCCCGCATAATATCACCAAGCCGGTGGTTTCATTGAAATCAAAATATATCGACATGTCCAAGGAAAAAAGCATAAAAATTGAAAGCATTATAAAATAATGTTCAGTTAAATATTAGGAATACCTTCATACAAGCTTTCCCAAATAACCTCTGCCGAAATTAATAATTATCAGACTATACTCACCCCTATATTATAAAGAGGCTGACAAGCGGGATCTCTCCTGCTTATCAGCCTCCTTTTTATGGTTGGAGTTTATTACAACCCCATGATCTTTTGAAGAAACCGGCCTGTATGTGAGTGCTGAACAGCGGCTACCATTTTCGGGGTACCCTCTGCAATCAATAAGCCGCCGGCATCGCCCCCTTCCGGGCCAAAATCAAGAATCCAGTCCGCCGCCTGGATAATATCCAGGTTATGTTCAATCACGCAAACCGTATTTCCTCCGTTTACCAGACGCTGAAGCAGACATAGCAGCTTTCTGGTATCCTGGGGATGAAGTCCCGTAGTTGGCTCATCCAGCAAGTACAGGGTATGTCCCCTCCCATTTTTCCCAAGCTCCTTTGCCAGCTTCACCCTTTGAGCTTCTCCCCCGGACAGGGTAGTGGCCGGCTGCCCAAGCTGCAGGTATCCCAATCCGACATCGACAAGCAGCGCCAGTTTTTCTGCGACCTCTTTTACATCTTCAAACAGCTCCAACGCTTCCTGGATTGTCATGTCTAAAACCTGAGAAATATCAAAGCTGCGGTACTTAACGGATTGGACCTCCCTGGTAAATCTTTTTCCGTGACAAGAAGGACAGATCACTTGAACTTCGGGTAAAAAGTGCATTCTGACAGTCAAGACCCCTGCCCCCTGGCACCGTTCACACCGACCGCCCGGAACATTGAAAGAAAAGTGCCGTGCGCTCAATCCCCGTCTTTTTGCTTCCGGGAGCTTTGCAAAAAGATTCCGGATGGAAGTAAAGATATCCGTATAGGTTGCGGCATTGGATCTAGGTGTCCTTCCGATCGGGGTCTGATCTACCGTAATGATTTTGTCGATATTATCCCAGCCTTCAATCTTTTCATGCTTTCCGGGTATTTCTTTTGAGGCGTAAAACAGTTTACGTCCGGCTTTATCCAAGATATCAAACATGGCCGTAGATTTACCCGACCCGGAAACCCCGGTAATAGCAACCAACGCCCCTAACGGAATCCGGATATTGATATTCTTCAGATTGTGCTCACATGCGCCCGATATCCGAAGTTCCTTTTCTCCAATTTTTCTTCTGTCTTCTGATATACTTACAACTTCTTTTTTGGAGAGATGCTGGCCTGTGATGGATTCTTTACATGCTGCCACTTCCTCCGGTGTACCGGCCGCGATTACCCGGCCTCCATTTTTTCCTGCCCCCGGACCAATATCAATAATATAATCGGCTTCCCTCATCATTTCCAGATCATGTTCAATCACAAGTACCGTATTCCCCAAATCCCGCAGTTGTTTAAGCACCCGGATCAGTCTTTCCGTATCCCTTGAATGAAGTCCCGTTGTAGGTTCGTCAAGAACATATAGTACGCCTGTCAGCCCTGACCCTAACAAGGAAGCCAGTCTCAATCTTTGAGCCTCTCCGCCTGACAACGTCACTGCAGGACGTTCCATGGTCAGATATCCGACACCCACATCAATCAGCCGTCTTATTCTTTCTTTCAAATCATCCAAAACCGGTTTAATAATTTGCAGTGCATGGGAGGCAGCCTCATGGGGGAGCTTTCGCAGCCACTTGTCCAGCTCGTACAAAGACAGGCTGGATAAATCTACAATGGTCTTACCGCAAACAGTGATATTCCGGCTTTCCTCACGCAGCCTGGTACCCTTGCAATCGGGACACACCTGTTGAATCAATACTTTCTCCATTTTTTCCCGGTAGTTGGTATCATGGGCATGTTCGGCATACCTTCTCAAAACATTGGTTACGACCCCTTCAAAGCGGCCCTTTCCTACTGTTTCCGGGGGTTGTATGCCCGGAAAATGTCTTTGGAATTTGGGGCTCATCACGCCATAATACAGAAGATCCCGTTGGGCTGCCCCAAAATTTTTTACCGGCTCCGTCATATCGAGGGTAAACCCATAATACTGTCCTGCTGCCTTCAGAGCCCCTGCATAGTGTTTGATATAGTGAATATCCCAGCCGATCACAGCCCCATCAATAATGCTGAGTTCTTCATTCACCAATTGTGTGCGGTCAGCTTCGTAAATCATTCCCAAACCGGTACATGCAGGGCATGCTCCATCCGGTTTATTGAATGAAAAGTCTGCCATCGTAAGCTCCGGTATGGGGGTATTACAGTTTGGACAAGGAAAAGTAATTTTCATCGATTCATAGGCTTTCCCAGCCTCTTTCCCCTCTTCATTCCCTGTGCTTCCATTGATGGCTTCATCTCCATCCCATATGTCCATATTGTCCTTTGAATCTAGTTCAAAGGAGGGTTCTACCCGCTTTCCGCATTTGGAGCATAGCCTTTCACCCAGCTTTGCATAAAGGATTCGGAGATAGGTATACACCTCAGTTATTGTTCCTACGGTTGAGCGTGGACTTCGATTGGTTAAATGCTGGTCGACACTGATAGAGGGAGACAGACCCGTGATGGAATCGACCCGGGGCTTGCTGATAAAGTCTGTGACCATTCCCATGGATTCCATATACTGCCTCTGGCATTCCTTTTGCAGTGTATCAAACGCAAGCGATGACTTTCCGGATCCTGAAAGCCCTGTAAGAACGATCAGTTGATTTTTGGGGATACTCAAGCTGATATTTTTAAGATTGTTTTCCCTGGCACCTTTAATGGTAATGCAATTCTCCAATTCAAACACTCCTTCCAAAATGTTTCCATCCTTCGTTATGCACAAATTATATACCGTGGCCATAACTCTGGTGGTATATTGGAGGGTTTTGAAAAAAGTAAAAGCTTCAGTGTCCATTCCACTGCAGCTTTCAGTCATAAATTTAATAGTATTCATCAAAAAGAATTTCATTGAGAGAGGTTGGTAAAGGAACTCTTCACTTCTTTTTTCTCTTTGCAATCATTTTTTCCAACATTTCTATGAGCTCCTCCGCCTGCTTTTCGGTCTCCAGCAGGGATGAAATCCACTTATCCGTAGCATAGACAATATCCTCGTCAGGCCCTGGGGTATCTACGACTTTCCTCAGATTTTCCTTTTTCCCCGAGTCGATATACGTCATCATTCGAAGGATCGCCATCATGCTGTAGTTGGCGCCTCTCAGAGTTCGAACAACCTTCATTCTGTTGATAATATTCTGAGTGTACATTCTGTAACCGTTGACTGGGTTTCTTGGAACCTCGATCAATCCGTTCCGTTCCCAGTTTCGCAATACATCGACAGAAATCCCTACAACAGCAGCTGCCTCATTTCTCTTGAGGACCTTATCCGCTTCTTCCAGAGCTGTGCCCTTAATCCAATGTTCCAGGACTACCAATGCTTCCTCTGCCTGTTGTAATTCCCTTCGAACTAATTCAAGATGATGGTGGGCCCTTTTCAATGCCTCCTCCAGATCTCCCTGGGCAGAAGTGGTTACAATTCCAGTGATGGATTTTCGAATATCCGCGACGCAGAACTGGCATCGGAAGGCTGAACGGGCAAGGCACATCTGATCAAGATGCTCTTCTGTAAACATCCGGTAGCCGTTTTTATCCCGAGGCACCGGCGGAAGAAACCCCCACTCGATATAGAGCCTTACGGTATTGGGGTGGGCGCCAGCAGCCTTTGCAATGTCAGAAGTTTTCAAGTATTTCAATTGAATTCTCCTTATGATCCACTTTGATTTATCACATCCATATTGTACCATAAACTTAAATTCAAGGAATACTTTTCAGAATTGGACGTGAAAAGAAATTTGTATTAAAAGGTTTTCGTACTTTAATCCGTCGAACTGCAAGCCTGGCACAATTCTACGGTTTCAGTGGAACCGGAAAAAGTTTCAGTACGATCATTACAAAAATCACAGACGCTGCATAGGCGATCAAGGGTTTCTTATGGTGTAGCATCCACATTGGAAACATGATAAAGTTCCACCCCAGAGACCACCATATGCTCCATCCGCTGCTATAGAAAATCTTGTCGGACAAATAAAAGAGCCACTCCATAAAAGTATACACAGCAACAAACTGAACGATTCGTAAAATCTGACCTTTGAAGCTGCTCGGATAATTAGACAATAAAATCAATGCGGATAAGGGAAAAACAATAAAGCTGTAGAAAAGCTCTGCAACATTGTGGCTATACAGCAAATAGGGCTTTAACTGCCACAACAGGTGTTTTGAATAGATGAAGTTATACAACAAGTTGCAAACTGCCACATACAGCATTGTGGTATGGTACTTCTCCCAATTCTTCCAGTCACCCCAACGCCAAGCTGCAAATATTGAAAAAACGACAGTTGCCAAATGCATCGCTTATTTTCCCTCATTATATTTGTTATCTTTATTATTTGCAGTTTATTAAATTCTTACACAGATTTAGGAAAGAGCAGCTCAAGGCTTTTTCTATCTTCCTTTCATCTGCCGGTATACTTTTGAATAGCTCAGTTTGCCCCAGCCGCTGTCCTTCCAGAACTTGTTTTCATAGGGAAGCCATTCTGCTCCGTATTTGGCTTTGGACTTCATCGCCCAAAAATAAAATTGGTTCATAAATTTAGGTTTCAGTTTGATTTCCTCTTTCAAAATCTTCGCAACTTTTTGGGCCAAACCTGAATATTTTTTTCTGCAGAAATCCATCGTTGCATAATCTCTGTCGAAATATTCTACAGCTTCCAGGGTTCCTACAGGAATTGTCCCCAGCAGGTATTGGATCAAGTGAATGAACTTCCTGGCTGGCTTCAAACCGGATCCGGCTGTAGTAATCGCGCATAAGGATGGCTTCCCGAACAGCCTGAGCGTATGCAGCCAGATAAAGGTTCTATCCGCAAAGGTCTTGAATTGTGCGGAAACATGGTCCACGTATACCGGAGAGCCAAGAATCACCAGGTCACTCTCTTTCAGTTTTGCTTGAACCTGCTGCAGACCGTCTTTAACAACGCATTCTCCCACTTTGGTACAAGCCATGCACCCTTTACAATAGGCCATATTGCTCCCATCCAGAAGAATTAATTCATATTCTACCTCCTGATTATACTCTTTCACCAATTCAAGAAAGTTGGTTACCATTGCGGCCGTTGTAGATTTTTCCCCTCTAGGGCTTCCGATGACTGCGGTTATCTTTTTCATAATAGCTCCTCCTTATTATACATTCACGCATGTATGTAATATGGTAAAAAAATTTACTTCCCGATTCCCTCAATAAACAAATCAATGATTTTCTCTGCACAGTTCTGGATTGAAAACAGGTGATGATCCATCAACCACAAGGTTGAAGCTCCACTCACCATTCCCAGTAACGATATTGCAGCTACTCGTGAATCAATCTCTTTTTTGAATTCACCACAAGCAATCCCTTTTTTGATGATTTCCTCAAAATAATCTACCATGGCTGCTGTGCTCTTTACTTTGTATTGCATTCCCTCTTCGAGTTCCGGTATATAAGCCGTCTTGAACAAAACCAGTTCCTGCACCGTACGGTAATCTTCATTCTCTTCAAGGTACGCCAGCAGTCCCACCGTTAATCTCTTAAGCAGTTCCTTGGGAGTTCCGCCTTTCGCAGCCAGTTCCCCAAAAAAGCTGTTGGCCTCATGAAACCTTTCATTCAGCAGCGCTGTGTAGACCTCCGGTTTTCCGCCAAAATGGTGGTAAACTGCACCTCTGGTGACACCAGCTGCCGCCGCAATATCCTCCAACCGTGCATTGGCATATCCGTCCCGGCTGAAGATTTTCATGGCAGCGTCCAGAATTTTTTGTCTGGTGATATCTGCATCATCTTTTGTTTTTTTCATTCAACTCACCTTCCAAAATTATACTAACATACATGTATGTATGTGTCAATAGTCAAATATCATTTGTATAAACAATCCCCTCACCCTATTTGAGGGGATTGTTTACGACCAGCATTATTGTCGCTATCTATAAAGGATATATACATCCGGCTCATGGTATTCCGCTCTATAGGTATTCTCCTGATATCTTCGAAAATCCGCCAAAACCTTTGTATTCAGGAAATCCTCTGCAAAATCCCTTGAAACCATCAATTTCCCGTATACATCGATCAGGTCATTCCCCAGGTTTGCTTCTTTTTCACCTGTTCTGAACTTCCCTTCGGACATAGAGATTTGAACAGTCTGGCCGGCTTTTCTATTTGTAATCAACAGTACTTCCTGACTACCGGTTATCTCAAAACTGCTTTCCATCGCTTTCAGTAAACCCATCAGAGGAAGGTAAATGCGTTGATCCCTGATCATCACTCTTTCCTCTGCCGCCACGCTGCCTTCCGATGTAAAAAACACATCGGAGTTAACCCTTGTTTTGATCACTTTTTTATTCTCAAACAAATCCTCGACCTCAATATTATCCTGTGTATACATCACCATTGCTGATAAAGGCCCAACATTTAGCATTTGGTCTCCAGCTACCCCGATCGTATCAATTCCGGCACGCTCCCCGTCTGCAACGATATTCCAGGATGCTTGGGGAATGTCTGCAGTCACAGGGAATGGGTTTGCATTATACATCACAAATATATTCTTCCATTGATCTCCGTTTGCGTGACCTTTGATCACATAAGCCACGGTATTTCTCGGTGAATTTATAAAAGAGATACTGCTGCGAACCATCTCTGCCAAATTCATTCTGAAGCCGGGGTGCTCCTTTCGGAGTCTGATCAAACCCTTAAAATAGGTGAAAACATCCAGGTGCTCTGCTTTTCTTGACCAGTCTAAGGCATTGATGCTGTCCGGCGCCGAAAAGCTGTTGGAGTTTCCCCCTTTTGTTCTTAGAAAGTCTTCTCCTGCATGGAGGTAAGCAACTCCCTGACAGGTCAATATGATGGCATGTGCCAGCTTATGCATCTTTTTCAGTACATCTTCAGAAACGTTGGAATTAGCTGCAGTCAGCTTATCCCACAGGGTATGATTGTCATGATTGGCAATATAGTTGATGGATTGTCCGGGATGCAGATTATAGTCCTTGACTACCTCGTTATAGGTGATACTACCTGTTACTGCAGCCATCACTTCCAATTCAAAGTTTTTTTCTCCATCGACAAAGCCATGCCCTCCGGCGTAGCTCCAGGGCCCCTTCAGATTATCCCGGACATTGTCGTTAAAAAATCCGATCCCCGGCATCCGGTCCGCATGCGCTTGGATTGCCCGGCATTCCCGTGTTAGGTTTCCCAGATCCCAGCCTTCCCCAAAAAGGAGGATACCGGGATTGATTTTACTTAACTCTTTTCTGATTTCATTCATAGTATCGATATCATGCAAGCCCATCAAATCAAACCGGAAACCATCGATGTGATACTCCCGTGCCCAATATTTTACCGAATCAATCATGTACTTTCTAAACATGCTTCTTTCAGAAGCAGTTTCATTTCCACAGCCTGAACCGTTATGGAACCATCCGTCGCTTGTCATCCTGTAATAATAGCCGGGAACAATCTTATGGAACCAGGATTTGATGTTTTCGTGGGTATGGTTGTATACGCCGTCGAAAACAATCCGGATTCCATGTTTATGCAAAGCCTGCACCATTTGTTTAAACTCTCTGATTCGGGTGGCAGGATCATAAGGGTCCGTTGCATAAGAACCTTCCGGAATATTATAATTCTTCGGATCATATCCCCAATTGAAATTGTTCTTATAGAGTGTTTTCTCATCAATGGAGCCGAAGTCATAGGTGGGAAGAATATGCAAGTGGGTGATTCCAAGCTCCTTCAAGTGATCCACCCCGGTAGCAATACCGTCAGGACCCTTGGTTCCCTCTTCCAGAAACTCAATATACTTTCCTATATTCCTGATTCCCGAGTTGGGGTCCATGGCCAAATCCCGAATATGGAGTTCATAAATAATCGCATCTTCGATTCCAGTAAAGGAAGGAAGTCTATCCTGCAGCCATCCATCCGGGTCAGTTAAAGATAGATCAACCACAGCGGAGCGATCTCCGTTCACTCCACATGCCTTCGCATACGGATCTGCAGCTTCTTCCTCCACTCCATGGTTGGTCACCTTATAGGTATAATAAAGCCCTTTTCTATCGCCTTCAAGGGTAATACACCAGGTTCCCTTCACATCCCGCTTCATCTCATAGGATATTCCTTCTTCCCCCGAGCAGGCGTCTCCGTATCTATATAACACTAATGCTGCCTTTTCCGCCAGCGGAGCCCAAACCCGAAAGCTCGTCTCCTCTTTGGAATAAGTGCAGCCCAGATCATTTCCGTCATAATAGTAAGCCTCGTGGAATTCTTTGCTATCAAAAAAGTCACTCAAAAGAACACTACACTCCCCTTGATAATTCTGCGTATTCGCCGTTAGAACCTCATCTGACTAAGTTTTTCCCTTGTAGTTATTTCTATTCCGGTTCTAATTGCTTGATTCCTAATTTTTACATTAAAAAACAAGGCAAGCTGTTTTCTCTTCAGCTTGCCTTGGGTTTCCTACTGGTTACTTCACGTTTTATTGCTCCGCCGTCGCCACGGTTTACAACATCCTATTCTTGGACAATTTGCCCATCCGTTTCAGCAGCGCCTTAAATCCTACATATAAAGGGTAGGTGACAATCGTCAGCGTCAAGGTGACTTCAAGGATAATTTTAGCCCACTCATGCTCCGGCAAAATTACTTTCAAGTCCACAAGCAGCGTCATTCCAGCATATAAAACGCTGATGGTGTAGATGACGATCAGCAGCAGGTTGATTTTCTCCTGACCCTTGGCCACCGTAAAATCATAGAACTCCGCATATTCCTTTTGGACTTCATCAAACAGCGCCGGCAGGTCGAAGGCCTTCTGCCACTTTTTCCAGAGATCCATTCCCTGTTCCGAATTGGTAATCTGACTGAACCAGCAAAAATGCGTAAATTTTGTCAATCTGTTTTTCAGTTCATCGATTTTATTGGTCCCGCTGGCCATGAGCTCCTGTGAAAACAGGATCAGCGTGATTCTCTGGTAGAACGCCAGCAGGAATATGTAAAAGTACATGTTTTCAAAGTAGTAAGGCAGTTTGGTGCAGTTGAAGGTTTCTCTTTGTGAAGAGAACACAACCCCCGATTCCCTTGAAAAGCCGTACATCGAATACTTCCATCGGGTATACGTGTTATCCTTGATGCCCTTGAAATCCGGATCAAAGGTGGATCCGTAGGTGCTGGGCAAAACATACTGGAATTTATAAAACTCATTAATGATTTCGTTCAAATCCCGGTTTTCGTTCCACTCGTTCTCATCCAGGCACATATAGGAATAAGTAAACAGCCGGTCAAAATAAATATTTTCCCTTTCAACATCTTCATAGCCGTAGAGTAAATGCCCAATAAAACTGGACAAATCTTCTACCGCATTGAACTGTGTATTCTCTACAAAAATGCCTTCGGTCTTCTTCTTTTTCTGATATCGGGGATTGATGGTCCTGAACTTGTAATTAAAATTCAGAATATCATCCGAATAGACTCCGTCTTCCTTATCCAGTTGAGTTTTCAAAACCAGAAAACAGATTCCCGGTTCAAAACAGATAAGTTCAATGCGCAGGATTTCGAAATTGATCGCCGATTCATTAGACCTGTAGTTCACCTTCTTGGTTTTATCCAGGATATAATCGAAGTTAACGCATGTAAGTTTTGAGATGGTATCGATTTTTTTCCGGGAGGACATTCCCTCAAACTGGTTTTTAAAATGCTCCGACCAATACAATGTTGGAAAGAGAAACTTTTTGACATAAGGCAAAAAATAAGCGTGCGTATTCAGATCTACAAGGTCATCACTGATCTTCAGCTTCCAGTTGGTTTCATCGACCAAAAACTTGCCGATAAAATCCTTGTATCTCTCGTGGGGCACTAAAAACGGGTAGATAAAATACGAATAATGATAGGTAGTTTTAAGGTTCATCCGTTCACCATCTCTGATAAGGAATTCAATACAATCGAATCGTTCTAAACAGAAGTCCGATAGCCTTTACATGACCATCATATAAAACTACCATTCATATGTCAACTTTTTTGTGAGGTCATTTTCATCGGCACATAAGTGATTCCATTCTGCGTCTCCTCCGGTCCGGTTGCTTCAAATCCCAAACGTTCATAGATGTTTACCGCATAGGGGGAAGAATTCACACTAAATTCCGATATCTCGGGGTGATTGCCAAGACACTCTCCCTTAGCCAGCCTGAATAGCTCATGAGCAATGCCCTTCCGGTGAAACTCCCTCCTGACAAAAAGCAGGCTGACATGGTTGCTGTCCCGCATGGCAATCACCCCAGCCAGTTCGCTTCCACTCCAGCAGCAAATCATATTGAAACAGCCTGATGCGGCGGATTTCCTCAACTCTTCCGGCTGGATAAACTGCCTGAAGGTTTCAATTCCTTCTTCAGCGTACCCCGGTCCGACATACTCGGAAAAAACCTCCCAGACAAGGCTGGAGATCGCCACTTCATCTCCGGGTTGATAGGCTTCAAACCTTAAATCTGTCATTATTCTATGCTCCCTTACTGTTGTCTTCACTATCGAGAATACAGAAATTAAAGGTATTCGCAATATTCTTCCAGCCGTATCCAACCAGCTGCAGCTCGGCATCTACCAGATCAAACGGCATGCGTTCTATAAACTTTCCGTTCAAAGTCTCGTAGAACCTCCTATAAGGGCTCCCCTCCAGCACCCAGACCATCATGGAGTCAATCCCCATCTCCTTCAGTTTTTTTGCCGACCACGACATGAGGTGCCGTCCAATCCCTCTTTTCTGAAACTCTTCCCGGACATAAATCGAATAAACTTCACCTTCGTAATGATACTCACTGCTCCGCTCTCTTCCACCGACCGCAAAAGCAACAACTTTTGAATCGTCTTCCGCTACCAGTGCAAAGGTATCTTTTCTTTTAGAAATGATCCCGTCAAACTTCTGTGCCTGCTCGTTATAATCCAATTGATTCAGGTAATGATCAGGGATCAATCCTTTGTAAGCGCTCCTCCAGGTTTCCACCTTGATTTTGGCAATTTCCAATACGTCTTCCACACCTGCTTCTCTGATCTTCAACATCCTTCCACTTCCTTTCAAACCTGCTCAAGCATTGTCATTCTCGGACGAAACCCATATCGTTCGTAGAAAGCAAACACCTGCTCATTCCCCACACTTACCGATACTGTCTTTTTTTGAGCGCCTTTCTCACCCAGCCACGAAAGGGCTCTGGAAATTAATTGATCTTCGATCCCCTGCCCCCGGTACTCGTTGTTTATAAAAATGGATTCAATTTCTCCAGTATTCTCGTTATTCATTGTACTGATGCAGTACCCCACATACTTACCGCTTATTTTATCAGAAGCCAAGTCAATTCTTAATTCTGCATGCTGAGCTTTTTCCACAAGGCTCTTTTTTCTTTTTTCAAACGTGAAGTTTTTATAATGGTGCTCGAAATATGGAGATAACACCCTGTGATGCTGGTTCAGCTGCTCCCATAATTCCTTAATTGAATCCAGCATATCGATCCCCCCGGAGTCATAATCGATGTTTGGCATCCGATCACCTTCCTTCAAAAACATTTTCTCCGGAATCACTGATTCCATTTTTCTCTATGTATTTTCTGGTCCACGGGCACACGCGTATACAGAGCCCGCATAGCGTATATCCCAGAGCTACCTGAGCGGCTCTCTTTTGAGCTGTTTCCTTGCACTTATGCGGGTTAAAAAAGGAATCCCTTTTCACTCCAACATTCCACAGCTCTCCGGTTGCAGCCCCAGCCGGACAGCTTTCTGCGCACAGATTGCAATTACCGCACTTGGATTCATTAATAGGGTTTCCTGTTGTCAAAGGTGCATCTGTCAGTATGGAAGATATTCTCACTGCGGAGCCAAACTCTTGAGTAACCAGTACTGCACACTTCCCGATCCATCCCAGCCCTGCTCTGGTTGCCACTGTTTTATGCGGCAAAATGGTGGAATGGGTCGCCGGGTCTGTTGTTACATTGCTTCGGGTCTTCGGATATGCATTAAATCCAAATTCCTTCAATATCTCAGCTCCACGCAAGTCCATACAATCCAGCATCTCGTTCAGTTTTTCAAACTCAGCATAGTACTCTTTCGTTGGGCCGTTGATAATTCCATGAATGACACCTGGATTGATTGCAGCTGCAATTGAAACCCCATAACGAAATCCATCCCTTGTTTTTTCCGGCAGATCTCCCAAATCAGCAAAGCCAACCAGTGAAGCCCCCATCGCTGTCAATTCTTCTTTTAGACGGTTTTCCAATACTCTCACAAAAACCCCTTCTTTCCCTCACTTCTTAAAAAAGATCAACTGCACAGCTTCTGAAACCTGTTGTATTTTAAACCTTTTGTACCCAAGCTTTTCATAAAAGGCAATATTCTTTTCGCTCAGATATCCGGTAAATAGTTCATATCTGCAGTCCTTAAAATTCGCCTCTATTTCTGTCATAAGGCGCTTTCCGATTCCTTTATTCTCATACTCGGGATGCACGATGACCCTGCCGATATAGCAGGTTCCTTCTTTTTCATATGCCCTTGCCGAGCCCACAATCCGTTTGTCCAAAACAGCTTTCAGGATAAGGCTGCTTTCCGCCTCCTTCGTTATTTCCTCGATGGTCTGGTGCAGCGGAGCTATACTGAAATCGTTGTGGCGCCTGGCTTCCCCCATAAAGGCCAATTTCTGGAGTCGCAGTATATCTTCCAAATCTCTTTCTTCTGCTTTTTTGATGATGATATCCATTCTGTCCGTCCCCTCGCTCTGCTATTTAACTGATTGTATCAAATCATCCTTTAAGATTGCATATTGCTTTACATCCCAGTACCTTCCCTTTGAATACAATCTCTGCCGCAGAAGTCCTTCGTAGGTCATACCGGCTTTTTGCATCACCTTCCCTGAGGCTTCATTTTCGCAAACATGTACGGCATCGATACGGTTCAGCTTCATCTCTTCAAAGGCGAAACGGATCAGCCTTTTCACAGCCTCAGTCATGAGCCCTTTCCCCCAGTATTCCTTGGACAAAGCATACCCGATCGTTCCGCAGGAATTGACGGTTTCCAGGTTTACAAAGCCCAACGATCCGATAATTCTTCCGTTTTCCCTGTACTCTATTCCCCAATCTCCGCCTGAGTCACTTGCATACCGGTCCTGTGCCCAGTTAATAAAGCTGACCGCATCCCCAATGGATTTATGAGCTTCCCATGTCACGTATTTTGCTACCTCAGGCTCTTTTGCGTATTCATAAACGTCCATTGCATCGTCCAGTGTAAATTTCCTTAAAATCAACCTCGGTGTTGCAAGGAGAGGAGTCTCCAGATACTTGGATTTTCTTATGCTCATCGTCAAGTCCCCCCTTTGAAACTTAAACATCCAAACTGGTTTTGTTCCATTTTTAATCATATATTACAGATTTTTTTGTTGATAAATGCAAAAACCCCGCAGAATCACCATTGTAGTGACTCCGCGGGGTATATCTTCTCGCGTGTAGGATGTTCTATCCCTATGCTGCTCAAGCCTCTTGCTCTTAAGCATACTCACCTTTTGAAATATTTTTGCACAACCTATTCAATTTGTCAAGAATGTTTTATATAAAAAGCACGGAAAAAGCATGAACCCATTACTTGCCAAAACCCTTTCACAAGAGCTTTTTAAAAATGCCGTTTCAGCATTTTTGGCATTCAGTATTATGGTAGGCAAAAAATATGTGAGGTGTACCCCGGCATTACTGTGATT
>JAOAAU010000124.1 GCA_026418695.1 Clostridia bacterium
GGTTGTAGCTAACTATGCCGAATTACTGGCAGAACGTTTCAATGCAGACAAGGAAGTTGTAGAACTTGCTGCTTACCTTCATGATTTTTCCGTGATAGTGGATCCGGAAACTGCAAATGAACATCATATTGCCGGTGCGGACCTTGCAGAAAGAATTCTGACTGAATATTCGCTGCCCAAAGACAAGATTGAAAAAGTCAAGCAGTGTATTCTGACCCATTCGTCACCAATTCAGGTGGGCGAAGGAGACTGTGAAGCAGTATGCTTATCAAACGCAGATGCCATGGCTCAGATTGCAAAGCCTGCTTTCTGGCTTTACGTGAACTACAGCATATGGAAAAACAGTTATCGTCAGGGAGTGAAGGCCTATCTGGATTGGATTGACGGTAACTGGAAAGGGCTTATTGCCCCAGCTAAGGAATATGTGGGTGACCGGTATTTGAAAGTGAAAGAAATATTATACTGAAAATTATAAATAAAATGTTTTGGGTTAAACGAGAGAATGAATCTCTGTGTTTAACTCTTTTTTATTCGAGATATAGAATGATGGTAAAGTATGATATATAATAACATGAAAACAATGGTTTTCATGGGAGGATTTTGACTTGAAAACAGCACATGAAATTCTATTATATATTGCCTATAATCTTTCAAATCAAAACCAGCACATTACAGTGGACACTGTATTAACAAATCTTGAGTGGATCCGTCACGAGAAGTTTGATATTGATAAAGAAATGGCATGGCTCGTGGATAATGGTTTTCTTGCTGCAAAGGATAAAAGAAGCTTTTTACTTACAGAAGCAGGTCAAAATGAGGCTTTTCAAATCAATGAAGAAAAAAGAAGAGAAGACTTCAATCAATTCATGGACCGTGCGACGGATAGCGCTGCATATCTTGACTACTGTGAAGAAGTTTATGGCTATCGCATGTACCTTTTTAATATGATGGATAAGGCCCAGCTGGATCATTTGTTTCATTCTATCCGGTTTGACTCAACGGACACGGTTATGGATATCGGGTGCGGAACAGGGAGCATCCTGAACCAGCTTACAGGCAGATATCACTGCCGGGGAGTTGGAATCGACCAGCTAAAGACAAAAATTGTTCGAAAATATAATAAAACAATTGAATATCTTGAAGGAAATATTGATACATTAGCAGATTACCGACTGGCACCAAGCACTATCCTTTCTGTGGACAGCCTATACTTCAGCTGTGATTTGGAACAGCTCATCAGTACGCTGAAGGAAACAAAAAGCAGGCTGTATTTGTATTACTCCCAGTATATATTCGATGAAAAACAGAAAGACCGGACTGCTCTTCAAAAGGAGCATACAAGGCTCGCAGAGATCCTTCAAAAGAACTCAATGTCATATAGTGCTATTGAATACAGTCGGAATGAATATGGCCTTTATGAAAATACCTTGAGGGTTTTGCCCAAATTTCAGTCGTACTTTGAAAGGGAGGGAAACCTGGAGATCTATACAATGAAGATGAATGATGCAAGGGGTGGTCAAGCTTTATATGATAAAGGACTGGCCAGCAGATATTTATATATAGTTGAATAAGATCTTCAAGAGATGGAAGAAACCAATAAATCTTGTTGTTCGATTGTATTTGAGGCTTTAAAGCTGCAATAAGTTGGTCAGCTTGGAGTTTTTACCGGGAATATGACAAGCTGTAGTCATATTTAGTAAGGTATACTATGAAAAAGTAGTAAGAAGGAAGGGAAGCGCTTGAATAATAGAAATGCCGTATGGAACTCGAAACAAAATCTTCTGAGGAGTCTGTTGCTCAAACCGGATCGATTTGAAGAAGCAATACAAATCTGTCTTGATCAGCATGCCATGGCACATTCCTCCGAAGTATCGAAGATCAATGAGGTTACCTTTGAAGATGAACTGTGGGAAGATCTCGAGGAAGCAGCTTTTCGAGCAAAGCCGGATGAAAAGAGCACGACCATTGCATGGTGTTTGTGGCATATCACAAGAATCGAAGACATCACCATGAATATTTTAGTGGCAGATGAACCTCAAGTCTACAATGCAGGGCAGTGGAGGAGCAAATTGGATGTTGCGGTTAGTGATACGGGAAATGCCATGTCGAATGAGGAAATTGTTGAATTGAGTTCAAGGCTGGATATGCTGGAATTCCGGAATTATAGGACCGCTGTTGGCAGAAAGACCCGGGAGCAGATTCAAAAACTTCAACCTTCTGATTTAAGAATGAAAATGAAGCCGGAAAGACTGCAGCGGATTCTCGATGAAGGCGCAGTACTGGAAGAGGGCTCGTCGCGCTGGCTGATTGATTTTTGGGGGAGAAAAAACGTAGCAGGTATTTTGTTGATGCCCATCACTCGGCATTTGATCGTGCATATCCATGAAGCGATGGCGCTCAAAAAGAAATATCAATCTTCAAGGATAAAAAAGGCTGTAGTTTGAAAAAACGATTGACAAGATGAGAATCCAGACCATATACTTATTAAAAAGGATAAAACAACCAAATCATGTGACTGGCGGAAAAATAGGAAACCCTATAGGGAGCATGATGGATCAAGATTATCGGCCGCCTGGGTAGAAAAATGCCCAGGTGGTTTTTTATTTCAGGAGGATTCTATGAAAACCTATGAATTAAAGTACGGATGCAATCCGAGTCAGACACCTGCCCAACTGCAGTTTGTCAGCGGAGAACTTCCATTTAAAGTACTGAATGGAAACCCCGGATATATCAATTTTATGGATGCATTGAACTCATGGCAGTTGGTGAAGGAATTAAAAGCTGCTTTAGGTCTGCCGGCGGCTGCTTCTTTTAAACACGTTAGCCCCGCAGGCGCAGCCATCGGTTTGCCGCTGACGGATGCTATGAAAAAGGCGTATGCCGTCGAGGATATTGAATTAACTCCGGTTGCGGCTGCTTACGCACGTGCAAGGGGAGCCGACAGGATGTCTTCCTTTGGGGATTGGGCAGCTTTGAGTGATACGGTAGACAGAGCAACGGCATCCATTCTGAAAAGAGAAGTTTCCGATGGGGTGATTGCTCCGGGGTATACGCCGGAAGCACTGGAGATCCTTAAACAAAAAAAGGGCGGGAAATATAATATCATCGAGATTGATCCTTCCTATGAACCTGCAGAAATAGAAAACAGGTTGATCTATGGAATCGAGTTTGTTCAGAAGAGGAATACCGTGGTTCCGACCTTTGAAGATTTGAAAAATGTGATTACGGAAAACAAAGATCTTTCATTGGAAGCAAAAAGGGATATGATCGTGGCGATGATCACATTAAAGTATACTCAATCTAATTCCGTATGTTATGTGTTTAACGGCCAGGTCATCGGGTGTGGAGCGGGACAGCAGTCCAGAATCCACTGCACCCGGATGGCAGGAGACAAAGCGGATCTGTGGCATTTGAAACAGCATCCGAGGGTCTTGAACCTAAAATTCAAGCAAGGCATAGGAAGACCGGAAAAAGACAATGCCATTGACCTGTTTGTGAGGAACGATGCCACGGAATATGAATTGAATATGTTGAAGGACGTCCTTGAAACAGTTCCTGAAAGGCTTTCAGAAAATGAATGCAAAGCGTGGCTGAAGGAATTGAAAAATGTAACCCTGGGTTCCGATGCCTATTTCCCGTTCCGGGACAATATCGACCGCGCCTATAAAAGCGGGGTCAAATACATTGTTCAACCCGGAGGCTCGCTAAGGGACGATCTCGTTGTAAAAGCATGCAACGAGTATGGGCTGGTCATGGCAATGACCGGGTTGAGGCTGTTTCATCATTAAACATGAGATCAAGTGACAGGATAGAGTATTGACTTTCATAAAAAGGCCATGGCATCTTATGGCAGATCAAGTACTTTGAATTAGCGCCATTTTTATCTTTTTTAACCGTTGGAAGTGAATTTTCAGTCAGAAATGATTCATGGCATATACTTAAGGAAATAGACGCGTCCCATGGAAAGGACAGTTTTTTTCGATATTGGGTGAAGCAGTATTCAGAAAGGAGAAGGAGCATGCCGCAATCAAAGATGATCCATATTGTCAAAAGACATTTCGAGTTTTCATTTTCAATGCTGGAGAAGATGATTGACCAGTGCCCCGAGGATTTATGGGGTGCAAAAAACGGAGGGTTTGTTTTCTGGCAGCAGCTGGTACACGCTTTTACAGGCCTACATTTTTGGATGAGGCGGGAGAATAATGGTTTTAGCGAGCCGTTTTCCGACAAAAAGGTTTTTCCTGAGCTGGATGGAGAACCGGATTGCTTTTTATCAAAAGAAGAAGTAGCCGTATACAAGGATGCAGTCAAAAAGATTTGGCAGCAGTTTTTTGAAGGCAGGGAGGATGACTGGCTTCTTTTGGAATCTGTAATTTATGGTAAAATAACCAACATGGATGTCGTTTTCATGCAGATCAGACATATGCAATATCATGCAGGACACTGTAACAGCATCCTTAGAGATAAGGGTAGAGAGGCAGTTGCCTGGGTCGACTATCTTGCGGAGTAGATGCTGCATCCATCTTAGGCTTGAAGGAGAGTGATTAGAATGAATTTATTGCAAACCATGAAGTATCCAGTAAAGCATCCCGTGTTAACGCAGTTGATTAATTATTTCTGGGAAATAAAGAGTGACCAGCGGGTTGGCGTAGATCATAAATTATTACCGGTTTGCAATGCAGATTTGATTCTGCATTTCTCTTCTGCCATAAAGTATATTTCTGCAGGAAATTTGGAGAGCGAGCAGAAACGAATTCATCTCAATGGGATAAGGAGCAGGTTCCAAATTATTCGTCAGTCAGGCCCTTTGGATGTTTTGGGGATTTCGTTCCTTCCTTTGGGAGTGTATCCGTTTTTCAAAACACCATTGATTGAGTTTGCAAACAAAAACATTGAAGTAGTGCTCTTTGCTCACGAGTTTACATCAAGGATCGAGGAAAAACTCGGTTTGGCTGGTGACACCTCTGAAAAGCTGGAACTTCTGGAAACAGAACTGCTGAAAATCTTAAATACCGAAGAAATTCCGTCTGAAGAGGTTTGCCTTATTTTCAGGTATTTTCACATGAGTATCGATCACATGGATATCCAGGAGTTCTGCGAACGTTTTGGAGTCCATCCCCGAAGGCTGGAACGCATATTTGCCAAGTATATCGGCATCAGCCCCAAACAGTTTCAACGGCTTCATCGCTTTCAAAACGTGATTCGTCAGCTGGAGGTAAAGCGTTTTCCGAGTCTGACCGAAGTGGCTTATGAAAATGAATACTACGATCAGAACCATTTTATCAAAGAATTCAAGGAGTTTGCTGGTTGTGCTCCTTCTCAGTTTATCCATGAAAAAAAGGCTGTGAGGCAAATCCTTCAATACAGCTGAGGTGTCGTTTTTTTACTATTCATGAAAGCGGTATCCGTATAAGATGAACTTGATGTTCAACCAATATCATTTCATGGAGGTAATAAAAATGAAATTAAGATGCGTCACTGAGATTGTTGAGTTTAAGATTTCCCCGGGAATTTCAGAGGAAGAATTTGTTCAAATCGTGGATTCCCTCGAAGTAAACTACCATTCGCAACAAAAAGGGTTTATGGATACCGAACTGGTTAAGGGGAGGGAAGAGGGGCAATGGTTGATGATTCAGCACTGGAATTCCACGGAGGAAGCAAAGGAATCTTCCAGAAAGATGTTTAAAACAGAAACAACCGAGGCCTTTCGCAGTATCATAGACCCTAAAAGCGTAAGAATGCTGCTCGGAGAACAGATCAAGAGCTGGAATCCTTTCGGATGAGATTTCTGGGAGGAGGGAGGTCAGCTCCATCAGGAATCCTAAAGGATATTTTGCAGACATGAAGAAGCCTTTTCCGTATATAATTTACTGTAACACAATGCTTGGAGGCTGGAATAATGCATTTTACAAGTGAACGGCTGGTTTTCAGAGAATTGAGGGAAGAGGATTTTCATCTATTCTATTCTGTATTCTCCAATGAACAGGTGATGAAGTACGCCTTGATGGATCGAGTAGCAACTGAAGAGGAACTGCGTCCGTATTTTGACCAAATTTTGAAAAACAATCAGACCTTTGAAAACAGGGAAGGGTACGAGTATGCAGTGCTCTCTGCAATCGATGGCAGCTTTATCGGGGTTGCAGATATCATGATTCTTCTACAGAATATGAGGCCAACCGGCGGGGAAATCGGATACTTTCTCCTCCCGGCTTTCTGGGGTAAAGGGTATGCAACGGAGATCGCAAGTAAGCTTACGGAGATTTGCTTTTCAAATCTTAAGCTGCACAGGGTTGTTGCACGTTGTAATGCCAATAATCTACAGTCGGAAAAGATCATGAAAAAAGTGGGGATGAAGAAAGAAGGGGAGCTTAGAAAAGCCCGATTCAAAGATGGGCGTTGGGACAATGAACTGCACTATAGCATTCTGGCGGAAGAGTGGAAACAAAGGTAATGATCGATATAAAAATAAGTTAAAACGAAAGGGGTTTTGAAATGTTAAGAAAAGCTTATTCTGCAAAAGGGGCTGTTTCTGTAGGCCCGTATTCCCACGCGGTTGAAGCAGGAGAACTGGTCTATCTGTCGGGGCAGACACCAATTGACAGTACTACCGGAAAGCTTGTTGAAGGGGATATCAAAGCCCAAACGGAACAGTGCTTTAAAAATCTGTTTAATGTTTTGGAGGCTGCCGGATTAACCCCGGATCATGTTGTGAAGGTGAATGTTTTTTTAACGGATATGAACAACTTTAGCGCGATGAATTCTATATATGAAAAACAATTTTCTGCTCCGTATCCGGCAAGAACGACCATTGGGGTGGCTGCGCTGCCGCTCAATGCACAGGTCGAAATTGAAATGATTGCCCGGAAAGGGTAGTAAAACATTTAAGTAAAGGGACCCAAACCAATGAATCAAGCAAGAGACCGTCCTTAGGGAGGGTCTCTTGGCAGTTTATGAAAGAAACTATTGACTGTATCCCAAGGGAATAGTTTATATTGAAGTTCGGAGGTGTTGATCATGAGGATTCATGAAGTGATGAAGAAGACCGGACTAACCAAGAAAGCCATTTACTACTATGAGGCGGAAGGGTTTATTCAACCTGATAAGGATAATGAAAACCAGTACAGAAACTATTCGGAACAAGATATACAAACACTGATGCAAATTTCTTTTTTTCGAAGGTTGGATCTATCCATGAGTACTATACGGGAGATTCTAGAAAACCCGACTCGATCCAAAAGCATTTTGAGGAAACAGATCAATGGTATGTCCTTTAAAATTAGCAGTCTTCAAAGGAAACAAAGCTTTCTTGAGGAACTGTTGAGTCAATCCGGATCGGGGAATTTTATCCCTGCTGAAAGTGATCTGGAGGCTTTGAATAATGAGCTTATAGCCCGTGACAGAGAGTACGCCGGGTATATGCAGCGGGAATTGCAGAGGATTTTCCCGGGTATGCTGGGAATGGTCGTCTCCATCCAGATCGGACAGTTCCTGGATGAGCCTTTGGACAGCCAGGAGAAGGTCATTGCATGGGAGCAACTGGTGAAACTCCTGGATGCCGCACCTGATATGGAAACCACAGAGGAAACCAATATGGTGATTGAAAAGCTCTATGGACAGATGAATGAAGCGCGGATCGAACGTTTTGAAAACATGTTCGCAAAGCAGGTTGAGTTTGTCATGAATGACCCTGAGGCTTTTAAAAGGAAAGTGTCGGATTCCAGGGAGAGTGTTCAGAGTCATTTGGAGAAGATGGCAAAGGAAGAGCATTTTATCCGGTTTAATGAACTCCTGGAACCATACAAGGGTTTATTCAACAGTATGGAGCAGTACATATTAATTCTAAGCAGCAAATACAGGAAGTATCATCAGATATCCAATGAGCTGACTAAGGAAAACAGGATTTGATCATTCGGTAGGTAAAAAAGGCCTCAGAGAGCAGCTTTTATTCACTATGTTTCTTATACGACTAGTGCTTAATCAAATATATGTGGAAGACTTAAGCTTTAGGTGGCTTAGGCCTTCCTTTTTCCTTTTTCTTGATAAATCAAGAGATTGAAATGTATTAAAGTGAGAAAGTATGTATGAATACTATCAATGGTAATTCGAGAGAAATATTGACAACCGAACATGTGTTTCGTAAAATTTGGGTAAGAATAAATAAATTGGACATGCAGGAGGAAATGCAATGATCAGGAGGATTACGCTGCCACCCTACGATCAGTATCAGATATCAACATTTGTTATACACCATGATACCGTATATATCGGTCATTTTGGTGGTTCCGTCGATGAAAGCGGTAATGTTTTGACTACCATAGAAGAACAAATGGACCAGACAATGAAAAATCTGAAAAAAGCCCTTGAAGAAATTCAATTGAATCTTGACCATGTAATGAAGCTGACCGTGATATTAAAAGATATTGAGGATTTTAACAAAATGCATGAGGTTTGGGTCCGATATTTTAATAAAGACATTTATCCTGTACGAACCACGATTACTTCAAAATTCGTTGATGAGGGATGTTTGGTGCAAATTGAGGGAATCGCATGCCTGGACAACACTATAACCTCTCAATAGACGGCAAATCGAACATCTAGTGCAAAGCTTTTAAGAATATAGACGCATCGCATTATACACAAGGAGGAGGCAAATAATGATTGCGGATTATGAAAAAATGGAGAAGGCGAAAAATCTGCTGCAAAAGATTGCAAAGGGGGTAGATCCACTAACGGGCGAATTGATCGCCGAGGACAGCTTTCTAAATGACCCGAGAATCATCCGGTGTTTTTACTATGTATCCGAAGTCCTGGAGAATGTGATCCAAGGAGCTTATAGTAAAAGCAGCGGAAAAAATGCAGACTTCATCATTACCGCTGAACAAAAAAGCAGGGTTGTTTTTTCGGAAGGAAAAATCGGTGTGAATGAGTTTTCAAGATGCATCAATCAGTGTATCGATGCCAGCAGAAGTAAGAAAATGACCGGTGTGGGACTGAATAAAAGGCTGAAAAAGTTAGGCCTTTTAAGTGAAGTGGAAACAAATGACGGAAAGACAAGAACGGTAACCAACGAACAGTCTGCACAATACGGAATTGAAACGGAAAAGAGGACATTCAAGGGTGTTGAGTATGACGCGGTAGTGATCAATGATCAGGGGAAAAAGTATTTACTGGAGCATATAGAAGACATTATGAAGATAGATCCTGCTGTTGATGCAGAGCTTACTGCCTGAGTTTCTGAGATCAGAAGTCAGAGGCTATTACACAGACTTGTGAAGAATAAATACAGAGGCTGCCGGATAACAACCTCAGTTTTTAATCAAAGTACTAAATATTTTTTATAAACTCTAACGTTTGCCGGATGATACTTCTAGTTTCCAAAGATCTGCAGCTGTGTTAAAATAGGGGTTAAAACTACAGGTTCAGTTGGGGATGAAGACTATGAAAGTTGGATTGGTGAGGCACTTCAGAGTTTTGAAGGATTTGCCTGACAAAAAATGGGTTACTTCAAGGGAAATTGCTCAATGGTTTGAGGAATACGATACAGCAGATATTGAGATTGGGGAAGTAGATTTGTTCGGCGTGGACTGGCAGCAATGCTATAGCAGTGATTTGCCAAGGGCAGTAGGTACCGCACAAACCATTTATCAGGGAAATCGTATTGAATTGAAAGAATTAAGAGAATTTCAGCTGAATACAGCAGCAAAGGATAACTTGAGGCTGCCTTTTATCCTATGGGCGGTGATCGTCAGAATCAGAACTTTCGCGTCCCGGAAATATACTTCTGAATTTGAAAAACAAATTGCAGGTGCTTTGGATGAGATTTTGGGGAAACTAGATGAGAATGTCCTCATCGTGAGTCATGCTTTTACGATGATGTTTCTGAAGAAAGAACTCAAAAAAAGAGGGTTCAAGGGGCCCGAATGGAAAAGACCGGAGAATGGAAAGCTTTATATTTTTGAGAGATAGGAGAAGGTATGTTCGAGTTCATCAAGCAGTTTGATCTTTATACTCTTTACTTGATTCAGGAAAACTTGCGGAGTCCATTTTTAGATACACTGATGCCGTGGATTACATATTTGGGGAACCAAGCGGTGTTATGGGTGATTCTTGGATTGGTTTTATTTCTTAAAAAGGAACACCGGTTAACAGGCGTGATGGTGTTTTGCGGAATATTCCTTGAGGTATTGCTGGTTGAAGCAGTATTAAAGCCTCTGGTTCACAGGCCGAGACCTTTTGTGGATATACAGTCCATTGAAATTTTAATAAGAAAACCATCCTGCTACTTTTCTTTTCCTTCGGGTCATGCCACAACGGCCTTCGCATCTGCAGGGATTCTGGCAGGGAAAATTAAGGGGAGCGGCAGTTTATTCATTTCCATTGCAGTTTTAATCGCATTTTCCAGATTATACTTGTTTGTCCATTATCCATCGGATGTATTGACTGGAGTCCTCTTGGGCTTAACGTTCTCAATCATTGTACTGTCATCGGAGAAGAGAATTCAATCACTCATAAAATATATTGAGAGATGACCAAGGAGCATAGAAGGAGAATGAAGATGCAGCCATGCAAAAACTTGGATGAAGTCAGAGAAAATATCGACAGGATTGATCAGGAGATCGTGAAGCTTATCGCTGAAAGAAGCAGCTATGTGAGACAGGCTGCCGGTTTTAAAAAAGATGAGGATGCCGTTAAAGCTCCTGACCGAGTGGAAGCAATTATTAAAAAGGTACGTGGTTTGGCAGTGGAAAGGGAAGTCAATCCTGATCTCATAGAGCAAGTATATAGAACCATGATCTCGTGCTTTATTGAGCTTGAAATGAAGGAATATCAACAATCATCTGTATCGTATAAGGAAAAGTTGGAGAAAGAATGAAAATCAGTATTCCTGAGCACTTTATCAATCAAAAACCGTCCCACTGCATTAAAATGGAAGATGCTTCGGTTTTTAACTATAAGGTATATGCATCGAATGAAAAGGTGTATGTACATGCAAATACCAACCTTTTTATATTTATTCTAAAAGGTGAAAAATTAATTAAGTTATCTAAAGCATCGGCTTCAGTCAAAAATGGAGAAGCAATATTTATTAAAAAAGGCAACTATATCATGAATCAAATTGTTGATCTTGAAGATGGAATGTTTGAAAGTATTGTTGTCTGTATTAGTGATGCTCTAATCACTGAGTTTGTAAAAAATTTCTGGGGGATTTTGGAGATACAGAAACCAGCAATAGCAAACAATGAATTCAGTTTTCATTGCTTCACCATGTCCGATTTTGTAAGAAAAGAGGTTGAAGCAGTTGTATTGCACTTTATTAATCCCAGCTGCTATTCAAAAGAGATTCTTAAGTTAAAATTGTTTGAAATGCTACTAACCCTTATTAATGAAAATCAATCCATTTATCAAATGCTGAATGAAGTACGAGGCGGGTTAAAAATCGATCTTAAGCGATATATGGAAGAAAATTTTGATAAAGCCTTGCATCTTGATGAGTTTGCCAGGAATACGAGAACCAGTTTAACGACCTTTAAGCGGAATTTCAAAAAAGTCTTTGGTGAATCCCCAAAAACTTGGATTAATAAAAAAAGACTTGAGAAAGCGGTATTCCTGCTGGAATCAACAGATTTCAATGTTACGGAAATATGCTTTAGTATAGGCTTTGAAAATCTATCGTATTTTATAAAGTTGTTTAAAGATGCTTATGGGATATCACCCGGGCAATACAAAGAAAAGTTTGTTATGAACCGATAAAAACAAAAAATGGCCTTTTTTCACAAGAAATCATTGAATGAAAATAGTAAAATTACCTCCAAGCTATATTAATTGGAGGTTTTATTATATGAAAAAGGATCAAGCCGTTTTGAATTTTGAGAATGGATGCAACTGCTCACAAGCAGTATTGTGTGCATTTTGTGAAGAACTCGATTTAGGATTTGAAAAGGCATCGGAGATTTCCGTTGCCTTTGGTGGTGGAGTAGGACGTCAGGGGAAAATGTGTGGCTGCATTTCGGGGGGGCTGATGGTTTTAGGCTTGAAGTATGGTAATGGCTCAATAAAGGATGTAGGTATAAGAACAAAATGTTATGATATTGCCAAGGACTTCTGTAAAAAGTTTAAAGAAGTGAATGGTGGGTTCAATTGTGTTGAGATTATAAAATATAACCTGGATAATGTTGAGGAGAGAAAGAAAGCACAGGAAGAGAATGTTTTTAAAACAAGATGTTCCAGAGTTGTTGCTGAAACGATAAAACTCCTGGAAAATTTCATTTAGAGTATTCAGCAGAAGGCAAAAATAGCAATGCAACCCCATGGAGTGCATTGCTATTCAAGCTTATTACAACTTCTGATTTAACTTACAATTCAGTCACTTTATTTTAATAACAAGGCTCTCGAGTTTTAAGATGATGGAGGTTACCTTTCCACTGCTTTTAATACCAGGGTCGCGTTATGCCCACCAAAGCCGAAGGAGTTGGATAAAGCATAAGCGATGTTTGCGTTTCTTCCGGAATTCGCAACATAGTCCAGATCACATTCCGGGTCAGTAGTCTGATAATTAATGGTCGGGGGCAAAAAGCCAAATTTTAGCGTATTGGCCGTAATAATGGCTTCAATGGCTCCAGCAGCACCCAGTAAATGGCCTGTCATGGATTTGGTTGAACTGACAGCTAATTTATAAGCATGCTCGCCAAATACCGTCTTGATTGCGGCAGTTTCATTCTTATCATTCAATTCGGTTGAGGTTCCGTGTGCATTGATATATCCGATCTTATCAGACGCTATTCCGGCATCTTCGATGGCCAGCTTCATGCACCTTGCACCGCCTTCACCTCCTTCAGCAGGCGCTGTAATGTGGTATGCATCGTTGGTGCAACCATATCCGACAATTTCTGCGATAATCTGTGCCCCTCTGTTTACCGCATGCTCGTATTCTTCCAAAATTAGAACACCTGCGCCTTCACCAATAATAAAACCGTCCCTGTTCATATCAAAAGGTCTGCAGGCAGTCAGCGGGTCTTCATTGGTCGTCATGGTCTTGTTGGCACAAAAACCAGCAAGGGTCAACCGGGTGATAGGAGCTTCTGCACCGCCGGCGATCATGATGTCGGCATCATTCCGCTGAATAACCTTAAAAGCATCTCCGATGGAGTTGGTCGATGTAGCACAGGCTGTTGCGACACATTCAACAAAGCCTTTGGCACCGAAGCGGATGGCAATGAGACCAGAGGCCATATTAGGAATCATCATGGGGACAAAGAAAGCGCTTACTCTGCCCGGACCTTTTTCCAGGAGAACCTGATGTTGATTTTCCAAGGTTTCGATGCCACCGATGCCTGTGCCTATGACAACACCGAGCCGTTCTTTGCTTATGCTTTCGAGATCCAGCTTAGCATTCGCGATGGCCATTTGAGCTGCTGAAACAGCATACTGGGAAAAACGGTCCATTCTTCGGATTTCTTTCTTATCTATGTAGACGGACGGATCAAAGTCTTTGATTTCAGCCCCAACTTTTGTAGGCAAATCGGAAATATCCACTCTTTCAATTTTGTGAATACCACATTTCCCGTTTTTAATCGAATTCCAAAAAGCTTCAGTACCATTTCCAAGCGATGACACAACGCCAGTACCCGTAATAACGACACGTCTTTTCATAAAAAACCTCCTTAATAAACGTTCAAAGTTGACAATGCTTTCTCAAAAGGATGTATCCTAAGGTTTGCGTATTGTTTACAATCATAAAAATAGCATATATAATGGATAAAAAATGAACAGATGTTGCTTTTTCTTATAGGACCAGAGGAATTAAAAAGATGATTGATACAAAGGAAGTCATTGCATCCTGCGTCAACTATATAGAATACAATATTGCGGAAAAAATCTCGTTGGATGGGCTGGCAGTACATACGGGAGTATCCAAGTATTACCTGCACAGAATGTTTAAATCACTGACCGGAGAGTCCATCATGGAATATGTTCAAGCACGTAAACTGACTTCCAGTATCAATGAGCTGATCCACTCCAATATGAGGATGATTGATATTGCCATGGACTATGGATTTGATCACGAACAGTCTTACATCCGGGCTTTCCGGAAACGTTTCGGGGTGACTCCTTTGAAAGTCAGGTCAGAACAGGTTTCCATCGGAATTACGGAAAAGATCAATTTGAACGATGTCTTATCCGTACAGAACTCCGTAACATATCGGCCCTTTTATGTATTCCGCCAGAAATTTGAACTCATCGGGAAAAAATATAAAATTCACAGTAAAACCGGAAATAATGCTGCGAATAGCTATGGCAGAGAGTTCTTCTATCATTACCGTCAAAATATTACCAATGCCGTAAATCCGGAAATATACTACGGTTATACGGATTGGAGCGGTTACAAGGATGGTTATATCTATTATGTGCCTTCCGTGCAAGTCACGGATTTGAAACAGATTCCTGAGGAAATGACGGGGATTTCTATCCCAGCGCATAAGTATGTTGTGTTTCGCTTTGTAGGATTCTTCCGGCCGGAGGACATTAAGGGAAGACAGGTGGGGCGCCTGTTGGTTCAGCTTTATCGGAGATGGATCACCAATTCTGGCTACAGATCGGCAGATTCTTTCGGATTTGAATATATTGATAAGAGTTTGTCCAGCGATCATTATTGTGAATTGGACATATACCAGCCGATCCGGGAGAAAAATAGTATTATTAAAAGATGAATTTTACAGCGATAGCTTTGAAATAAAATATATGCTTTCTGAACTGAAGCTTGAATGAATAAGATAGATTACATGTAGAGAAGTACATAGAGGTTGAGTGCCTGGAAAGGCTGATGTACATTCTTTATTTCAATAAACTTTGTATGAGGAATATAATAAGGGGGTACTAGGAATGAAAGAGTATCTTGAAGGGAATCAACTGGAAAAACTTGCAGTTTTATGGACTTCACCGGACCGGGAAGTGGCATTGAAAATGGCATTTATGTACACCAGGAATTCAGAAAGATACGGCTGGTGGGATGTAGTCCGGTTGTTGGTCTGGGGACCATCTGCAAAGCTGCTTTCGGAGGATGAGGAACTGCAGGCCTATGTCAGGGAAATGCTCGAGAATAATATTGAAGTTATTGCATGCAAGGCGTGTGCAGACATGTATGGCGTCGGAGAAAAGCTCAGCAGCCTGGGGGTTGAGGTTGTATATATTGGAGAATCATTTACTCAGATGCTGAAGAGTGATTGGAAAGTAATCACGATTTAAAGCATAGGCTCACAAATACAGATGGAGTATTGGAGGTATTTGCGGCGAGGTATGAATTGAAGAAGGGTTGAAACATAGATTTTGGGAGGGTAAAAAATGTTTATTCAGGTTTTCTTAGTAGGGATCCTGGCGGGAATGTCTCCGGGACCGGACTTTTTTGTTGTAATGAAAAACAGTCTGGGATTTGGAAGACGATCGGGAATTGCTTCTGCGTTGGGTATTGGAACAGCGCTAGCGATTCATGCGACGTATACGATTCTTGGAATTGCACTGATTTTGCAGCATTATGTGCTGCTTTTCAAACTGATTCAGTTAATGGGCGCAACGTATTTGGTATATTTGGCAATACAGACGATCCTCTCTACGTTTTCTAAAAAGAACAATCAATTGGGAGAAGATATTGCTTTTGAAGGAAACAAAAGCTTTCAGGAAGGCTTTAAGAATGGATTGTTGTGCAATCTTTTGAATCCGAAAGCATTTTTATTTTTCCTTAGTATCTTTTCGCAGTTTATTTCCGCGGACACGCATAGCTGGATTCGCTGG